>CAZBUU010000075.1:0-16331 GCA_964495125.1 uncultured Rubrivivax sp.
TCGGCGTCATCCTCACGCTGGGCAAGTTCTACAACGTCGGCACGGCCGGCGCGCCGGCGCCCTGCAACATCAAGCTGCTGGCGGTGGTGACGCCGACGGCTGCGGCGGCTTCGGCTTATGCCGTGCCGCTGAGCTCGTTCAGCCTCATCCAGACCTGCGGCGTGGGCGGCCTCACGGTGGCGTCGGCCCTGGCGTTGGCGCCGGTGTCGCAGATCGACTTCCAGGCCACGGGTGGCACGGCGGCGCTGCCGGCGGTGGGCGGCAAGACGGTGGGGGCGAACCTCAGCGTCCCGGTCGGTTCGCCGGCGGTCTACCCGACCACGCTGGTCATCAACGGGGGCATCAGCTTCGAGTGAGCGCCGGCAGGCGCCGGCTCACTTCGACACCGCGGCGGCGGCGATGTCCGCCAGCGCCTTGCCCACCGCCTCGGCGGCCGGGCATTCGGCAGCGCTGTGGCGCTTCACCAGCCAGGCGGGCTCGTTCCACGCGAGCCAGGTCTGCTGCTGGACGTCCGTCCACACCAGGGCCTTCATCGGCAGGTCGATGCCCACCGTCTGCACACACTCCATGAGCGGCGTGCCGGCCTGCGGGTTGCCGAAGATCAGCAACTGCGTCGGCCGCAGCGTGCGCCCGGCGCGCTGCGCGGCGGCGGCGTGGTCCACGCGGGCCACGACGGCCAGGCCGCGCTGCTTGACCAGCGTTTCCAGGCGGTTCATGGTCTCGGTGGCGTCGTGGGGGCTGCGCAGCACCTGCAGCCCGTTGTAGGCGCCCAGCGGGCTGCCCACGTTGGCACAGCCGGCCAGCGCGGCCGCCGCGGCGCCGGCGGCGAGGAATCGAAGGAAGCTCATGCGGTGGAGACCGGAAGCCAGGCGGAGCGCCTGCATGCAGGTTACCCCACGGCGACGGCGCGCACGGCGTCGCGCAGCCAGGCGTGCAGGGCGTCGGCGTCCCAGCGGCGGTGCCAGATCATGTGCATGGGCATGGGCGGGCAGGGCAGCGGCACCTCGCTGCGCGCCAGGCCTCGCAGCAGGTGCACGCCGGCGCGCGATGGCAGCGTGGCCAGGCGCGCCGTGCCGCGAATGAAGGGTGCGACGCCGGAAAGGTCGGGCACCTGCACGGCGATGCGCCGGCGCAGGCCGCGCTCGGCCAGGAAGCGGTCGATCTCCAGCCTGCGGCCGTCCTCGTACAGCACGGCCACGTGCTCGGCCGCCTCGAACTCGGCGCGGCTGGCGGGCGCGTCGCGCAGCGCGGGGTCGTGGAAGACGGCGTAGCGGTCGTCGTACAGCAGCTCGTGCCGCGCGTCGTCCACCTCGGGCGGGCGCGGCGAGATGACGAGGTGCAGCCCAGGATTGCGCAGCATCTCGGGCGTGGGCACGGTGGAATCGACGATGCGCATCGTGAGCTGCGGTGCCTGTGACCGCAAGCGCTGCAGCAGCGGCGGCAGCAGCAGATCACGCTGCAGCGGATTGGCGGCGATCAGCAGTTCCACCGCGCAGGCCGCGGGCTCGAAGCGGGCCGGCTGGGCCAGCGCGCGCAGGCCCGAGAGCAGTTCGAGCGCCTGCGCTGCCAGGCGCTCGGCGTGGGCCGTGGGCGCGATGCCGCGGCCGGCACGCACCACCAGCGCGTCGCCGGTGGCGGCACGCAGCCGCTCCAGGCCGTGGCTCACGGCCGACTGCGTCAGGGCCAGCCGCTCGGCCGCGCGGGTGACCGAGCGCTCCTCCACCACGGCCACCAGCAATTGCAGGGCGCGGCCGTCCAGTTCGAGCGCATCGACGCGGGCCGCGGGCTTGGCATCGGTTTTCTTCATGTCTGGCATGAGTATCCGTCCATTGATCCTGCACCGGCCGCCGCCGAGACTGCCGCCACCGGCACGAAGCCGGCAGGAGACGACGCATGCCTAACGCGCAAGAGACCCGCCGCCAGGTCCAGGACGACATTTTCGGCACCCCGCTGTTCGACGGCCGCTCGGCGCGCCGCGGCTATGCGCTGAACAAGATGTGCTACTCCTTCAACGACAAGGCCAACCGCGACGCCTTCCTCGCTGACGAGGACGCCTACTGCGCCCGCTTCGGCCTGGACGAGCAGCAGCGCGAGGCCATCCGCGCGCGCAACGTGCTGCAGCTCATCGCCGCCGGCGGCAACGCCTACTACCTGGCCAAGTTCGCCGGCATCTTCGGGCTGGACATGCAGGACATCGGTGCGCAGCAGACCGGCGTCACCAAGGAAGAATTCAAGGCGCGCCTCGTCGCCGCCGGCCGCTGAACGGCCCCACCAGGAGACCCACCATGGCCCGCATCATCGGCAACGCCTTCATGTCCCACGTCCCCGCCATCGGCGGCGCCATCGCCAAGGGGCGCACGCAGGAGGACTACTGGAAGCCCTTCTTCGACGGCTTCCCGCCGCTGCGCCAGTGGGTGGGCGAGGTGAAGCCCGACGTCGTCGTCGTCTGCTACAACGACCACGGCCTGAACTTCTTCCTCGACAAGATGCCGACGTTTGCCGTCGGCGCCGCCCCGACCTACAGCAACGCCGACGAAGGCTGGGGCATCCCGCAGACGGCGCCGTTCACCGGCGAGGTGGACCTTTCCTGGCATCTCATCGAACAGCTGGTGGCCGATGGCTTCGACATCACCACCTGCCAGGAGATGCTGGTCGACCACGCCTTGACCCTGCCCATGGCGCTGCTGTGGCCCGACCAGAAGTGGCCGGTGAAGATCGTGCCGGTGTGCATCAACACCGTGCTGTTCCCGCTGCCGAGTGCCGAACGCTGCTGGAAGTTCGGCCAGGCCATCGGCCGCGCCATCGGCAGCTGGGGCAGCGACGAGAAGGTGCTGGTGATGGGCACGGGCGGGCTGTCGCACCAGCTGGAAGGCGAGCGCGCCGGCTTCATCAACAAGCCCTTCGACGTGCAGTTCATGGACAGCCTGACGGGCGACCCCGAGTGGGCCACGCGCCAGAGCATCAATGAGCTGGTCAAGCAGGCCGGCACGCAAGGCATCGAACTGCTGAACTGGCTGGTGGCGCGCGGCGCGCTGGCCGGTGCCGGGCAGGGCGCACGCGAACTGAGCCGCACGTACCACATCCCCATCTCGAACACGGCAGGGGCCGTGATGCTGCTCGAGCCGGCCTGACCTGCCCTTCGCTCAGGAACGCGGGCGCCGTGTCGCCAGTGCCAGCAGCCCGGCCAGGCTGAGCGCCCAGGTGCCCGGTTCCGGCACCGCGTTGCCGGTGTCGTCCGGCTGCCGCGGAACGATGTCGACGCTCGCCATCTGCCAGCGGCCCGTGGGCAACCCGCCGACCTGGCTGTCGTTGCTCGCGAGCGTGCCCCAGAAGTCGAGCACCCGGTTGCCCGGGCCCAGGTCGTAGGCGGTGCGGAAGAAGTGTTCGTACTGGCCACCCCCCGAGACCTGGGGCGTCGCGCCGGGAAAGCTGAATGGCGGCGGCGAGACCGAAGCGTCGCGGCTCCAGGGCTGGCTCATGCGCAGCAGCAGGCCCGTGCCCGGCGTCGGGGCGGGCGCGGTCTCGGTGTCCGTGGCGCCCAGCATCACGGCCCCGAGCGACTGGCCGCCGCTGCCGCGGGTGGCGAAGTGGGCGTTGCCCAGCTGGATGCGGATCTCGGTGATGTCGTCGAGGAACCAGTTCCAGGCGTTGCTCGAAAGCTGGGTGCTGTAGGGCGTGTCGTCCAGGTCGATCTCGAAACTGAGCGGGATGTTGGCCAGCGTGTTCCAGCTGGTGCTGCCATTCACGCTGGCGGCCAGCGCCTTGGCGGCGGCACTGTTGAGCGTGGCGGCGCTGTTGGTGGCGGTGAAGGAACCCTGGATGCGCAGCGTCACCGGTGCCGCCATGGCCGGAAGGCCGATCACCAGTGAAGCCGCCCCTGCGGCCAGCAGGGCAGGGAACCGCCGGCAAGCGACGGGGGCGTTGGAACGGACAATGCGCATGAAGACCTCTGGGGATGTTGAAGACCGATATCCCGCCTACGCAGGCTGCGCCGCGAAAACGACTCATCGCCCCCGCAACCCGGGGGGCCGCGCGGCCACGGCCGGTGTCGATGTCCTCGGGGCAGCCGTTCACGCCCAGTGACGGCATGATGCGCACATGCTCAAGACCTTGAACGACCTGCTCGACCGTCTGCTGCCGCCGCCAGCGCAGGCCGGCCCGGCAGCAGCGGAACACCTGCTGCAACTCGCCACGGCCGTCATGCTGGTGGAAGTGATGCGCGCCGATGCCAGCTTCCATGCCGGGGAGCGCGAGGCAGTGCGTGCTGCGCTGCGCGACAAGTTCGCGCTCGGCGACGACGAGGCACAGCGCCTGGCGGAACTGGCCGAGGTGGCGGCCCGCGACGCCACGGACCTGTTCAGCTTCACCTCGCGCATCAACGAGCGCTTCGACATGGCGCAGAAGCTGCGGATGGTGGAGCACATGTGGCGCGTGGCCTATGCCGATGGCCACCTGGCCGACCACGAGCGCCATGTGCTGTGGCGCGTGGCCGACCTGCTGCACGTGCCGAAAGGCGCCTATGCCCATGCACGCCAGCGTGCCCTGCAGGCCTCGGGCCGTGCCGACTGACGAGGAACTGTCTGCCATGAACCGGGACCTTCGCGAACTGGGCCGCTCGGGCCTGCAGGTGTCGCCGCTGTGCTTCGGCGGCAACGTCTTCGGCTGGACGGCCGACGAAGCCACCAGCTTCTCGCTGCTGGACGCCTGGCTCGACGCCGGCTTCAACTTCATCGACACCGCCGACATCTACTCGCGCTGGGCCGACGGCCATGAGGGCGGCGAGAGCGAGCGCGTCATCGGCCGCTGGCTGAAGCGCCGCGGGCGGCGTGACGACGTGGTCATCGCCACCAAGCTCGGCCACCAGCACTGGGACGAGGCGCGCCGCGGGCTCAAGCCCGCGCGCATCCGGCAGGCCGTCGAGGACAGCCTGCAGCGGTTGCAGACCGACCACATCGACCTCTACCAGGCGCACACCGACGACCTGGAAACGCCGATGGCCGACACGCTGGGCGGTTTCGCCGACCTCATTCGCGCCGGCAAGGTGCGCGCCATCGGCGCCTCGAACTTCACGGCTGCGCGGCTGGCCGAGGCGCTGCGCACCAGCGCCGCGCTGGGCCTGCCGCGCTACGAGAGCCTGCAGCCGCTGTTCAACCTGCTGGACCGCCGGGTGTTCGAGGACGAACTGCAGCCGCTGTGCATCGCCGAAGGCGTGGGCGTGATCAACTTCTATGCGCTGGCAGCGGGTTTTCTCACGGGCAAGTACCGCAGCGCAGCCGACGCCGTGAAGAGCGCGCGGGGCAGCAACGTGGTCAAGCGCTACCTCGACGAGCGCGGCCTGCGTGTGCTGGCCGCGCTGGACGCCGTGGCGTCCCGGCAGGGTGCCGAACCGGGGCAGGTGGCCATCGCCTGGCAAATGCGCCAGCCCGGGATCACCGCGCCGATCGCCAGTGCGACATCGCTGCCGCAGCTTCAGCAGCTGGTGGCCGCCACGCGGCTGGCGCTCACCGACGAGGACATGGCCGCGCTGGACGCGGCCAGCGCCTGAAGCCGGGCGCTAGGCCCGGCGCTCTTCCAGCGCGCGGATGCGCGCCAGCAGCGCGGTGGCGCGCTGCGTGGAGGTCTCCACCTCCTGCAGCAGCGGCGCGGCCGTGGGCGTGGGGCCGCTGTCGGCGATGTCCATCGCCGCCAGGCTGGCGTTGGCGATGATGGCGCCCACCAGGGCCTGGCCCTCGGGCGATTCCGATTGCGCCGGGGCCGCGTGGCCGGTGCGCGTGAGAGCGGCTTCCAGGCGCATGCGCGCGGCCTCGATGCGTTTGGCCGTGGTCAGGTCTTCCAGGATGAAGATCGTGCCCAGCAGGCCATCCATGCCCGCCGGCACGGGCTCGGCGCGCATCGACACCGGCAGTTCCGTGCCGTCGCTGCGGCGCAGCGCCAGTTCGCCTTGCCAGCTGCGCTGTTCGGCGCGGAGGTGGCCGACGATGCGTCGCACGAGGCCGCTATCGGCGAACAGGCCCGTGAGCGCTTCCAGCGACGTGCACTCGTCGCGCCGACGGCCCGCCAGCGCATAGAACGCGTCGTTGGCGTAGAAGCCGCCCGGCGAGGTGTCGGCCACCACCACCACGGCCTCCTGCGCGCCGGCCACCGTGGCGCGCAGCTGCGAGAGCTGACGCGCGGCGATCAGCATGCGCACGGCATTCACCTGCACGATGAGGTCCACCAATGCGCGGCCCAGCGCACCGGCGAGGTCGAGCTCGTTGCCCGTCCAGGGCAGGGCGGTGTCGGGCAGCAAGGGGCCGGCGGCCGGGCGCAGCCAGAGCAGGTGGCTGTCGGGCGACGTGGCCAGCCGAACCGCCAGCACACCGCTGGCGGTGCCGGAGTACGGGGCCAGCGCCGGCAGTTCGTGGGCCAGGGACACGCAGTGCCAGGGGGCGCCATCGGCGACGCGTTCGGACAGCAGGGCCTGCAGCCCGGCCAGCGCGTCCTCGGACGGCACCTCGCCGCAGGTGGTGCAGCGCCCTTCGTGCCAGAGCACGGCGCCCGAGGCGGCCAGGGGCTGCAGCAGCGTGCGCGGGTCGGCGAAGAGCGCGCTGCTCCAGTCGCCGTCGAAGGACGTGGCCTCCAGGAGACGCTGTTCGAGCTGCCTCACCTGCTGCCCGACCTGGGCACGCGCATAGCTTTCCACCGCGGCGATGCGCGTGGCCATGGCTTCGGCCAGGAGCTCCAGCGCGGCGCGCACACCCTGCCGCAGGTGGCGCGGGCGCCCGTGCAGACCAGTGATCAGGCCCCAGAGGCGCCCTTCACGGACGATGGCCACCGACACCGAGGCCACGGCCCCGATCTCGCGCAGCGCCTGCAGCCGCGCTTCGGGCCAGGCGGCGAGCGAGGTGCCGCTGAGGTCGAAGGCCCCCAGGGGGCCGAATTGTTCATGGGGCAGCAACCCGAAAGGCTCGGCATCGACATCGACCACGGCCTGCAGCCGCTGCCGCAGCCGTGCTGCGCGGGCGGGCGGTGGCACCTCCAGCGCGGCCAGCGGTTCGCCCAGAGGCGGCTTGCCGGGCAGCCGTCGCGATTCGGCGATGACGCGCCCGGGCCCCTGCACCGCGAGCTCGTAGACCAGCACGCGGTCGAAGCCGGTGATCTCGCGCACGGCGCCGGCCACGGCGTGGGCCAGCGTGGCCACGGCCGCCGAGCCGCCGAAGGCCTGCACGTGGCTGCCCAGCCGAGCGAACAGTGGGCCCACCGGGTGGTCGACGCTGTCGATGGGCAGCGTGCCGGCCACCGGTTCGAGTTCGATGGCGAGCTCCTCGCTCCCCACGCGTTGCAGGACGCCCTCGAACTGCCGCTCGTGGCCCGGCGCGCCGAGGTGGCCTTTCAGCAACTGCGGCTCAGACAGCGTGACGGTGCCCGCCAGCAGATCGCGCACGCGGGATTCGAGATCACCGCCCAGATCGGCCAGCGTCGCCAGCAACAGGGTGTCGAGCGGGCGGCCGATGAGCGCAGCCGCGTTGGAGCTGGCCTGCACGACGCGCAGCAGGGGTTCGCGCACGACCAGGATCAGGCCATGCGGCTGCACACGGAGGCCCGTGATGGCGAAATCGCCGTCCGTGACATCGGACGGGCCGAACGCTGTACTGCGCGACACGCTACTACCTCAATGCGGCCGCCGCCGGGGGCACCGACGACTGCGAACGGCTACTCACGGGTACTTCCTCCCCTTGGCGAATACGGCCCGGCCCTGGGTGCGAGTGCGCCAGATTCTAGGGCGTGGTCCGGGGAACCGGCACACCGCGTTTCCCCTCCCGCCGGGTGGCGGCGCGGGACGGGGCGGGCGGCTGCAGCCGGGAGGCCGCAGCGGGCCTTCAGACGCGCGCCAGGCCCAGCAGGTGGGCCACGTCCTTGAAGAAGATGCGCACATGGGCCATGGGCTTCTTGCGCACGAGTTCCTTGTTCATGTAGGACTCGAAGGTCAGCTGCTGCACGTCGCGGTCCTTGCAGATGCTGACGAAGCGCTCGCGGCGCTTGTCGCTGCTGTACCAGAAGCGCTGCATGATGCCGAGCACCCAGAACACCCGGCCATGCGCCTTCATGAAGCGCTTGCGGGCCTGCGCCAGGGCGCGGGCGTCGCCCGTGGTCACGAAGGCCAGCGCGGCTTCGGCCGCCATGCGGCCACCGGCCATGGCGTAGTAGATGCCTTCGCCCGAGGCCGGCGCCACGACGCCGGCGGCGTCGCCGGCCAGCACCACGGCGCGGCCGTCGTCCCAGCGCGGCAGCGGCTTCATGGGCAGCGGGGCACCCTCGCGGCGGATGGTCTCGCAGCCGGCCAGGCCGGCGGCCTGGCGCAGCGTGGCCGTGGCATGGCGCAGCGAGAAGCCCTTGTCGGCGCTGCCAGTGCCGATGCTCAGCGTGCCGCCGTGCGGGAACACCCAGCCGTAGAAGTCGGGGCTCAGTTCGCCGCGGTAGTAGACGTCGCAGCGCGAACCATCGTAGTCGGCGGGCAGCACCTCGGGAGCGCGCACGATCTCGTGGTACGCGAACACGCAGGTCATGTTCTCGGCGCCGGGCACACGCTGCCGCGCGACTTCGGAGCGGGCACCGTCGGCGCCGATGACGCAGCGCGCACGCACCGAGGCCGCCAGGCCTTCCCGCGGGCCGTCGTCGGTGCGCGATCGGAAGTGCACCACCACCATGCCGTCGTTGGTGTCCTCGATGCGCTCGAAGGTGCCCGTGCGACGCACGGCGCCGTGGGACGCCGCGCGCTCGCGCAGCCACTCGTCGAAGAACTCGCGGTCGACCATGCCGACGAAGCCGTTCTCGATGGGGATGTCCACCTTCACGTCCGCCGGCGACACCATGCGTGCGGAACGCGCGCGGGCGACCAGCAGATGGTCGGGGATCTGGAAGTCCTTGATCAGCCGCGGCGGAATCGCGCCGCCGCAGGGCTTGATGCGGCCTGCGCGGTCCAGCAGCAGCACGGTGCGGCCGGCGCGGGCCAGGTCGTCGGCGGCCGTGGCGCCGGCGGGGCCGCCGCCGATGACGACCACGTCGTAGGCGCGGGTCGGGTCGCAGGTGTTCATGGTGTTCCTCCAGCAGGCAGGGCGGCCGCGGATGGGCCGGGCCTGGGTTCTTCCTCGTCGGTGGCCCGGGCGTGCGGGCCGGCAATGCGGGCAGCCAGGGCGGCGGCGCCGACGAACATGAGTGCTTCGAGCGCGAAGACCGCGGCGTAGCCCTGGGCCTGCGAGCCGGTCAGCCAGCGCGCGATGTCACTGGCGACGGCGCCCAGGAGCCCGCCGAGCGCGAAGCCGATGGCCTGCGCCGCGCCCCACAGGCCCATGCGCGTGCCCTCCCGGGGTGCCGCCGTGCCGGCGGGCACACTGCCGCCAGCCAGGCTCATCATCGAGCCGATGGCGGCGATGGAAAAGGCGCCGTTGGCCACGCCCAGCAGGAAGACGTTGACGCGCACGGGCCAGGACGGCGCCAGCGCTGCGCCGGCCACCAGCCCGAGCAGCGCCAGGCCCGACGCCAGGCAGCCGGCCACCGTCCACGCGCGCAGCGAACCCAGCCGCACGCCGGCCACGCGGCGCCCGGCCAGGGCGGCCAGCAGCATGCCCGCGAGCGAGCCACCGTGCTGCACGCCGGACAGCTGCGTCGACGCGCCGGGCGTGAAACCGAACACCGCGCCGGCGAAGGGCTCGAGGATCAGGTCCTGCGTGCTGTAGGCCAGCATCGAGAAGAAGACGAAGACCGTGAAGCGACGTGCTCCGGGCTCGGCCCAGACCTCGCGCAAGGCGGCGCGGAAGTCGGTGCGCGCCTGGGCGGCCGGCGACACGCTGCGGCCATCGCCTTCCAGGCCCCACAGGGCCAGCAGCGTCACCACCACCGCCACCAGCGACACGCTGCCCGAGACCGCCAGCAGCCGTGCCGGCGTGTAGGGGTCGAGCCAGCGGCCCGCCAGGCCGGCCGTGACGGCGAAGCCGATGATCATCATGACCCACACGGTGGCCGCTGCGGCGCCGCGCCGCGGTTCGTCCACGCGCTTGGCCAGCAGCACCAGCAGCGAGGTGCCGCCGGCACTCACGCCGACGCCCACGAGCGCGAAGGCCAGCACGGCCAGCGCGATGCCGGCGCTGCGGTCGGTGGCCATCAGGAGGGTGGCCCCTGCGGCGCCGAAGCCGCCGATGGCCAGCGTGACCAGGCCGCCGATGATCCAGGGCGTGCGGCGCCCGCCCACGTCAGAGCCATAGCCCATGCGCGGACGCGTCAGCTGCACCGCGTGGTGGAGCGCCACCAGCAGCCCCGGCAGCAGCGCCGGCAGGGCCAGTTCGACGACCATCACCCGGTTGAGCGTGGAGGTGGTCAGCACCACCACGGCGCCCAGCATGGCCTGCACCAGGCCCAGCCGTGCGATCCCCAGCCAGCCCAGCGGCGTCAGGCCCGTGTTCATCCGAGCGCGCCCGACAGGCCACGCAGCGCGAAGGCGCTGACCATCATGCCGGAGACGAACAGCGGCACGCCGAAGCCGCTGTACCAGAGCGCATGGCGGACCGGGTCGGCCAGGAAGCGCTTCATCATCAGCGCCTGCGCGACGATGAGGCCGACGATGGCCATGGCGTGCACGGGCGCCCCCCAGGCCAGCAGCAGACCCACCACCACGCCCTGCGGCAGCAGCATGATGAGGCAGGCCGCGCGGGCCGCCCCGTTCACCCCCAGCCGCACCGGCAGCGAGCCGATGCCCATCTGGCGGTCACCTTCGAGGGCCTTGAAGTCGTTGAGCGTCATGATGCCCAGGGCGCCCGCGCTGTAGAGCGCGGCCAGCCCCAGCGACGCGGTGCCCGGCGCCTGGCCGCCGGCCATCACCACCCCGCCCGTGACCCAGGCCAGGCCTTCGTAGCACAGGCCGCAGGCCGCACCGCCCCACCAGCCGTTGCGTTTCAGCCGCAGCGGGGGCGCACTGTAGGCCCAGGCCAGCAGCAGGCCCACGACAGCCGCACCGAAGCCCCAGGGGCCCAGGGCGACGGACACGGCCAGCGACAGCAGCGTCCAGACGATCGCCACGTACAGGCCCCAGCGGCCGGGCATGCGGCCCGACGGGATGGGGCGGTGGGGTTCGTTGATGGCATCGACATGGCGGTCGAACCAGTCGTTGACGGCCTGGCTGGTGGCGCAGACCATGGGCCCGGCCAGCAACACACCGACAAGCACCAGGCCCCAGTGGCCGGCCAGCGGTACGCCCGAGGCGATGACGCCGCAGCTGAAGGCCCACATGGGCGGGAACCAGGTCACCGGCTTCAGCAACTCGGCGATGGCCGACGGAGCCGGGTAGCCCAGGGGCGCGGCGTGAGCCGTGGAAGTCATGGGCGCATATTGCGCCTGACACTCCGCATCGTCAACCTATGTTTACACCCGCGCTGCGGCGGGCACCGGGTCGGAGGGCCTACTCGTCGCCGCCCAGGCTGCCGAGGCCGTAGCGGCGCAGCTTGACGTACAGGCTCTGCCGGGACAGGCCGAGCAACAGCGCCGCCGAGGCGCGGTTGTCGTTGGACATCTCCAGGGCGGTCTCGATGCAGAGCTGCTCGATGAGGTCGGTGGTTTCGCTGACGATGTCCTTCAGCGGCGTGCGGCCCACCAGTTCGGTGAGTTCGCTCACCGAGCGCGTCATGGCGCGGCCGCCATCGGGCTCGGCCTTCACGCGGCGTTCGATGTCGCGGATGGCGAAGGCCAGCACGGTGTCTTCGCCGGCCAGCTGCGAGGCCGAGATCTCGACCTCGATCTCGGTGCCGTACTCGCCACGCACGGCGGTGACGAAGCGCCCGACGCTGCCGCGCTGGCGCAGGTTGGTGATGAGCACGCCCAGTTCCACGCCCGTGCGGCCCAGCCAGCGGTCCAGCGGCTGGCCCCGGGCCTGGTCTTCGCTGGTGAGCTCGGCCAGCGCCAGGAAGGCCTTGTTGACGGACAGCACGCGGCCGCCTTCGTCGCAGAAGACGAGGCTGTCGGGAGAGTTCTGCACGAAGGCCGAGAAGGTGGCTTCCCAGCTGTTGCGCACCGGCGTGCCGCGTCGTGCGCCGCCCTTGGCTGCCGCCGCGACCGGCCTGAGCAGCGGCGACAGGCGCACCAGCATAAAGGCGTTGTCGTCCTGGCGGAACACCGAGGCCGCGACGTTGACTTCGGTCAGGCCGTCGGCCAGACGGGCGGGCTGCGATTCACGCCGGCCGGCCGTGCGCGCCGCGGCCAGCAGGTCTTGCAGCCGCTCGGCACTGCCGGCGTCGAACAGCGACGGCAGGGCGACCCCCGCCAGCTTGGCGCGCGTGCTGCCGCACAGGGCACGGGCGGCGGGATTGGCTTCCATGATCTTCTGCGTGGCGCCGTCCACCACGAGCACCGCCTCGGACGAAGTCTCCAGAAGGTGGCGGTAGCGTGTCTCGGCCTCGCGGAATCGCCAGTAGTCGCGCTCCATGGCCTGCTGGGTGTCGATCAGCCGGCGCTGCAGGGAGACCACGGCGCGCAGGTCGCGGCCGAAAGCGACGATGCGGCTGCGCGGCTTGCCGCGCGCGTCTTCGTCCTCCAGGCGCACGGTGGCGTAGAGCAGGGGCAGTTCGTCGTCGCCGTCGACCGGGTGGTTGACCTGGCGCCAGCGCGCACTGGCGGCCTCGGCGGCAGCCTGTGCATCGCGCAGCATGGACTCCACCTTCTGGCGGCTTTCGCCGGTGACCGTCTGCACCCACGGCTGGCCGCGCCAGTTGCGGGCCACCCGGGCGGCCGCGTCGTCGCCCTGGGCGATGACTTCGAGGATCGTCCCGTCGTCGTCGAGCACCAACGCGATGTCGCTCGAGGCGTTCAGCAGCCGCGTGGCGCTTTTCGCGTCGAGAGATCCAAGCACGTACTTCTCGCCCGCACTTCTCGGCATGGACGTGGATCCTTGGTGACAGATGACGAGGCGTATTGTCAACCAAAGCCGACACCACCGGCCGGCAGAGGCTGGACGGAAGTCACTGCTTCCTGCTGGCGTTCCCCCGTGACAACAGTTTTTCGGCCAGCACCGGCGCCTCCTTGCCGCTGCGGGCCGTCCCGTCGGCGCCCACTTCGGCCGCCCGTTCGGGCCGGACGATGAAAGGCGCCCCTCCGACGATCACGGCGATGTCCGGGTTGCACGAGGCCGCACGCACGCGTGCGATGGCCTGGCGCAACCACGGCAGGGCCACGTCGCTGCCGACGGAAAACCCGACGGCGTCCACCCATTCTTCGCGGACCCGCCGCGCGGGGTCGGTGCTGGCGGTGCCGACGCCGCCCACCACGTCCCAGCCATCGCGGCGGAAAAATTCGGCCACCATCGACAGGCCGAAGCTGTGCTGTTCCTCGGGGGGCTGCGCGAACAGGGCGCGCCGCCCGCACAGCGGATGCTCGACCTCCGTTCCGAAGGCCGGGCTCAGCTCGCGCAACAGGCGCTGCAGGCGCCCCAGGGCCAGCGTGACGGTGGAGAAGTCGCAGCTGTCTTCTTCCCACATCTCGCCGAGCCGGCGTGCCGTGGGCGTGAAGAGGTCGAGGTAGATCGATTCCAGGGCCAGACCGCGGTCGCGCAGATGCTGCACGGCGTCGGTGAGCTGGCGGTCCGTGCCCTGGGTGAGCGTGCGCAGGAAGGTGTCGGCCTCGACGTGCCCCATCACGGCCGCCGCGGGCCGGGGCAGGGCACCCACGCGGTGTGACTGGACCAGGCGCGGGATCACGTCGGCCTCGATCGTGCGGGCCAGCCGCGCCAGCCGCAGCTTGGCCGGCATCGTGTCTTCCTGGCCCGCGTGCGGTCGCTCGCCGGCTTCGTCGTCTTCGCACTCCCTGGGGGAGCCCGCCAGACGTGGGCCCAGGGCCCTGATGGATACCACCGGCATGGCCGCCTCCTGCGGTTGCAACAAGCCCTGCCGTCAGGGCAGGGGTACAGCAGGGCGGCATGCGCTCCGATCCGTTCACCGGCCCCGCCGCAGGGGCCGAATGACATCTCCAGACCGGGAGCCCGTTCGCCAGATTCGTCGGCTCGTCTCGGAAGGCAGTTTCGCTCAGTTGTCCAGCTTCTGTCCACCCATGACCCAGGCCTGGGTCTGGCCAAGGCCTTGGGGCTTCCACCAGTTCTGACCGAGGCCGCCATGGGCAGTGCTCCCACCTTCCCGCTGAGATCGGGCAGGTGGCCCATCATGCGCGGGGGGTCCGGAAGTGTCAATCGCGATTTACGTCTATCTCAATTGACAGACGCCCTCCCGGCCTCTAGTCTGTGCCGTATGAACCGAAACCAGCGGCCCGCGCACCCCGTCGGCGCCACCGTCCGGCGAGCCCCGCTGTACACCCCCGAGCAGCGCCGCCTCCGAGACAGCAGCCGCTGGACGCTCGTGCAGGGCCTGCTGGCGCCGCTGCAGTTCGTGGTCTTCCTGGTCAGTGCCGCGCTGGTGCTGCGCTACCTCGGTTCGGGCGAGGGCTACACGGCGGCCACGGTGTCGGTGGTCATCAAGACCTTCGTGCTCTACACCATCATGGTCACGGGCTCGATCTGGGAGAAGGTCGTCTTCGGCCGCTGGCTGTTCGCCCCGGCCTTCTTCTGGGAAGACGTCTTCAGCATGCTCGTGCTGGCGCTGCACACCGCCTACCTGGTGGCGCTGTGGCAGGGCAGCCTCGCGCCGCGGGCGCTGATGGTGCTGGCCCTGGCGGCCTATGCGGCCTACGCCATCAACGCGGCGCAGTTCCTGTGGAAGCTGCGTCAGGCGCGCCTGGACGAAGCAGCACAGCGTGCACCCGGGTCGGCAGCCCAGGGGGTGGCGGCATGAACGCGGTGATTCCCCTGCGCGCCGAAGCCACGGGCTGCGCCAAGCCCGAGGTGCTGCAGGAACGCGGCCAGCGCGAGGTCTTCTGCGGCCTCACCGGCATCGTGTGGCTGCATCGCAAGATCCAGGACGCCTTCTTCCTGGTCGTCGGCTCGCGCACCTGCGCGCACCTGGTGCAGAGCGCGGCGGGCGTGATGATCTTCGCCGAGCCGCGTTTCGCCACCGCCATCATGGAAGAGCGCGACCTGGCCGGCCTGGTCGATGCGCACGAGGAACTCGACCGCGTCGTCACCCGCTTGCTGGAACGCCGCAGCGACATCCGCACGCTGTTCCTGGTGGGCTCGTGCCCGTCCGAGGTCATCAAGCTGGATCTGTCGCGCGCGGCGGAGCGGCTCAACGGCCGCTTCGCGCCCCGCACGCGGGTGCTGAACTACTCCGGCAGCGGCATCGAGACCACCTTCACGCAGGGTGAAGACGCCTGCCTGGCGGCGCTGGTGCCCACGCTGCCGGTGGCCACGGACCAGGCGCCTGGCCTGGTGGTCGTCGGTGCGCTGGCCGATGTGGTGGAAGACCAGTTCACGCGCCTGTTCGCCGCCATCGGCCTGCCGCAGGTGCAGTTCCTGCCCGCGCGGCGGAGCGACGCCATGCCGGCGGTCGGCCCCAACACCCGCTACCTGCTGGCCCAGCCCTTCCTGGCCGACACGGCCCGCGCACTGGAACGCCGCGGCGCCCGGCGCATCGCCGCACCCTTCCCGCTGGGCGCCGAAGGCACGATGCAGTGGCTGCTGGCGGCGGCCGCCGCCTTCGGCATCGAAGCCGCGGTGGTCGAACGCGCCACCGCCGCCTCGCGCGAAAGAGCCACTGCCGCGCTGGCGCGCCACCGTGCGCTGCTGGAAGGCCAGCGCATCTTCTTCTTCCCCGACTCGCAGCTGGAGCCGCCGCTGGCACGCTTCCTGTCGCGCGAACTGGGCATGGTGCTCACCGAGGTCGGCACGCCCTACCTGCACCGCGAACACCTGGCCGAGGAACTGGCACTGCTGCCCGAGGGCGTGCGCCTGAGCGAAGGCCAGCACCTGGACAGGCAAATCGACCGCTGCCGCGCCGAGCGACCCGACCTCGTGGTCTGCGGCCTCGGCCTGGCCAACCCGCTGGAGGCCGAAGGCTTCACCACCAAGTGGGCCATCGAACTGGTCTTCAGCCCCATCCACGGCTTCGAGCAGGCGGGTGACCTGGCCGAACTTTTCGCGCGCCCGCTGCGACGCCGGACTCTGCTGGCCAAGCCCGCAGTGAATGCGGTGAAGGCTGCCTGATCATGCAACTGACGCTCTGGACTTACGAAGGCCCGCCGCACATCGGCGCCATGCGCGTGGCCACGGCCATGCAGGGCCTGCACTACGTGCTGCATGCGCCGCAGGGCGACACCTACGCCGACCTGCTGTTCACGATGATCGAGCGCCGCAGCGCGCGGCCGCCCGTCACCTACACCACCTTCCAGGCGCGTGATCTCGGCAGCGACACCGCCGAGCTCTTCAA
>CAZBUU010000076.1:0-16171 GCA_964495125.1 uncultured Rubrivivax sp.
CGTCTCGGGCAGGAAATCGGGGAGCTTGCCGCCGTCAATGGCGCTCTGGCGGATCCGGCGCCGTTCCAGCAGTTCGAGACGCCGGGCATTGCAAGCGCGGTGCAACTTGGCGATGAAGGCGACGGCCTCGGGCGTCAGGATCGGGGCGAATTCGGACGTGACCGGGGCGAGGACTTCGATGCCTGCGCCATAGTTCTGGGTGCTCATGGGTGTCTCCAGGATCGCACGGGTACGAAGGGGCCGCGTGCTTGAAATTGCGCATTATGGCATCGGGTTTTCCGGAATGGGACGCCGGAAGCGATCCAGAAAGAAAAACCGCCCGGGAGCATGACGCTCGCGGGCGGTCGGTACAGCGCGGCAAGCCGGCCGGATCAGGCGAACTGCGCTTCCTCGGTGGAGCCGGTCAGGGCGGTCGTGGACGAGCGGCCGGACTGGATCACCTGGGTCACTTCGTCGAAGTAGCCGGTGCCGACCTCACGCTGGTGCTTGACCGCGGTGAAGCCCTTGTCGGCCGCGGCGAATTCCTTCTGCTGCAGCTCGACGAAGGCCGACATGTTCTCGCGGGCATAGCCGTAGGCCAGTTCGAACATGCCGTAGTTGAGCGCGTGGAAGCCCGCCAGCGTGATGAACTGGAACTTGTAGCCCATGGCGCCCAGCTCGCGCTGGAACTTGGCGATGGTGGCGTCGTCGAGGTTCTTCTTCCAGTTGAAGCTGGGGCTGCAGTTGTAGGCCAGCAGCTTGCCCGGGAACTTGGCGTGGATGGCGTCGGCGAAGGCCTTGGCGAAGGCCAGGTCGGGCTTGCCGGTCTCGCACCAGATCAGGTCGGCATAGGGCGCGTAGGCCAGGCCGCGGCTGATGGACTGCTCCAGGCCGTTGCGGCTCTTGAAGAAGCCTTCCACCGTGCGCTCGCCGGTGAGGAAGGGCTTGTCGTTGTCGTCGACGTCGCTGGTCACCAGGTCGGCCGCTTCGGCGTCGGTGCGCGCCAGCAGGATGGTGGGCACGCCCATGGTGTCGGCCGCCAGGCGGGCCGCCACCAGCTTGGCCACGGCTTCGCGCGTCGGCACCAGCACCTTGCCACCCATGTGACCGCACTTCTTGACGCTGGCCAGCTGGTCCTCGAAGTGGACACCGGCGGCACCTGCGTCGATCATCGACTTCATCAGCTCAAAGGCGTTGAGCACGCCGCCGAAGCCGGCTTCCGCGTCGGCCACGATGGGGGCGAAGTAGTCGATGTCGTTCTTGCCTTCGCTCCACTGGATCTCGTCAGCGCGCTTGAAGGTGGCATTGATGCGCTTGACGACCTTCGGCACGGAGTCCACGGCGTACAGGCTCTGGTCGGGGTACATCTCGCCGTTGCTGTTGGCGTCGCCGGCCACTTGCCAGCCGCTCAGGTAGATGGCCTTCAGACCGGCCTTGACCTGCTGCATGGCCTGATTGCCCGTCAGCGCGCCCAGGCTGTTGACGAAGGGCTCGGTGTTGATCAGGTTCCACAGCTTTTCGGCGCCGCGCTGGGCCAGCGTGTGCTCGATGGGCACCGAGCCGCGCAGCCGCACCACGTCGTCGGCCGTGTAGCCGCGCTGGATGCCCTTCCAGCGGGGGTGGGTCGCCCATTCCTTCTCGAGGGCTGCGGCTTGTTGCTGGCGGGTCGGGGTCGTCATGGAGTAACTCCTGCGTGAGTGGGAAAACGGGGAAGCGACGACGTCAGCGTACCAAGCCGCTCGCCGCTTGTCATGACTTATGTCTTATATAAGACATGAGAATCGACAAAGTAAAATCAATGACTTAGAAGCGTTTCCCGCGATATGGAATGACGTTCTCTCATCTGGTGGACTTTTGCTGCGCTGCAACCGTCCTTGATTTCACGATGCGGAAGCGGTTTTGTGCGATGCGGAAAGATGCACCCTGCGACGCCCGCCCGGGCTTGATCCCGCGCAAGCCGCCCCCGTGGCACCCGCGAACAATGGTGAAAACCGTCAGGAGACAGCATGAACGTCGCACGCGCCGCCCGCCCCGCCCGTCCGCCCGTTCCGGCCATGCCGGACTTCACCACGCTGGACCGCACGCATGCCGCGGCGCTGGAGATGCTGGGCGCCTTCGAACGCCTGCTCGACCAGCTGGACGACCGCGGCAGCGACGAAGCCGCCGCGCAGAGCGCGCGCCAGATCCTGGAGTTCTTCAGCGGCCCCGGCCGCGACCACCACGCACAGGAAGAGCGCCAGGTCTTCCCCGGCCTGCTCGCCAGCGCCGATGCCGAACTCGTGCATCACGTCAAGCGCCTGCAGCAGGACCACGGCTGGATTGAGGAGGACTGGCGCGAGCTGTCGCCGCAGATCGAGGCCATCGCCGCCGGCTACAACTGGTACGACCTGCCCATGCTGCGCGCCGCACTGCCCGTGTTCACGGCGCTCTACCACGAGCACATTGCGCTGGAAGAGTCGCTCATCTACCCGGTGGCCAAGCGCCAGGCCCAGGCGATCCAGGACGCCGCAGCGGCCCGCCTGCAGGGCGGCTGAGGCATCATCCGCGGCTCCCCCTCGCCCACGGAGCCGCCATGAACAAGGCCATCGATCCCGCCCTGATGCAAGCCGCCGAAGTGTCCGGCAGCACGGGCCTGGACGCGTACTGGATGCCGTTCACGGCGAACCGCCAGTTCAAGAAGGCGCCGCGGCTGCTCACCCGCGCCGACGGCATGCACTACGGGGACAGCGACGGCCGCCAGATCCTGGACGGCGTGGCCGGCCTGTGGTGCGTGAACGCCGGCCACGGGCGCAAGCGCATCACCCAGGCCATCCAGGCCCAGGCGGCCGAGATGGACTTCGCGCCGCCCTTCCAGATGGCCCACCCCAAGGCCTTCGAACTGGCCGAGCGCGTCGCCGCGCTGGCGCCGGCGGGCATGGGCAAGGTCTTCTTCGCCAACAGCGGCTCGGAAGCCGTGGAGACGGCGCTGAAGATGGCGCTGGCCTACCACCGCGTGCGCGGCGAAGCCTCGCGCACCCGGCTCATCGGGCGTGAGCGCGGCTACCACGGGGTGAACTTCGGCGGCATCTCGGTGGGGGGCATCGTCGGCAATCGCAAGCTCTTCGGCACGATGCTGGGCGGCGTGGACCACATCCGCCACACGCACGACCCGGCGCGCAACACGTTCAGCGTCGGCCAGCCGGCGCACGGCGCGGAGTTCGCCGACGACCTGGAACGCCTGGTGGCGCTGCACGACGCCAGCACCATCGCCGCCGTCATCGTGGAGCCCATCGCCGGCAGCACCGGCGTGCTGATCCCGCCGCAGGGTTACCTGCAGCGCCTGCGCGAGATCTGCACCAGGCACGGCATCCTGCTGATCTTCGACGAGGTCATCACCGGCTTCGGCCGCACCGGCAACCCGTTCGCGGCCCAGACCTACGGCGTGACGCCCGACCTCATCACCTGCGCCAAGGGCCTCACCAACGGCGCCGTGCCCATGGGCGCGGTGATCGCGAAGAACGAGATCCACGACGCCTTCATGCAAGGCCCCGAGAACGCGATCGAGTTCCCGCACGGCTACACCTACTCGGCCCACCCGCTGGCCTGTGCCGCCGGCCTGGCCACGCTGGACACCTATGCCGAGGACGGCCTGCTGACGCGGGCGCAAGGGCTGCAGGATCTCTTCGCCCAGGCCGTGCACTCGCTCAAGGGCGAGCCGCACGTGGTGGACGTCCGCAACTTCGGGCTGGTGGCCGGCATCGAACTGGCCGGCATCCCGGGTGCGCCGGCCAAGCGTGCCTACGACGTCTTCCTCGACTGCTGGCAGCAGGGTGTGCTGGTGCGCACCACGGGCGACATCGTGGCGCTGTCGCCGCCGCTGATCATCGAGCCGGCGCAGATCGACCAGCTGGTGGAAACGCTGCGCCGCGCGCTGCGCCGCCTGCACTGACGGTGCCGGCCCGCCCACCCTGGTGGGCCTACGCGAGCCTCGCCGCGAGCATGGCGCTCGTGGGCAGCTACGTGGGCCTGTCCAAGCTGCTGGTTGCCGCGTTCCCGGTGCTGCTGCTGGCCTGGCTGCGCTTCGGCATCGCCGCGGTGGCCATGCTGCACTGGGTGCCGCGCCGCGACGGCGATGCGCCGCTGTCTCGTCACGACCGCTGGCTGCTGTTCTGGGAGAGTTTCCTCGGCAACTTCCTGTTCAGCATCTGCATGCTCTACGGCGTGGCCATGACCTCGGCGCTGGCCGCAGGCGTGACGATGGCCGGCATCCCCGCCGCCGTGGCCGTGCTGTCGCGCCTGTTCCTGGGCGAACGCATCCGGCCGCGCATGGCCGCGGCCATCGGCTGCGCGGTGCTGGGCATCGGGCTGCTGGCCTTCGCGCGCAACGCCGGGCCCGGTGGCGGCGGTTCGGTGCTGGGCTACGCGTTGCTGCTGGCGGCGGTCCTCTGCGAGGCGTCCTACGTGGTCATCGGCAAACGACTGACCGGCAACGTGTCACCGCGCCGCATCAGCGCGCTCATCAACCTGTGGGGGCTGGCCTTGGTGACGCCGTTGGGGCTGTGGCAGGCGCTCAGCTTCGACTTCGCGGCCGTGGGCGCGTCCACCTGGCTGCTGCTGGCTTTCTACGCCATCGCCGCCAGCATGGTGACGGTGTGGCTGTGGATGCAGGGCCTGCGCCACGTGCCCTCGTCGCGCGCCGGGGTGTTCACGGTGCTCCTGCCGGTGGCCGCAGCGCTGGTGGGCGTGGCCGTGCTCGGCGAGAGCTTCGGCGCTGCGCATGTCGCGGCCTTCGGCCTGGCGCTGGCCGGATTGTTACTGGCCACCTGGCCGGAGCGCGGCTGAGTCAGAACACGTCCAGCGTGGGAAACGCCGCGCGGCCACGCAGGCAGTCCCACAGGTAGACGGCGAAGCCCGGGTCGCCGGTCCACAAGGAATAGCGAAGGCGGCCGTGCCGCTGCTCGTCGGCCAGCGTCTGTGCGAGGCCATGCATCGCGAAAGCGCGGGCACGCTGCAGCCAGCGTTCGTCGCCAGTGCGTTCGAACAGGCGCAGGAAGGTGTAGCCGTTGCCGCCGGTGCCGTGACACAGGTTGGAGCCCTTGGCCAGCGGGCCAGCGCGCCACACGGCTTCGCCAGCGGCCAGCAGGAGGTCGTCGACGGTGTCACCGGGGATGTCGGCCAGCGCCAGCACGATGCCCGGCGCGCCGTGGCAGAACTGCATCAGAGGCAGCCGAGCCGAAGGCGGTTTCACCCACGGGCGCCAGTTCACCGCGCCCTCGTGCCAGGTGGCCGTTCGGCGCAGCGTGAGCGCGATGGTGTCGTGCCAGCGCTGCCAGTCGTCCGGCGGGAGCAGCGCGCGGGCACGGACCACCGGGGCCACCAGCGAGGCAAAGCCGTGCGCGGCGCCGAGGTAGGTGCTGTGGCTGCCGTAGAGGTCTTGCGTGCTGATCAGGCAACCGGCCGCGCCGAAGGGCTCGAGCGAAGCGAACAGGGCCTGCGCCTGCCGGCCACAGGCGGTGCGCCAGCGCTCCTGGCCCGTGCGCTGGTGCAGGAACCAGGCTGCCAGCAGCGTGCCGGGGGCGCCCCACATCAGTTCCCGCGCCGGATGGTGGTCGTTGCCATCGATCAGCTGTGACAGCCGCGCCAAAGCCGCCTGCGCTTCGTCGTCGAAGCGCAGCAGTTCGATCGGCGTCTCGCCCATCAGGAAGGAGGCCGCTTCGCGCTCGGCGTCCTCGCCCAGCCACTGGCGCGTGCGAACGACCAGGCGGTCGGCGTGGCCGCGCCACTCGCGCTGGAGTTCTGCGGCACCCACGCGCTGCAGGTAGCGCAGCGCCCAGATCACACCGCACTGCCCGTAGTACAGCGACGGGCCGATGTGGGCCGGGTCGTCGCCGGGGCTGCGGTCGTTGGGGTGGGCGGGCCAGCCCAGCGCATCGTCGAAACGGGCTTCGGTGTCGGCGACGATGTGCGCCAGCAGCGCACGCACCCGCCCCTCGTCCCAGGCCTGTTCGACCAGCGCTTCGTGACGAGCCGGGTCGAAGAGCATGGCTTCAGCCGGCCCGCGCCGCCTTGCCGTAGCTGGCGAACTTCTCGATCACGGCGGCCATCTCCGCGCGCGACAGCACCGCGGGCTCGCCCACGGCCAGCGCCTTGAGGTAGACCTCGCACAGCGACTCGATCTCCTGCACCACTTTCATCGCCTTGGCCAGCGTGGCGCCGCCGGCCACGAGGCCGTGGTTGGCCATCAGGCAGGCGTCGCGGTCGACGAACGCGCCTGCCACGGCCTGCGACAGCGCTTCGGTGCCGAAGAGCTGGTAGGGCACACAAGGCACGCAGTCGCCGCCAGCCACGGCCACCATGTAGTGGAAAGCCGGCAGCTCGCGACGCAGGCACGCCAGCGCGGCGGCATGCGTCGAATGCGTGTGCACCACGGCCTGCAGGTTCGGACGTGCGAGGTAGATCGCCTGGTGGAAGTGCCACTCGGACGAGGGCTGCCACGCGCCGCGCTGCGTGCCGTCCCAGCCAAGCCAGACCAGGTCCTCGGGCCGCAGGTCGTCAGCCCCCATGCCGGTGGGCGTGATCAGCATGCCTTCAGCCCAGCGCACACTCAGGTTGCCCGTGCTGCCGCGGTTCATGCCCAGCGCGTCCAGGCGCTTCACGGCGGCCACGGCGGATTCGCGCAGTTCGGTCTCGGCGCTCATCGGCGACCCTCCATCAGCTGGCGCAAGGCGCCCTCTTCCGCGGCCACCACGCCGTGCTCGGTGATCAGCCCTGTCACCAGGCGCGCCGGCGTGACGTCGAAAGCGGGGTTGCCGGCCGGCGTGCCTTCGGGCGCGATGCGCACTTCCACCACGTCCCCCTGCGGCGTCAGGCCGGCCAGGTGCGTCACCTCGCGGGCCGAGCGCTCCTCGATGGGGATCTCGGCGACGCCGTCCGACAGCGACAAGTCCAGCGTCGACGTCGGCATGGCGACATAGAACGGCACGCCGTTGTCGCGCGCCGCGAGTGCCTTCAGGTAGGTGCCGATCTTGTTGCAGGCGTCGCCGCGCGCCGTGACGCGGTCGCAGCCCACGATGACGATGTCCACCTGCCCGTGCTGCATCAGGTGGCCGCCGGCGTTGTCGGCGACCAGCGTGTGCGGCACGCCGGCCTGGCCCAGTTCCCAGGCCGTGAGGCTGGCGCCCTGGTTGCGCGGCCGCGTCTCGTCCACCCAGACGTGCACGGGCAGGCCGGCGGCGTGGGCCTGGTAGATGGGCGAGGTGGCCGTGCCCCAGTCCACGGTGGCCAGCCAGCCGGCGTTGCAGTGCGTCAGCACGTTCACCGGCCCGGGCTTGCGGGCCGCGATGGCCTGGAGCAGCGGCAGGGCGTGGCGCCCGATGGCAGCGTTCACCGCGACATCTTCTTCGGCGATGGCCTCGGCCTCCTGCCAGGCCGCGGCAGCGCGCTCGTCCTCAGCCAGGCCGCGCAGGCGCGAGAGCATCCGGTCCAGCGCCCAGGCCAGGTTCACGGCCGTGGGCCGCGCCGTCTTCAGCCAGACGGCGCTGGTTTCCAGCAGGCTGGCGTCGCGCCGCAAGTCCAGCGCCAGCGCGTAAGCGGCGCAGGCACCGATCAGCGGTGCGCCGCGCACCCACATGTCGCGGATGGCGGTGAACACTTCGGCAGCCGTGCGCAGCGTCTCCACGTGCAGCTGATGGGGCAGCAACCGCTGGTCGATGACTTCGATGCCGTCGCGCGTGGGCAGCCCGCGCACGGGCCGCATGGGCACGCCACCCACCTTCACAGCACGCGCGCCGCGATGCTGCGCAGCTTCTCCACGAACACCGGGTCGCGCGCCTCGGGGGCGGTGATCAGCGCATGGTCCAGCGCATGGCGGCAGCTGCAGGCCGCCGCGGTGCCGTCGCCGGTGATCGTGCCGGCCAGCCCGGCCACCAGCGTGCGCGCCGTCTGCGCATTGCCCAGCAGGACGCGGATGATGGCCTCCACCGTCACGGCGTCGTGCGCCGGGTGCCAGCAGTCGAAGTCCGTCACCATGCTCACCGAGCAGTAGCAGAGCTCGGCCTCGCGCGCCAGCTTGGCCTCGGGCAGGTTGGTCATGCCGATGACGCTGGCGTTCCAGCTGCGGTACATCTGCGACTCGGCCAGCGTGGAGAACTGCGGGCCTTCCATCGCCACGTAGGTGCCGCCCGCGGCATGGGGCACGCCGTGCTGCGCCAGTGCCGCCAGCACATGCCGGCCCAGGCGCGAGCACACCGGGTGCGCCATCGAGACATGCGCCACGAGCCCGGTGCCGAAGAAGCTGGATGCCCGCAGCGTGGTGCGGTCGATGAACTGGTCGACGACGACGAAGGTGCCCGGCGGCAGGTCGGCGCGCAGGCTGCCCACGGCCGACAGCGACAGCACGTCGGTGGCGCCCAGTTGCTTCAGCGCCGCCACGTTGGCGCGGTAGTTCACCTCCGAAGGCGGGATGCGGTGCCCGCGGCCGTGGCGCGGCAGGAAGGCCAGGCGCGCGCCACCGAGCGCGCCGAGGAAGACCTCGTCCGACGGCGCACCCCACGGGGTGTCCACGCGCACCCAACGGGTGTCGGTCAGGCCAGGCAGGTCGTACAGGCCGCTGCCGCCGACGATGCCGAGCAGGGGTTCACTCATGAAGACAGGCTTTCGAGGTGAGAGGAAACGCGGGCATTCTGCGCCGCCAGGGCGGCCATCGCGAGGCGGTGCGCTTCGGCAGGCGGGCCGTGCTTGAGCGCAGGGTCGGACCACACCTGACGCCATCGCCGTGCGCCCGGCTGGCCGTTGCGCAGGCCCATGAGGTGGCGCGAGCCGTGGCCCCAGGGCGTGCCGGCGGCGCGCAGCCGTTCGAGGTAGGCGACGACCTCGGCCTCCACCGCGTCGCGCTCGGGCGCCGGACCGGAATCGCCGAAGAAGCGCGCATCCCAGCCAGCCATGCACCAGGGCTCGTGGTAGGCCTGCCGGCCGACCATCACGCCGTCCACGTGCCGCAGGTGCTCTTCGATCTGCTCGTCGCTGGTGACGCCGCCGTTGATCACGATCACGAGGCCCGGAAAGTCCCGCTTCAGCCGGTACGCCATCTCGTAGCGCAGCGGCGGCACCTCGCGGTTTTCCTTGGGGCTCAGGCCCTTGAGCCAGGCATTGCGGGCGTGCACGGTGAAGACCTGGCAGCCGCCGCGCTCGGCGACGGTGCCGACGAAGTCGCGCACGAAGTCGTAGCTCTCGCTGCGGTCGATGCCGATGCGGTGCTTCACCGTCACGGGCAGCGATGTGGCGTCGCGCATGGCGGCCACGCAGTCGGCCACCAGCTGCGGCTCGGCCATCAGGCAGGCGCCGAAGGCCCCGCGCTGCACGCGTTCGCTGGGGCAACCGCAGTTCAGGTTGACCTCGTCGTAGCCCCATTGCTCGGCCAGTCTGGCGCAGTGGGCCAGGTCGGCCGGCTCGCTGCCGCCGAGTTGCAGCGCCACGGGGTGTTCGCTGGCGTCGAAGTCCAGGTGGCGCGGCACGTTGCCGTGCAGCAGGGCGCCCGTGGTCACCATCTCGGTGAACAGGCGTGCGCGGCGGGTGATGCGGCGGTGGAACCAGCGGCAGTGGCGGTCGGTCCAGTCCATCATCGGGGCGACGGACAGGCGCCAGGGGCTGGGGGATTCAGGGGCTTGCACGGGGGCTTTCCGGAGACGGCGAGCGCATCGTAATCAATGGCCCAGGCCCCACGGCGTATCGTGGTCGCATCGGCAACACAGGCAGGACAGCATGCTCAGACAGGTCGGCATCATCGGCACGGGCTCCGTGGGCACCAGCGTGGCCATCTCGACGTTGCATTCGGGCGTGGCCGACGCCTTGTGGCTGCACGATCTGAACACCGCGCGCGCCGAAGGCGAGGCGATGGACATGGCCCACGGCGCCGCCTTCTACCCCGACTGCGCCGTGCGCAGCGCGTCGCTGGAGGAGATGCGCCAGTGCCAGGCGGTGGTGGTCGCCGCCGGCCGCAATGGCCGGCCCGACCAGTCGCGCCTGGAGCTTCTGCGCGACAACGCTCGCGTGGTGGCCGAGATCGGCCGCAGCCTGGCCGGCTTCGCTGGCACGGTGGTGATGGTGACCAACCCCGTGGACGTGCTGACGCTGGTGATGCAGCAGGCCAGCGGCCTGCCGCACTCGCGCGTGCTGGGCACCGGCACCATGCTCGACACCGCCCGGCTGCGCCAGATGCTGGGCCGCCAGCTGGGGCCGGCGGCCAACTCCATCCACGCCCAGGTGGTGGGCGAGCATGGTGATTCCGAGGTGGTGCTGTGGTCGGCTGCGCAAGTGGGCGGCGTGCCGGTACGGCAGTGGCCAGGCTGGACGGCCGCCTCGGAGCTCAGGATCGCCCAGGACGTCCGTCAGGCCGCCTTCGAGGTGATCCGGCGCAAAGGCGCCACCAACCACGCCATCGGCCTGGTGGCGGCCAGCCTGCTGCAATGCCTGTTGCGCGGTGAGCGACGCATCCTCACGGTGTCACGCGTGCAGACAGGCGCCGCGGCCGAAGCGCTGGGGCTGCAGGGCGTGGCGCTGTCGCTGCCCACGCTGGTGGCAGAGAACGGAGGAACGGAGGTGCTGCTGCCGCAGATGGACGACGCCGAGCGTGCGGCCCTGGCGCGATCGGCGCAGGTGCTGCGGGAGGCTGCGGCGTCCCTGGCGCCCGGCTGAAGCCACCGGGGCCGGCCCCCGGTGCACGCACTCGGGTTCGCGCAGCCACAATCGAGGCCTCGCCCCAGTTCCTGAAGCCCATGAAGACCTTGCCCGACGAAGCGCTGTCGCAGGTGGCGTCGTATTTCCAGGCGCTGTCCGAACCCAACCGCCTGCGCGTGCTGAACCTGCTGCGCGAAGGCGAGCGCAGCGTGGGCGAACTGGCGGAACTGTGCGGCTCCAGCGCGGCCAACATCTCGCGCCACCTCACGCTGCTCACGCAGCACGGCCTGGTGGTTCGGGAAAGCCGCGGCACCAGCGCCCTTTACAGCATCGCCGACCCCTCGGTCTACGCCCTGTGCGACCTGGTCTGCGGCAGCATCGCACGCCGCCTGGAACGCACGGCGGCCGAGCGCGCTGCGTTCACGCAGGCCCAGCCGGCGAGCCCCCGCAAGCGCGCATGAACCGCTCGGTCTTCCTGGTAGGGCTGGTGGCGCTTCTGGCGGCCTGTGGCGGCGGCGGGGGTGGTGGCGGCGACAGCAACCCGGCGGCCGTCACCCTCGGGCCGCAGCAGCTGGCCGTGCTGTATGCCGAAGGCGATGCGCTGAGCGAGAGCATCGCCCGCGCCTACCAGGCCGCGCGTGGCGTGCCCGCGGCCAACGTGGTGGCCGTGCCGGTGGACGTCAGTGGCGATCAGATCAGCCCCGAGGCCTTCGCCACGCTGAAGGCCGCCGTCGATGCCCGCGTGCCCACGGGCGCGCAGGCGCTGCTGGTGACCTGGAGCCGCCCTTCGCGCGTCGCCGGTGCCTGTGCCATGGGCCTGACCAGCGCGCTGGCCTTCGGCTACGACACGCGCTGGTGCGCCAACGGCTGCGGCGTCACCGCCACCTCGCCCTACTACGACAGCGCCAGCCGCCGTCCTTTCACCGACCACGCCATGCGCCCGGCGATGATGCTGGGCGCCGGAACGCTGGCCGAGGCGCAGACACTGATCGCCCGCGGCGTGGCGGCCGACGCCTCGCTGGCTGGCGGCAGCACGGCCGCCCATGCCTGGCTGGTGCGCACCACCGACGCCGCGCGCAGCGTGCGCTACCTCGATTTCGAGGCCCTGGCCCGCACCAGCGTGGCCGGCATCACCCTGCACTACCAGGACAACGGTGCCGGCACTGGCAGCAACGTGGTCGCCAACCAGAGCGGCGTGCTGTTCTATTTCACCGGGCTGGAAGTGGTGCCGCAGATCGCCACCAACAACTGGCTGCCCGGCGCCGCCGCCGACCACCTCACCAGCTACGGCGGCCGCCTGCCCGACGGCTTGGGGCAGATGCCGGCCACCGAGTGGCTGAAGGCCGGCGCCACCGCCACCTACGGCACCGTGGACGAACCCTGCGCGGTCATCGACAAGTTCCCGCGCGCCAGCGTGCTGATCAAGCGCTACCGCGCCGGCGACACGCTGCTGGAGGCCTACTGGAAGTCGGTGCGCTGGCCGGGCCAGGGGCTGTTCCTGGGCGAGCCGCTGGCGCGACCGTACCCGCCGTGAAGCCGGCGTGACGACCCCCCGCGCCCTTTCGCTGGCGGCCTTCGCCACGCTGCTGCTCATCGCGCTGATGATGGGCAGCAACCACGTGGCCGCGCGCCTGGCCTTCAACCATGGCGTGGACGTGACCACGGCCGTGGCCTTCCGCAGCGGCGTGACGGCGCTCATCGTGGGCGCCATCCTGCTGGCGCACCGCGTGCCTTGGCGGCTGGAAGCGAAGCACCGGCGGGTGCTGCCCGCCATCGGCGCGCTGATCGCCGTGCAGAGCCTGTGCCTGTACTCCGCCGTGGCGCGGCTGCCGGTGGCGCTGGCGCTGCTGGCCTTCAACACCTACCCGCTGTCCACCGCGCTGTGGGCGCGCGTGCTTTACGGCCACCGTGCCGAGCCGCGCGTGCTGAAAGCCATGCCGGTGATGCTGGTGGGCCTGGCGCTGGCGCTGGACGTGTTCGGTGCCGCGTCCGGCCTGGGCGCGGCAGGCCAATGGGGGCGCATCGGCGCCGGCGTGGCCTTCGCGCTGGCGGCTTCGGCCACCTTCGGGCTGGCGCTGGTGCTGACGCAGCACGAAGCCGGCACGCTGGACGGCCGCGTGCGCACCTTCAGCACCATGGCCATCGTCGGCGTGCTGGCCGCGTGCGGGCTGGCGCTGCAGGGCGGGCCGCAGCTGCCCGAGGCGCCTGCCGGCTGGGTGGGCCTGCTGGCGCTGACCTTCCTCTACGGCACCGCCTTCACGATCATGTTCACCGTGCTGCCGCGCCTGGGCGTGGTGGGCAACTCGGCCATCATGAACGTGGAGCCGGTGTTCGCGCTGGTGCTGGCCTGGGCACTGCTGGGCCAGGCCATCGCGCCGGTGCAGGTGGCCGGTGCGCTGATCGTGGTGGCCACCGTGGTGTGGCTGGGCACGCGGCGCTGAAGTCGCCGTACGCCGATTCAGCGCGCTGAGCGGGCCGCGTTGGCCGCGATGCCGTCGCCGATGCGCGGCAGCAGTTGCAGCGGCAGGTCGTGGCCCATGCCGTCGATGAAGTCGGATGTTGCACCGCGGATGCGCCGGACCAGGTCGTGGCCCGAGGCCACCGGCACCAGGGGGTCGGCCACGCCGTGGATCACATGCGTGGGCGCCTCGATCAGCGGCATCAGCGCCGAACGGTCGCCGTCGGCCACCACGGCCACGATCTGCCGCGCCGTGCCCTGCGGGCGCCAGGCGCGGCGCACGCTGGCCTGCAGGCGCTGCCGCTGGCGCGCAGGGTCGGGCGGGTACCCGGGGCTGCCGATCACCTTCAGCACCTGCTCCAGGTGGCGCACCACGGCCCCTTCGTCCTTGCCGTCGGGCCGCGAGATGAGCGCCCGCCGCACACGCAGGCCAGGCTGCGGCAGCCGGCGCGAGCCGGTGGTCGTCATCACCAGCGTCAGGCTCTTCACGCGCTGCGGGTGCCGGGCGGCCAGGTGCTGGGCGATCATGCCGCCCATCGAGGCGCCGCACACGTGCGCCGCCGGGATGCCCAGTGCGTCCAGCACGCCCAGGGCGTCGGCCGCCATGTCGGCCATGAGGTATGGCGCCCCCACCGGCAGGTGCACCAGGTGGCGCATGGCGGCCAGCGGCAGGTTGGGTACGCCCAGGTGGTCGAAGCCCTGGCTGAGGCCGGCGTCGCGGTTGTCCATGCGGATGACGCGGAAGCCACGCGTCACCAGGTGCTGCACCAGCTCTTCCGGCCAGGCCACCAGCTGCATGCCCAGGCCCATGATCAGCAGCAGCGGCTCGCCGCCCGGCAGGCCGCGGTCGTCCACCTCGATGCCGATGCCGTTGGCAACGATCTGCATCCGGTGGCCTAGAACATGCCGCCGGTCTGCAGCGTCGGGGCGTGGTGCGTGACCTTGTAGAACCACTTGCGCGCGCCCTTGGCGTCGAAGGCGCGCCAGGCCTGCGGGTCCTGCCGCAGGCGGTCGGCGATGGCGTACAGCGCCAGCGGGTTCATGCCCATGCCCACGTGGCTGGCGTGCACCTCGATGTTCTCGGTGAGCGGCGCGGCGTCGTTGAGGCTGCACTTCCAGGCCACCACGCCGTCGGTTTTGCTGTAGATCGACGTGGTGGGGCAAGGCGGCGGCTCGCGCAGTTGCGCCAGCAGTTCGGGGTCGTGCGTGGCCTGGCCGCTGACGAGTTCGAAGAAACGCCAGGCGTTGGTGGCGCGCGGGTGACCCGAGAACGGCGTGCCCAGGGTGACGACGCAGCGCACGTGGTCGGGCTGCTCCTTGGCCAGTTCACGCGCGTACAGGCCGCCGAGGCTCCAGCCGATGAGGCTGGCGCGCTCGCGGTGGCGCGAAGCCACCTGCGCCAGCTGATCGCGGCAGCGATCCAGCACGCCGTGCCGCGGGCCGAAGTTGAAGCCCTGGTGCCACGGGTAGGGTGTGTAGCCGCGCTGCTGCAGGAAGTTGCGCAGCGGCGCGGTGGTGATGTCCGAGGCGCCCAGGCCCGGGAACACGATCACGGGGTGGCCGTCACCGACCGGCAGCTTGTTGAGCCAGGGCGACGCCGCCAGCATGGCCGCGTACTCCCAGGGCGCGCGCGCCTCCATCATCATCAGCCAGGGACCGGGGGCGGCCACCAGCTCTTCGGCGTCCAGGGGCGCGAACGGGTTCGGTTCGGGCCGCTCGTGCGACGCCGGCCGACCCGGGCGGCGCCACTTCAATGGGTTCGACATGCGGCAGATTGTCAGCCGGCGCGGCGCTTTTTCGACGGGGCAGAAGCCCTGGGTCTGCGTGTCACCTGCGAGACAGCGGCGTCCACCGCCGTGCCCACCAGCGAGCGCGCGGCCTTGCCCATGGCGCCGGTGACGCCGCCCACCACGCCGCCCACGACGCGCCGCGTGGCCTTGCTCACCAGGCCTTCGGGCGGTGGCGCGTCGGGGTCGGGCTCCCCAGGGCGTGGCAGCGAGCGCAGGTCGTCGAAGGCCACCTCCAGCGCCTGGGCGAAGTCGTGCACGTCGGGCATGGCCGCGGCGTCGGCCATGAGGCCGAAGTCCAGGCTGCGGTCGTAGCTCTGCACCGTGACGTTCAGGCCCAGGCCGTGCACGACGATGGACGTGGGGTAGTTCGTCAGCATGCGCGCGCCGGCCATGTACAGCGGCAGTGCGGGCCCGGGCACGTTGCTGATGACGAGGTTGGCCACCTGCGGAATGCGGTCGGCCACCTTGGCCTTGCCGTACAGCGCCGTGGCGGCCTCGATCAGCCAGGGAATGCCCAGCGAAGGGTAGTCGGTGGGCAGGATGCTCTTCAGGCTTCCCATGGTCGACTTCATGGCCGCCGTGGCCGCCTTCACATGGGCCAGGCGCTTGCGCGTGTCGGCGATGTTCGTGCCCAGGTTCACCAGGCTCATCGAGGCCTGGTTGTCGGGCGTGGTGTCGCCCTTCTCGCGCAGCGTGATGGGCACCGCGGCCACCAGGCTCTTGCGCGGCAGCGCGCGCTTTTTCGCCAGGTAGCGGCGCAGCGCCGTGCTGCAGAGCATCAGCACCATGTCGTTGACCGTGGCCTCGTGCGCGCGGCCGATCTCCTTCAGCTCCGGCAGCGGCAGCGTCACGGTGGCGAAGGCACGGCCGGTGGTGACCGAGGCGTTGAGCGCCGTGCGTGGCGCCAGGGACAGGTTGCCGGCGCCCTTCTCCCCCGTGAGCAGCGAGGAACCGGCGACGGCCGACGACGCGGCGTTCTTCAGCGTGCCCACCGTGGCCGGCAGGTTGCGGACGATCTCGGCCACCTTCTGCGCCTGGTTGCCCAGCACGCCGCGCAGCATCTCGGTCATCTCCAGCCGGAAGGTCTTGGTGCGGCGCGAGGGCTTGACCTCGATGGCCCGCGGCTCGGGCGTGACGTCCAGGATGGCGTTGGCCAGCGCCACGGCCGCCTGACCGTCCACGGCGGCATGGTGCAGCTGCGTGTACAGCGCCACGCGCTTCAGGCCATTGGCCCCCGGCGCCAGGCCCTCGAAGACATGCATCTTCCACAGCGGGCGCTTGCGGTCCAGCA
>CAZBUU010000077.1:0-15984 GCA_964495125.1 uncultured Rubrivivax sp.
TGTCCTTCAGGAACTGCGCTTCCTGTGCGTCCTTCAGCGGGATGAAGACCATCGGGTCGCCGCCGGACGAGACCATCCGTCGCGTCAAGCCGACCACGGTGTAGCCGTGGCGGCGGATGCGGATGCGTTCGCCCAGGGCAAAGCCCGTGCGAACGTCGGCCACTGCTTCGTAGTGGCTGCGGGTGACGTGCCGGCCCGCCACCAGGTAGCCTGGTTCGCCCGGTTGCCCGGGCTCGAAGCCGACCACCATGGCGCGCACGTCGTCGTTGTCGCTGCTGGGCGCAGCATCACCCGCCGATGCGCGACGTACCTGCATCGTCAGGTAGGTGACGTTGGCAGCGCGTGCCACCTCGGGCAGCCCGAGCACGCTGCGCACCGTGTCGTCGCGCAGGCTGGACGATTCCGCGTACGGGCCCTGGGTGCCTTGCTGGACCACCCAGAGATCGGCACCGCTGTTGTTCAGCAGTGCGCGCGCGTCGTCGACCATACCGCGGTAGACGCCGGCCATGGTCAGCGTCACGCCGATCAACAGGCCCAGGCCCATGCCGGTCAGCACGAACTTGCCCCACGAATGCAGGATGTCGCGGCCGGCCAGGCTGATCACGGCTGTTGCCCCGCCAGCGTCTCGACCACCGTGATGCGGCTGCGCGCGCCGATGTCCTTTTCGCTGTACACGATGACTGTCGTGCCGGGTTTGACGCCCTCGAGGATCTGCACCTGGCCCTCCAGGCTGGTCAGGCCAGTGCGCACCGGCGCGAAGCGCAGGTCGCCGCCGTCGAGCGTCCATACGCCGATCTGCGCCTGCAGCCGCCTGATGGCCGCATTGGGCAGCAGCACGGCGTTGGCGGTCGGCGGCAGGGACAGCGTCACCTCGGCCAGTTCTCCCACCGACAGGTCGCTGGGTGCCTGGTCGAAGCTGACCTGGGCCACGCGCTCTTCAGTCACGCTGTCGCTGATGGTTTCGACGCGCGCGACCTTTCCGGCGACGGCGCGCCCGGGGTTCGAACGCAGTACCACTTTTGCCGGCAGACCCGCCGTCAGCCCGGCCGAGCGGGCCTGGTCCAGCCGCACCCTGACCCACAGGGACGACGGCTGGATCACCCGCAGCACGGCCTGCCCGGCCACCACGGTCGACCCGGGTTCGGCATCGCGGCTGATCACCACGCCGTCGGCAGGGGCCAGCAGGCGCACGTTGGCGCGCTGCTGGCGCAGTCCAGCCCGCTCGGCCGCCAGGCGCTGTTGATCCTGTCGGGCCGCAGCCACGTTGGCAGTGGCCGCGGTGACAACCGCGTCGGCCGACGCCTGCTCCTGCAACCGGGCCTCGACGGCATTGGCGCTGATGAAGTTCTGTTGGCCCAACTCGACCGTGCGACGCGCGTTGACGGCCGCCAGCGCCTGGCGCGCCAGGGCGTCGCGGCGCTGGGCATCCGCGCCAGCCATGGCGCTGCCGGCACGCGCCACTGCGGCGTCGAGCGCCGCCGTGCGCTCGTCCAGGTCGACCGGATCCATCTCGGCCAGCAACTGGCCCGCCTTGACGAGGCTGCCGACGTCCACGGTCACGGTGCGCACACGGCCGGCCGCCGTCGGACCGATCAGGTAGCTGCGCCTTGCCTCGACCGTGCCGATGCCGAACAGAGCAGGCGTGAGCCGGCCTTCGGCTGCTTGCACGACCGTGACGCGCGTCGGCGCCAGCGGCCCTGACCGAATGACCACGAATGCCAACGCGGCCAGCAGCAGGACACCCAGGAGCCCAAGGACGACTCGGCGGATGCCGATGGAGGAGAGTTTCATGAGGCTTCCCCGAGGCTGCGCCTGTAAAGGGCGTAGAGGGCATCCGACTGCTGGCGCATCGCAGCCGTGCGCCCAGTCAGCATCGATTGCATGACCAGTCCCTGGATCAGGCCGATGAAACTCGTCGCAGCGGCTTCGGCGTCCAGTTCGGGGCTGACCAGCTTGCCCTGGATCGACAGATTCAACTGACCGACGAGCAGCTTGCGGTAACCCTGGAGCACGGCGCGTACCTCGCTCTTGGCCGCGGAGTCGGCAGGTTGCTGGAGCTCATGGAAGATGAACCGGGGCACGCCCGGGTGGGCGATGACGAACTCGACATGCGTGCGGAACATCGCAGACAACGCGTCCAGGGGCGTGACCGCGTCGTCCGCGGCGGCCTGCAGCTTTTGCAGCAGGGTCTCGCGCACCCAGCGCATGGCCGCCAGCCAGATGGCGTCCTTGGTGGGAAAGTGCTTGAAGACGGCACCCTGCGTGACGCCGATGGCCGCTGCGATGTCGCTGGTGGTGATCAAGGCCGGGCTCGACTCGCGCGCCAGGCGCAGCGCCGCAGCCACGATCTCTGCCTGGCGTTCTTCGGTGGAGTGCCGGATCTGCATGAGGGGGTCCCGAGCGTCGTTAGTAAGTCATTAAATACTTACTACTATACGACTATGCGGCATCTGCTACATGGGTCCCGCCTTCGGGGAGGTGCCGGGCGCACTAGCGTGGATCGGCACCGCCATCGGCGTCGTCGGCTACTTCAGCGTCGCCGTGGCCGATGCCCTGGTCATCGAGGCCATGCGCACGCTTTCCGCAGCCGAGGTGGTGGCCGACACCAATGCGTACATCGTGCTGGCGACCGCCATGTCGCTGGTCGTGTTTCGCCAGCGCACGCGGTGGCAGAAGCGGGCCGTGGCGGCCGGCGTGGTGTTTGCGGGGCTGGCCTGCATCGGGGTGGGGCGGGGTTCGTCGAGGCCGACGTAGCCTTAGGCCCTGGTCAGGTCTCGTGCTGCCCCTGGTCCGCCTTGCGCCAGTCTCGCGGCGCCACACCGTAGCGCTGCTTGAAGGCTTTGGACAGCGCCGTGGCGCTGCCGTACCCCACCGCGTCGGCCACGGCCTTGAGCAATCCGCCCGCACGCAGTTCGGACATGGCCAGGGTCAGTCGCCAGTCGGCGAGGTAGCCCGCTGGCGTGGCGCCGATGGCCTGCTTGAAGGTCACGGCAAACGCCGTGCGCGACATGCCGGCCTGCACCGCCATGCGCTCCAGCGGCCACGCCTCGGCGGGCGCCGCGTGCAGCGCGACGAGCAGCCTGGCCAGACGGGGATCAGCCAGCCCTGTGATGAGGCCGCTGCCGACGCCGCTCGCGCCCGGGTGGTCGATCAGCCAGCGCAGCAGTTGGATCAGCACGACCTCGAACAAGCGGTCGGCCAGCAGTCGCGAGCCGCAGCGCACGCGGTCGGTCTCGGCGAACAGCAGGTCGAGCGCGGGCTGCAGGCCATCGACCTGATCCAGCGGGACGAGCACCAGAGCTGGCAGCGCCACCACCAGCGGGTTGTGCTCGGCACCATCGAAGTCGAGTGTGGCGCACGTGAAATCCGATCCGTCGCGCGGCGGGTTATGGAAGGTGTGCGCCACCGGCCGGGGGTAGAGCATCAGCGTCGGCTCGTTCACGACGACACGGCGTTTCAGGCCTTTGACATGGCCGTGCGTCACCACCAACTCGCCGCGGCGCAGCACATGCAGGAAGGCGCGGCCCGGCTTCGCGTCGAAGACGGTCGTGCCGCACAGGGCGCCGGCATGGAACAGGTGGGCCCGCACGCGGAAACGATCCAGCAGACCGGAAAGTCGATCAATGGCGAGGGCCGGGGTCGCTGCCTCCGTTCTGAACGATGGATGGTGTTTTGAGTACTTCACAGCATCCATGGTACAGATGATGGGGACACACTGGGGACGTTGCGCAATCACATCCGGGTCGGCAGACCCGTTCCAACCCAAGACACCAGGAGTTGTTCATGACGATGCTGAAACTGCTGCTTGCCGCCACCACGCTCGGTGTGGTGGCGGATGCCGGCGCGGCAGCGCCGCAAGGCCGTGCACCCGGCTACGCGCTGGGCCAGTCGACACTGGCCCGTGCGCCGTACTCGATGGCCGACCTGGCGGCGCTGCAGAAGTCGATGCTGTTCGGCGCCGACGACGTGGCAGCGCTGCGCCAGAGCCGGGCCATCCTCGCCGACCAGACCGAGGCCATCCTCGATGTCTGGTACGGCTTCGTGGCCTCGACGCCCGAGCTGGTGGTGTTCTTCGGCGACACGCGCAGCGGCCAGCCGGACGGCGCCTACCTGGCCGCCGTCCGCAAGCGTTTTGCGCTGTGGATCCTGGACACCGCCGACGCGAAGTACGACCAGGCCTGGCTGGACTGGCAGTACGAGATCGGCCTGCGCCACAACCGGGTCAAGAAGAACAAGACTGACGGTGCTCATGGTCCCGCACAAGTGGACTTTCGCTATCTGCCCGCGCTGACCATCCCCATCACCACGACGCTGAAGCCTTTCCTCGCCAAGAAAGGGGCCTCAGCGGCGGACGTCGAGAAGATGCACGCGGCGTGGGTGAAGGCTGTGCTGTTGCAGGCCATCCTGTGGAGCCACCCCTACATCAAGGACGGGGAGTTCTGATGCCGTCGCCTGCAACGCCGGGTCGTGCGGGCACCCCATCGCCACCCGGGCAGGCAACCAGCCTGCCAGGGTGGCAGGCCTCGCACTGGTTCAACACCCCGAGGCCCATCGAACTGAAGGACCTGCGAGGGCGCGTCGTGCTGGTCCATGCGTTCCAGATGCTGTGCCCGGCGTGTGTGTCGCACGGCCTACCCCAGGCGCTGCGTGTGCATGAGGCGTTTCAGGGCGAGGCAGTGACGGTCATCGGGCTGCACACGGTGTTCGAGCATCACGACGTGATGGGGTCACAGGCCTTGCAGGCCTTCATCCAGGAATACCGGTTGCCATTCCCGATAGGCATCGACCGAGCCGCCGAGGCGGGGCCGCTGCCTGTCACCATGGCGCAGTGGGGCCTGAATGGCACGCCCAGTGTCGTGCTGTTCGATCGGCAGGGCCGCGCGCGACTGCACCGCTTTGGGGTTGTCGACGACCTGGTGCTGGGCGCAGCGATCGGGCAGTTGCTGGCGGAAAGAACACCGGTCGCTGCGTCGGTGTCCCTAGATCGCGTCGGAACTGGCACAGCACGGCCAGCGTGCGACGACGAGGGTTGTGTTTCGCGATAGCGCCAACCTTCGATCGCTGGTGATGGATCGCAAGATCGGAAATCGGTGCTCACGATCGATGATCGACGCAGCGCCCGGCATCTTGCCGACAACCGACGCCACCGGCGGCCCTGCCATCGACTGCCCTCCGCGCAACTGTAGGCTCGTGACATGAAGATGCCTGGACTCGACCAACGGACAGCTGAAGGTCTTGGGCGATGCGCCCGCGCTTGTTACGGCTGGAGGGTCGGCACCCTCGAAGAAGGTGAAGCGCAAATCGTGCCGCTGCGGCGCGCCACGTCACGCAGTGGTGCCTGAGCCGCGGGCGACTAGAGCCCGCGCTTGGCTCGCATCAGAATGGTCGCGACTTCGTTGGACGCCAGGGCGAACTGCGATCCCGATCCAATGAGCCTTTCGGCCTCCGCATAGTGCCCGCCGTTGATCTGTTTGGCGACCGAGCCGGCGGTTCGATGAAACTCTGCATGCTTCTTCATCAGTTCGACGAACGACGGCCGCGAACCCCACTGCGCGCCGCCAGGGCCATGAATCCACTTGCCGAGCGGGCACTGGTCATCGCGGCAGATGGTGTCGCTGTCCAACTTGTCGCGGTCTGAAATCGCCTTGCGGAGCCTAACCTTCCACTGGCGGTGCGCCTCGATGGCCTTGTCGAAGTCGAAATCAGTGACCGGGCGAGAGGCTTCCGTCAGGGCGAGCTCGTCCGGTATCTTGAAACGGGCCACTTCGTCGGCCAACGTGTGGGCCTGCTCCTTCATGGCGGAGGCCGCCGCGGCGGTCTGCTCCACCATGGCTGCATTCTGTTGGGTCATGCGGTCGAGTTCCTGAACGGCTTGCCCGATCTGCCCGACACCCAAGCTCTGCTCGCGAGCGCCCGTGGCCACTTCCCCGAGCAGCCGGTCCACACGTTGAGATGAAGAAACGATCTCCTCGATGGTCGACCCTGCGCCGCGCACGACCGTCGTTCCAGCCTCGACCTGTTCGAGACTGCTCGCAATCAGGCCCTTGATTTCACGTGCGGCCTGCGCGCTCCTCTGAGCCAGTACCCGTACCTCGCTGGCGACCACCGCGAACCCGCGGCCCTGATCTCCGGCACGTGCAGCCTCCACGGCTGCATTGAGCGCCAGAATGTTGGTCTGGAAGGCAATACTGTCGATGGTGGCGGTGATCTCGCCGATCTTCGAGGACGAAGCGCGGATCCCTTCCATCGTCCTCACCACGTCGCCCATCACACGCCCGCCGTCGGACGCAGTCTGGGCGTTGTGACGCGCCACCCGCGACGCCTCCTGCGTGCTCTCGGCGGTGCTCTTTACCGTCGAGGCGATCTCCTCCATCGAGGCAGCCGACTGTTCTAGGTTCGCCGCCGCCTGCTCCGTGCGTGCGGACAGGTCCAGTGCACCCGAGGCAATCTCGCTACTTGAATGGACGATCTCGTCACTGGAGCGGCGCACGCGCAAGACCATGCCACGCAGTGAGTCCTGCATGTCCCGGAGTTCGAGCATCAGCTGGGCCGCCTCGTCGCCTCCCCAGGGAGAGGGCGAGGTAGTTAGATCGCCCTGGGTCATGGCGCGCAAGTGGCGTCGGGTCTCGCGCAGGCCACCTTCCATCACCCGGTAGAAGCACAGGAATAGGTAGGCCGCGAAGAGCAGCGACGCAACCACGATGCCGGCAGTCCACTCGGCCTTCTTCAGGGCCGCATCATGCAGGTCACCGGTGTACACGCCGGAGCCGACGATCCAGCCCCAGGGTTCGAAGCCAATCACGTACGACACCTTGTCCACAGGGCGGTCGCTACCGGGTTTGGGCCATTGATATGCCACGAAGCCCTTGCCACTCTCGCGCACCTTGATGACGAAGGCTTTGAACAGCGCCAGTCCGTTCGGATCCTTGACGTCGCCCACGTCCTTGCCGTTCAGCTCCGGCTTGATGGGATGCATGAGCACCCGAGGCTGCATGTCGTTGACCCAGAAATACTCGCTCTTGTCGTAGCGCAGTTCTGAGAGCGCCTGCAGCGCCATTTGCTGCGCCTGGTCGCGGGGCAGTTTCCCGCTGGCCTCCTTGGCCTGCGCCCACCGGATCAAGCCATGGGCGACTTCGACGTGCTGTCGGGTCGCCTCCATGCGAGCCTCCAGCAGGTGGTTGTACTCCGACACCTGCTGCCACCCCAGTACACCCAGGAAAGGTGCCGTGAATGCCAGAGAAATGATCAGTGCTTTGGCCGAAAAGCGCAGCCGACGGAACAGTCGCACCCCCGGCGCCCAGACACCATGGTGAGCAAAGAAGCCGTCAGAGTTGCCGCGGTCCTTGTCGTTTCGCGTGGACACGGGACGGCTGGACGACAAGACTGCTGACATTTTGGGATTGATCCGGCTGTTGATGGTCGGGAAGTCAACGGCGCAAGGGTGCTGCGCTGACCGCGGCCTCCTATTGCCGCGTACTCGCTCAATATCGGCAGCACCGAGTCGGTGCTTGAGCGGAATCACGCGCAGGTCAGATGCATCGTGCCCAAGGTCTCCGGCACAACCGTGACCGGTGGGACTCTCGATGGTGCAAGGACTTGGAGTGCCAATGGCCGCGGCACTGGATCGCAGGGCCACTTCCCGGCTGAGCGTCACCGGTCGATGAGTCTCCGATCGACCACTGTGGCAGGCTGTAACCACTCGCCAACGCGAGCATGAGCCGGCATCCGCTGGCCATTCCTGCGACCGGTGCCGGCGAAGCAGGGGTGGTGCACGGCGGCCGAGCTGCACGACTTGCCCGACGGCCGGCTGGCCCGGGCCTGCGGCATCGTCACGGTGCGGCAGCAGCCGGAGACCGCCAAGGGCGTGATGTTCGTGTCCCTGGAGGACGAGACCGGGAGCGTGCAGGTGATCGTGCGGCCCAAGCTCAAGGCGCCGCTGCGCGGGCCGCTGCTGCGTTCAAAGCTGATGGCGGTGAAGGGCACCTGGCAGCGTGACGGCGACGTGCGCAATCTGATCGCGGGGCATGTCGAGGATCTGACGGCGCTACTCGGTGGGCTGTCGACGGCGAGCCGTGACTTCCACTAGGCGCCTCCCGGTGGCAAGAGAAGGTGTAGGTGCTGTCGCCTCGGCTAAAGTCGCTTTGGCGAGCATCGCTCCGACCATCGAAGCAATGCCCAAAAGATCTGCGCGATTTGCTCGCGCAGTGCAAGCAGCCGCATCATCCTTCAAGAATTCCACGTGCTTGGCGAATCACAGCGGAAAAGAATCGTCCCGGCCCAACAGGCCATTCGGCGCATAACGCTGCTGGATCGGGACCTGGGTCCTGAACCGATCGGTGCGCTACCGTTGCTTGCGCCTGTACGTGTGCTCCGGCTCAACAAGGGCGCGATACGCGTCAAGCGCCGGAGCCCCAGGCGACGCAGTGACGAGCTCTGGGTTGGGACGGGATACACCGAATCGGGACAGGACGACGACGTTCCTCTCTACTTGCGAATCGGAACCGCCCGGCACATCGTTGCGGAACTGGTATGCGCGGTGATCGGCCGCGCCATCGGCCTACCGGTCCCCGAACCGTTGATCGTCAAGATTCGGCGAGGTGACCTACCGTCGTCGCGGCTGATCGACCAGGAGGCGGACGCGACTTTGGCGTTCGGAAGTGCCTCGGTCGGAGGAGACAGTTGTGCCCAACTCCTGCGCGAAGACAGCGAGCATGCACTACGTCTCGTGATGACCTGGAGGCAGCTGTTGCCGACGACAGCGTTCGACGAGTGGATGGCCAACCCCGATCGGAATCTGGGGAACATCGTCTTTGCGGCTCAGAACCTCTGGCTGATTGATCACGCCCAGGCACTTGGCGGCAAAGCGGCCGAGGCGTCGTCTCTGAAGTCCCTTCAAGAGCAGGCCTTTCCCAACGTGCTGGCCACGATGATCGAGTCCGCGTTCCCGCCGGCCGATCGCGCGGAGCACTTGAAGTGGGTGCAGCACTGGCTGAACCACAACACGCTTGCCCTAAATCTCGAGGAGGCGATCGCGGCGACCGGTGTTCGACGCTGGCACACAAAGCGAGAACGAACTCAGTTGCTGAACTTCGTTCGAAACCGACTTCTCATCACTCACACACTACTGTGCAATCGCCTGGGACATCCTCAACTGAACTTGCCGAACCCGGGCGAGTGAGCGGCCGAAGGGCGCTCATTCAGTTCAGCCCTGGGCTAGTGTCGAGCGAGCGGGTCACCGCCGGTGTCGTCCTTCAACTCTTGGACGGATCGGTACACATTCGGACTGCGCTCGATGCAGAGAAGGCTGAACACGCTTTCGGCGGTGCGGGGGTGGCACTGGCTACTTTGGCGCAGGCCATGTGCAGGTCCCTGGCCGAGCATTGGTCGGCGATGGATCCGGGGCCTTGGGTGCCACCTTTCGAGACTGCCGAACTCGTGCGCGAGGACGCCTTCACGGCTCAGAGCGTCGAAGCTGCGTCGTCCTTTCTGCTTCAGGAACAGAGCGCCCTGCACCAACTGATGTCGGCTTACTCGTTGCCTGCTCAGCAGCGGGCATCGAACATCGTGAGGCGTGTCAGGCAACACGTGAAGGGCAATCCGCGGACGGAACACCTGGTGCCGCGCTTCAATCGGCCGCTGAACATCGTCGACAACAGTCAGCCTCTTCGTGTCGACTTCCTCGGACAGAACCTTGCCTGCTTTTTCATGCAACTGACCGAGAGTCAGCGGGGCATCGAAGGCAGTGCCGAGCGGGCCTTCGGCAAACTCTACGAACTGCAGGCGCTGCGTCGTTTCGTTAGCCAGCGGCCGAGGTTCATTGGTCTGTTGCCGGAAGAGAGGCCAGGTTCCTTCGAACTGGTCTTGGTCGGCAATCATCGACATCCCGTGAGGCGACAGGTACTCGCCCAGATCGAGGCGCTTGCCGATCAAAGAGACGTCCGGATGCGTCCCGTGCCCGATGTAAGTGCTGCCGCGGCGCACGTGGCGCGCGCCGAGCGGAAGTAGCGCTACTCCTCGATTGGCCGAAAGTACCCGCGGATACGGCGCTCGTCCCGTACCACCAACTGGATGTGGCTCTTCTCGGTGAACAAGGTCCCGGGGTAAAGGTTATCGCCCTCGCTGAATACCGACCGGATGGTGTCGTACGGCGTCAGCCCTTCTGCCTGTCGGATCGTGTGCATGAACTCGATCACCGCGCAGTCCAACTGGCGGCGCGGCTTGTCTCGTCCCCCGGCGTTCGTCGGCATCGGAACCCCGGCAGACGTCGAAGCTTGGCTCAGAAGGTCATGGGCCTGGCGAAGTTCGCTCAGGAAGGCGCGGTCGTGCAGTGTGCCGCAGTAACCGAGGTCGATGATCGCGCCCACCACGGCGGGCGTCTCTACTTTGCCGCTCGAGACGGACGGGTTGTCCCGCACGAACTCGGCCCATTCCATGGCACGCTTTGGGCTCGACTCCCAGAAGTAGATGCCGTTGCCGAGCCAATCGTAGTGGTTTGTGCTGCGTCGAAGATGTGGCTTGCCGGCACCTGCAAGCACTCGTTCTGCGACGGACTTGTCGCAGCCGTGAAACCCGAGGACGAAGCTGGGCTGGAACTTGTAGAGGTCCCACATACGGCCGGGCCGGCTCTATCAGCCCTTGAACCGCTTCGTGAGTTTTCCAGTCGCCGTTGCGATGCCCGCGCTCTGCAGTGTCTTGAGGGCGAATGCCGGGTCACTGCGAAGCTTCTCTTTGAGCTTGGCAATGTCGGGCTTCAGGGCCGGATCGCTGAGGCGCATCACACCAGGGCCGGTCGGCGCTTGAACCCCGAGCGACGCCAGACCAGCAGCGTTCCTGCTGGTCAGCACCTTCGGTCGGCTCTTCGTCGCGGTCTTGGTGGCGGTCGTCATCGTCATGGCCCCAGTTCAGTCCTCCGCTGCGGCGCAGCATTTTGAACACTGGGAGTGTCACACGAAGGTGAGTGCCAAGGCGATCCCGTGGTTAACCGGATGGGCAGTCCGCACGGGAGTGCGCTCCAAGTGGTGCCTCAACGACCTCGCGACGGCGCGTGTTCGCATGCGAAACGCGCCGATAAGTTGACATAACTAATATCGTCGCTCATTTAAATTTGCACCCGGAGAGGCGCAAATCGAGGCGTAGCGGTCCGGGATTCGAACCCCGCAGGGCCAGAATCTAGCCCTTGGCAGCTGCCGCCAGTGCGCCTCGCGCCTTGGAGCGCTCCAGCGGCTTGCGCTCGGGCACCCGGGTCGTCTTGCGCTCGACCGAGTAGCGCCAGCCCGGCAAGGCCTGCGCGACCTCGGGCACCTGCGCCGGCGTCACCTCCAGCAGCATCGTGCCGGCCAGCGACTTGACCACCGTCGCGCCGCGCGAGCGCGCAGTCTTCTTGGCCGCCGTCAGGACCTTGGCGTCCTGGGCATCGCTGTTGAAGAAGACGTAGCGGCTCATGGTGCCCGGATTATCGGGCCAAGCCCTTGCCTTGCATACCTGCGGGCAAATGGATGTCCTCGGCCGCCTGCAGGGCCATTTTCACGATCTCTGCCGACCTGGCGGCGCCGCGCGGCAGGTCCTTCACGGCGGGGCTCGCGGCGAGCCGGCGCGCCAGCACGCCGGTGGCGATCGGCGTGGCCATGGAGGTGCCCGACATCACCCCCCAGCGGCTGGAGAAGATGGTGGAAACCACCCCCACTCCAGGCGCCGTCAGCGCCACCTTGGCGCCGCGGTTGGAGAAGCTGGCGAGGAAGCTCTCCTGTCCGCCCAGCGCCTTGCCTCGCGAGGCGCTCAGCGTCCAGTCCAGGTAGGTGCCGGCCGGCCAACTACCGATGAGGCCGATCGCCGAAACGGCCACTGCCTGCGTGTAGCGCGCCGGGTAGTCCACCTGCCCCTTGCCGTCGTTGCCTGTGGCCGCGATGCAGACGCAGCCCCGGGCCCAGGCGAACTCGACCGCGTCGCGGATGCCGTCGTCGGGCATGCTGTCGCCGATGCTCAGGTTGACGAGGTCGCAGCCCTGGTTGGCCGCATCCTTGATCGCCGCAGCGATCGCGAAGCTCGACGCGTAGGGGTCGCCTGACTCGAAGATCCGGTAGGCATGCAGCTCGACCGCGCTGGCCTCGCCGCGGCGCCAGCCCGCCGCTGCCGAGGCAATCACCCCCGCCACGTGCGACCCGTGCCCGTCCTCGTCCCGGAACCGCCGCCCCGACTCGGCGGCGGTAGTGTTCAGTCCGCGTTTGACCTTGAGCGCACTGTGCGGCCCCACCCCGGTGTCGACCACCGCGATCCGAACGGTCTTGCCTGAACCCGCCGCCGGCTTGCCGTAGACCGTGCCGCGCCCGTCGGCGACCGCCAGGTCGATGGGTACCACGGCGATCTCGACGCCGCCGGGCACAACAAGCACCTCGGCCAGGCGCATCGGCCAACCCGAATGCAGTGGGTCGACGTAGATCGCATCCACGCGCTTCGTCTTGTCGCTGAGCACAAAGCTCGCCTTGCCGTACCGATTCGTCGTGCCTTCGACGCCAATGCCCTTGTCCTCGTCGGTCATCACGGTGACCAGCGCATCCGGCAGGCGCCGCCGCTGGCCGCCGTCGAGCACCACGGTCACCGACCAGGTCACGGTGTGACCGGCACGCAGCCGCGGCTTCTTGAGCGCCGCGCTCTGGGTGGACCACGGCCTGGCCGGCCGCTCCAGGCTGTACCACTGCTCCTCCAGCACCTTCGCACCCTGCGGTGCCTGCGCCTTCAAGCGATCCAGCGTGACGTGATCCTGAGGCTCCAGCAGCAACGCCCCGTCGGCCGGCGAACGGTTGACCACCTTGACCGGCGCACCATAAGAAACCGTTGTTGTTGCCGCTCGCGCAGCACGCGAAGCTGCGGCCGGAGCCGCCTTCTTGGCTACTGCAGTCTTGGCAGGCGGGCGCGGGCCAAGGTGCATCAGGCGCATCGTCTGCAGCGAGGTCGGCGCGACCGCTGGTGTCGAGGGCCGCGGGATGACGATGAATCGCTTGGGGCGTTGCGGCAGTTTCATGGGCAGTCCTCCTCCAGTGTTGCTCTTGTGGGTGGCCGGTTACCGGCGCATGCCAGGAAGTGTCTCCGATTGTTGGTGCTGATTCGCATGTGCCGGTCGGTGCGGATGGAGCGACTGACGTCCGATGCGAACACCCCCTTGAAGCCCAGACCGCCTTGCGTAGAATGCAAAGTAAGGTGCCCACCGTACTTGCACGCGAGTAGAAAAAGGCCTCTCCCTACATCGTCAACGTTCTTCCCTACCGGGCTTCGTCGCCGGGTCTTTAAACGTGTGCGCTCGACCTGTTGCGACGTTGCTCACGGCAAAGGAAGACGTATGACCGTCAAGAACCTCGCGCACACTGCGCACCACCAACTCCAAACCACCTGCGGCATTTCCGTCGCGCGCAGCCACGTCCACGAGCTTCTCGCTGCGGCCTTCGGCTACGGATCGTGGGCAGCGTTTCGCGCCGACTGTGTCCTGAGCGATGCGGGCATCGGAGATCTCGGCCCTGAGAACGGGCCATCGCTCGCAGGCCGGGCCCTGCAGCTGAACATCCCTCAGCATGCATGCTCGATCGCGGCGTCGACCGTGTACTCGCTCGTGCAGGAGCGCCGCATCGGTGCCCTGCGGTGGGAGTCGATCGACGCCCTCACCCGGCCGCTGGTTGGGAGCACTTCGGACAGCCGGCCCGATGAGTGGACCGATGACGGCGGGGACGAAGACAACCTGGACTTCGAGGATGAACCGGCCTCGGTGCCGCCGCCGTCGCCAGCGGCCAACCTCTCTCGTTCGCCGCTTTTGCTCGATGACCTGGCCTCGCGCGAACTCCACCCAAGGGTTCACCACCAGATCGCTTGCGCGTTTCGTTGCCAGAAGCCGAATCCCTATCTCTACGAAGAATCGATGAAGGGCCGTGTGTTGACCAGAGTCGAGCAGACTTGGGCCGACCAGTATCTGCTCGAGGCTCCAAAGTACCGCGCCTACGAGCACCACCTGCGCTTGGCGGCGCTCGGTGGGGTGCGCCAAGCCGCCGCCGAGTATGCGAGCGCGTTCGAGGACGCAAGCTTCTACGATCGTGCAGAAGGCCTCAAGGGCGAGGTCGATCCGCGTCGAATGTCCGAGCTCGCTCCTACCGAACAGCGGCGGCACAAGTGGCTACGGATCGCTGTCGAACAGGGCTCGCGCCAGGCGCTCGACGACCTGGCGCACGAGGGCGATGCCTGGGCCCTGGAGCAGTTGGCCCGTGAAGGCGATGTCGACGCATTGCGCGCACTCGCCGAGGAGGCCGCCGGCAAGGGTGCGGCGCTGCAGGCCTGGGCTTACCAGAACTTCGCGGCGAGGCTTGGCGTGGATCTGACCAAGTCCGACTTCCACGCTTACCACTCCGAGGGCGAGCACGCCGGTGATTTCTACGATAGCGACTTCGGCGGTCCCATGCATGTCGACGGTTCGCCGGCAGTCGAACTGCCCACCCTCGATGCTGCCGGGCAAGTGCTGGCCAGTGACATGGCACAGCGCTTTGCGGAAGGTGCGAGCCTCGCCGACCATTCATCCGACCGTTGAATGGTCTGCCGTCGGTCGGGCGCAACGCGGGCGCGTCAGTGTGTGATTCGCCCGTCCGCCAAGCACAATGCCCACTGTTCCTGATCTGTGCGAGTCGAACATCATCGCGACGATCTTCGCTACCGGTCCCCGCCCGCCCGCCTGGAGAGCCAATTCATGATCACGCCGCCGCGGCAACCCGATGCAGTCATCGCCAAGGCGATGCTCGCTGCCGCGGTCGATCACGCGTCGCAGCCAGCTACAGCAGAAGAATTGGCCGCGCTTGATCGCCTCTTGGCGCATGCCCAGCGCGACAGTGGACAAAGCCGCGTGGTGGCTGACTTCCTGCTCGCCTGGTGGAACTCGGGCAGTTGTGGTGCATTCGATCTGACGTCGCTTTGGTCCCTGGATACCGCCATCGTGGCCGACATGACTGTCGTGTTTGGCTTGATTGGCCGGGTTCATCGTTATCCCGACAGCATGGGCTACGAGGCGGAGTTCAGAGCCGTCGTGCGCGCATGGCGCCCCGAACTCGAGGATTGACGCAGCAGTCGCTGCGGCGAGGAGCCGCTCAGTCTTCTGGCTCGCGCCGCGGAGCAGCCCTTGAACGGGACTCGACGGCCGATTTCGGCGGGGGGTAGATCCGGCCTTTCGAGTTGCACGGCTCTGCGGTGGCACGCACGATGATGTGCCCTGCACAGGTACCGCCATGAAGTCCCGGACCTCCCCATTGCGAACGGCGCTCGCTGGTCTTTGCGGCCCGGCCGCTCACCGCGACCAGCAGTCTGCTGACGGCCTGCTGGCGGTCGCAGGCCTCCAGGTGCATGCGTACGATCCGCCAACGAGCTTTGCAGATCCGCGGCTGGAAACGCTCTGTCGGGAGGCAGCGCGAAGAGGCCTTGTCATCACCGACGTGCAAGGAAGGTTGGTAGGCGACCTGCGGGCCGTGTCCGTCACCGACATCCTTCCGTCGTTCCGGGGCGGCTGACATCCGGTCCGGTGCCTCCTATGGACCGTAGCCCCACGTCCCTTTCAGCATGCCCCTGACCTCCCACCCGAGCCACCCACCCCGGCCGTTCTGGCTGAGACCGTTCCCCGTCGTGCCAGCGTCTGGATGATCGTGCTGACCATCGTGTCGGCCTTCGACGGCTTGGCCACATAGGCGTCGAACAGGTAGCCGTGCTCCTCCGACAGCCCGAAAGCGCTCATCGCAATCAGCCTGGTCTCGCACTCGGGATGGCGAGCCTTCAGCCGCCGGGCGAGTTCGTAGCCATCCGCACCGGGCATCTGGATGTCCACCAGCGCGACCTCGTACGGTTTCGTACTCAGCTCCAGCAGCGCTTCCTCGGTGCCTGGCGCTTCCACGCAGATCGCCCCCTTGGCCCGCAGCAGGTCTGCCACTGCATTGCGGACCGAGTCTTCGTCGTCGACCACCAGGACGT
>CAZBUU010000078.1:0-15732 GCA_964495125.1 uncultured Rubrivivax sp.
AGAACTGCGTGCACTGCAAGACCTGCGACATCAAGGACCCGACGCAGAACATCGTGTGGGTGACGCCGGAAGGTGGCGGCGGGCCGAACTACGCCGGGATGTGAATGACGCCGGCGGCGCGGGCATCGCGCCGCAAGCTGCTGGCGGGGAACTGCGAGGCCCGGCGCAGGTCGGTGGACGCGCTGCGCGGTTGAGCGCCTTGGGGCCGCTTGCGGCCACGGGCCGACACTCGAGCCGGCGTGGCGAGTACCCGGTCGAGATGGCCTGCAGCCTGTCAGCTTCGGCGAGTGAACGTGCGCGCCTGCCGATCCTTCCCGATCATTTGCACGGGCTGGAAGCGGGCATCGGTCGGTTGCCGTGCTTGGCGAGAGCGTCTCCGACAGAACCTCGATCCCTTGCCGCCGCGTCCCGCGCGGCGGCCACAGGATGTCGTTGAACATCGCGACAGGCCCGGCCCTGGGCGGCCTTGACTCTGGCCCCGACCTGCTTTCGTCCTTCGGTGGCTGTCCCGGCGGGGTCAAGGTGGTCAACAGCTACTTCACGCCGCCCCAACTGCCCGGCATCGACTTCGAGGACAAAGCCGACGTGTTCAAGGAAGTGAAGGCCCTGCCGTTCTGAGAACAGTGCCCCAAGCGCCGCGGCAGGGGCGCCACATCGCCAGGGGTCGCATCCGCCGCGCCTGGGCCCTTCGCCACGCAGGTGTCTGCCTGCAGCGAGTCGGGCCCGGCGGTCCCGCGACACCTGCATGCCGGATCCTCGAACGTTGCCGAAGGTGGATCGAGCATGCGGTCGCGGTCCTGCCGCTTGCGCCGCGCACATGATGCCAAGTACCAAGCTGGCGCCGATCCAGCGGGCCGGACTGGCCAGCACCTAGGGAAAGTACCCGGGATACTTGGCGCGCCGCTAGTTACTATCGATAGACATTCGACGCCTTGGCATCCACAGCAGTTCGGCGCTCCATGTTGTCTTCACGATGTCTATCGATAGTCAATTGCGACTGACGTACCAGGATGAAAGCTTGACATGCGTCGACGTGATGGCCGAGTCGCAGTTCCTTTGTGCGCAGCCTGCGGTGGTGCCCCCTGGCAACTTGTCCGCAGCCATGCATGAACATCGCCGAGCACCGCTGCGGGGACTCGCGAAGGCTGTTCGACCCTCATGGCTATCGATGGCAAACGGGGTGTGCAACCGGCGCCAGCAGTCCGCTTCAGCGGTTCTCCCGAGGGGCGTCGTGATTCGCCAAGTCCGACACCCTGAGCCGCCGGATTTGCGAGCCCTCATCCAGGCCAGCGCCTGCGCTGCCGCCCGTAGCCGCTTGCACATTCGCGCTGGCGTCAGGCTCCTGGCGGGCCTGCTCTGGCTCGGCATGGGCACCGCGTCGGCGCAGCCGCTGCCAGCGCCGGCACTCGACATCAACTTCGATCAGCTCGCACTGGGCGTATTGCCCGTTGGCGTGGCGATCAGGACACAGTTCGCGTTGCCCGACGTCGTCCCCGGCGTCATCGGCATGGCCTGGCGCACCGACGGTTTCTCGAGCTATGCAGAAGCGGCACTGGCACTCGACCCACGCGCGGGCTTCACGCTGTCGCTATGGGTGGCGCTCGAAAGTTTCCCGTCGGACCGTGAGGTGCCGGTCAACGAGCTGGCGCCTTCGTCCATCGCGCAGCAGGCCAGCGGCGACGCCGGCCTGGACCTCCACATCGACACCTACGGCCGCTGGGGTTTTCGCATCGCCACCTCGGCGGGCGTCCTCCGCGTTTCCGCCCCGAGCAGGTTTCCGCTGAACAGGTGGGTCCACCTGGTGGCCAGCGTCAACACCGCCACGGGTGTCGTGAACCTCTACCAGGATGGCGCCCTGGTGGGCTCGGCCCGCGGCACCCCAGGCATGAGCCTGCGGCTGGCGCCCGTGCCGCTGCGGCTTGCCACACCGCCGGTGCTGGCCAGGATCCTTCAGTTCACGATCAACCGGCTCAATGCGGCCTACGACCTGGTTGCGGTCTATCCCGAGGCGCTGAGCGACCAGCAAAGGGCGCTCTTGCCGGCGCCTCCAGGCGCGCAGGTGCGTGCTGCCGGGTATTCGCTGCGTGTCCCCGAAAGCCGCTTCGCCGGGGACCACCTGAGACCGCGTGTCCACCCCATGCCGCCGGCGAACTGGACCAACGAACCGCATGGCCTGGTTCGGGTGGGTGACACCTGGCACCTGTTCTATCAGCGCACGCCCAACGGCCCCTTCAAGACGCAGATGCACTGGGGGCACATGGCCAGCCGCGACCTGGTGACGTGGGAGCACCTCCCCGACGCTCTGCGGCCCGAACTGCAGTCGGACAGCTTCGGCTTCGACATGAAGGGGATCTGGTCGGGCCACGTCATCACCGACGGCGGCAAGGCCTTTGCGTTCTATACCAGCGTGAACCACGGCGACCGGCTCGCGGCCAGCAACCCGGGCATCGCGATGGCGGTGAGCGACGATGCCCAGCTGCGCGAATGGCGCAAGCTCGGGCCCATCCTCAACACGCGGGAGGTCAGGGACTTTCGCGATCCCTACCTGTGGAAAGAAGCCGGCACCTGGCACATGCTCATCGGTGCTGCGCTGGAGACCGGCGGTGGTCTGGAGTACCTGGTCCTCAAACCAGGCGAGCAGGGCGGTGCGTGGCAGCGGCAAAGGCGTTTCATGGAGCCGAGCTATCGCGTGCTGGATCCGGGCTCGGAGATCTGGGAGATGCCCGTCTTCGAACGCCTTTCCGAAGGCGTTTCGATCCTCCTGGTGAACCCCATCGGCGGCAAGATCAGCAAGTACGGCGAGGCGGCCACGCGTGCCGTGTACTGGACAGGGCAGTGGACCGGCGGTGTCTTCAAGCCCTTCTTCCGTACACCCCGCAACCTGGACCTGCTTCCAGGGCACCTGGCGCCGACGGTCGGTCGCGCCGCGGACGGCCGGCTGCGCGCCATCGGCATCGTCGACGAGCGACGCCTGCCCTCATCACAGGAACGTGCGGGATGGGCCAACGTCTTCAGCCTGCCCCGTGTCTGGTTCTTGATGCCCGACCAACAGACCCTGGGTCAGGCGCCGGCACCGGAGCTGCAGGTCCTGCGCGCCGAACGCAGCGTCGCGCAGGCCGACATGAAACTCGGCGCGGAACCCGCCCACTTGGCTCAGGGATCGCATGCCTACGAGCTGTTCGTGGAATTCGATGCCGTGAAGCTGGGCACCGGTCAGCTGTTCATCGACGTCCTGGCATCGGAGGACGGACGGGAGTTCACGCGCCTGCTCTTCGACCCGAGTCAGGGCCGCGTCGGGCTTGACAAGTCGAAGTCCACGTTGTCCGACGAAGGTGAAGGACCCCAAGTGCTGGCCGGGCCGTATGACGCCCAGGCCTTCGGTCCCATGCGGTCGGTGCGCGTGATCGTCGACGGCTCGGCCATCGAAGTGTTCGTCAACGACGCCGCGGCCTACGCCGTACGCAGCTATCCCTCGCGCGCGGCCAGCACCCGGTTGCGCATCGGAGCCACGGGACCCCATGCGGTGGCTGCTGGCGTGCAGCTTTGGCCGCTGCTCCGGCCCCCGGGATAGACACCAGGGCCACCGCTCCCTGTCGCAAGGCCAGGGCAGAACCACAAACACCCAGCAAGAGCAAACGGAGACCAGACCATGAGACAAGCCATGAAACTGAAAGCGCGCGCCGTCCCATCCGCCATCATCCCCGTGGCGATGGCCGTACAGGCGGCTTTTGCCCAGCAGCCTGTGGCCGCGCCCAATCCGCCGACTGCCGCGCCCGCGGCCGCCGCCTCGGCGCCAGTCGCCGACACGTCGGCGGGGGCTTCGGGCGCAGCCCAGACGGTCGTCGTGACGGGTGTTGGCAAGAAGACGCTGAAGAAGGACTCCACCACCACCATCAACACCTTCTCCGCCGAGGAGATCCGCCGCCTGGCGCCGATCAGCACGGCAGACCTGCTGCAGAACGTGCCCGGCATCTTTGCCGAGGGCAGCACCGCGGGTGAAGCCAGCAACAACATCACCGTGCGCGGCTTGCCCGTCAGTGGCGGCTACCGCTATGCACCCCAGCTCATCGACGGACTGCCGTGGTTCGAAGAGCCCGAAGTGCAGTTCATGAACAACGACGTGGCCGTGCGCGACGACCTGATGACCCAGCGGGTCGAAGTCGTCAAGGGCGGCACGGGCGGCATCCTGTACTCGAACGGCCTGGGTGCAACAGTCAACCACATCACGCGCACCGGCAAGCAGATCTTCGAAGGCGGCTACAAGCTGGAGATCGCCGACTACAACTTCCTGCGCAACGACTTCTTCCTGTCAGGCCCGGTCAGCAGGAACCTGACCTTTGCGATCGGCGGCTTCTACCGTACGTCGGACGGCATCCGCGACACCGGCTACACCGCGGACAGGGGCGGTCAGCTCCGGGGCAATCTCGTCTACACGACGGACGACGGGCGCACCGAAGTTCAACTGCACGCGCTGAAGATCAACGACCGCACGGCCTTCTTCCAGAACCTTCCTTTCCAGGTGCCGGGCTTCTCGCAACCCGGCACGCCGGCCAACCCCATCAAGGTCGACATGAACGCCGTGTGGCCGATCGGCATCGACTTCAAGCGTGGCACCGTGGGCTCGCCCTACAACCGTGTCTCCACGATGCTGGGCGAATACGGCCGGCGCAAGATCGACATGGCCGACGGCATCCACCCGAACTTCGGCATCTACACCTTCAAACTGAGCCACGAGTTCGACTCAGGCTGGACGGCAGACGTGGGTGTGCGCACCACCAGCGGCACCAGCGGCTTCACGGCCATGTTCACCGGCAACGACGCCAGCACGGCCTCGCGCTTCAACAACGCCCGCTACCAGAACGATGTCGTGAACCCGGCGCTAGGCCAGGCCCTGTCGCTGGCCAACAACCCGGCGATGAGCCCGTTCAGCTACGCCAAGCTGTCGGGCTTCTTCAACGTCCCCGCCGACCCGGCGACCACCTTGGCCGGCATCAGCCGTGACCAACTGGTGAACCAGTACGCGAAGGCCAAGGGCGTTGCGGCCTTCTACAACGACACCGGCGCACGGGTGGCGGACAGTGCATTCCTCACCTTCCTGCTTCCTTTCGTCACCACGTCGGATGCCCAGAGCAACTCCACGGACTTCAAGCTGAGCAAGGCCTTCAACTGGGCGGGCAAGCATGCCGTGACCTTGGGCGGCTATTCGACCAGCTACGGCGTCAAGCAAAACTTCCAGGCCTCGCTGCTGGTCTCGACGCTGGAGGAGAAGTCCCGCCTGGTGAACCTGCGCGGCGTCGACGCGGCTGGTGCGCCGGTCGGCCCATCTCTGACCCTGGATGGCGCGATCCTGCCGGGCTTCTTCGGCTACGTGTCGGATGCGACCGTCCGGGGTCAGGCCTTCTACCTGCATGACCATTGGGAAACGCTGGGCGGCAGGTTGAAGCTGGATCTGGGCGTCCGCACGCAGTCGCAGCGTGCCAGCGTGGTGCGCAACGACCGTTCGCAGGCCATGGACCTGACGCCGGCCTCTGTCGTGCCCGGCAGTGCCAACGACACGACGGCCGACAACGAAGTCTCGTTGCCAGGGGCGCCCCGCGTCCTCAACACGTCGCTGCGCGGCACCGGCTGGTCGATCGGCGGCAACTACTCGCTGCAGCCCAACTTGGCCGTCTACGGGCTCGTCTCCAAGTCATTCCGACTGCCGAGCATGGAAGACCTGAACGAGTTCCGCATCGACCCCAGCATTCCCGGCAGCAAGGTCGAGAAGATCATGCAGTACGAGACCGGCCTGCGCTACTACGCGGACACCTGGGACACCCAGGTCGCGGTCTTCTACAACAAGTTCAGCCCGCGTGACAACGTCATCACCTACCGCGACTTCACGTCGTCGCAATGTGCCGTGAGCGGTGGTGTGCCGAACATCAACTCCTGCCCCGAAGTGCGCGAGTTCTACAGGCGCGGCATCCAGAACTTCGGCACCGAGGTCGAGGCGGCCTGGCGCCCGCAGGCGGTGAAGGGCCTGGAACTGCGCGGCAACTTCGTCGTGCAGAACCCGAAGATCGTCGACGCGAACTACCGGACGGTGAAGGAGGTTCGTGTCAACGACGTCGTCACCGGCTACGTCTTCGAGAGCATCGGTGAAGACGGCCGCAGGCCTCGGCGGCTGGCCAACGTCATGCTCAACCTGCAAGCGTCCTACGACACCAAGCCGCTCACCGGCCTGCCGCTCAAGCCCTACGCGAAGTTCACCTATTTCGGCAGTCGCTACTCGGAATCGCAGGACGTCAACGTCACGCTGTACCCGGCCTATCACCACATCGACGGTGGCTTCATCTGGGACTTCGACAAGAACTCGGCGTTCCAGTTTCACGTCTCGAACATCACCAACAAGCTGTCGTTCACGGAGGGCGACCCGCTGTTCAACGACTTGAAGGGACCCAACGGCGCCACCAACCGGGGCGTTGCCCGCCCATTGTTCGGTCGCACGCTGCGTGCCAGCTACACCTACTTCTTCTGAGCAGCGCCCTCACCGGCACTGAACACCCAGACGTAAAAATCAAGGAGACACACGATGAACAAGTTGCTCTGGGCATTGCCCCTGGTCGCCGCGCTGACCGCCTGCGGCGGGGCAGACCCCGGCCCCCTTCCACAGCCCCGGTCGCCAGTGATCGCCAGCACATCCCCGATCAGCATCCAGGAGTTCACGACCGCTGTCACGAAGCTGTCGGTGACGAGCCCGGACGGCAATGTCGTGACGCTGAGCCTGTCGGGACCGGACGCCGGCGCCTTCTCGATCACCAACGACGGCAGCATCCGGTTTGCCCTGCCGCCCGACTTTGCAGCGCCAGCAGACGCGAACAGGGACAACGTCTACAACGTGACCGTGACGGCCGATGACACGTACTCCACACCGACGACACGCGCGTTGACCGTCACGGTGACCGCCTGCCCGACGTGCCAGGTCTCGAACACCTCGGCGCACGTGAGCACGGACGCATCGACCTTCGTGCCGGCCAACATCATCTCCAGCTTCGAGTTCCCGGCATTGCTGCAGCAGCAGACGACCAAGTTCGTCCTCACCGGTGCGTTCGCCGCGACCACGAACTGGAACAACCTCGAGTTCGCCAACGCCGGTTTGGCGCCGGTGGCTGCCCGAATCGGTGATGCGTCTGTCACCACCTGCGAGATCGGCGGGGCGGGATGCGACGCGCCGACCGGAAGCATCACGATCAAGGACGTGACGGTCACCCAGGATGCCATCGGCTTTCTCATGTCGGGCGGCAACGGCACCGCACCGGTCGGCGCCAAGATCATCTATGCGGGTCAGGAGTTGGCCGACTACCGGCCCAACAGTTGCGGCGACCCCGTGCTCAAAGGTGATCAGCACTACGTCCACTTCGACGTGAGCAGCCTGATTGGCGAGAAGATCGACATCAAGATCTACGACGAAGCAACCGCGGGTTGTGGTTTCGTCGCCTTTGACCATCTTTACCAGACGGACACGCCCAAAGGCGTGCGTGCGGCGGTGGTTTCCAAGCCGCTGGCGCCGGTCAAGGTCACGCTTGAAGGTGCCGTGGCCATCACGAACCTCATTCCGCAGGCCAGTTTCGAGAATCCGGTGGACATGGTCGCCAAGCGGGGCTGGGTGGCCACCGGGGCGTTTGCCAGCCCCACGGCCACCAGTTGGCAAGGCACCACCGTGTTCACGACGGCTGCCCGGGTCGGCAGCAAGGCCATCAGCACCTGCGAGATGAATGGCGCCCCTGGCGTGTGTGACTCACCGATCGGCACGCTGACCTCGCCGGCATTCCAGGTGAGCAGCCAGTACCTCAACTTCCTGATGCACGCGGGCGGTACGCCGAAGACGGGGTTGCGCATCCTGGACACCCTGGGCAACGTGCTGCACGCCTACACGCCGGCCTCGGGATGCAGTTCGCCCAACATCACCAGCGACGACGACTGGACGCGCATCGATCTGAGCGCGCTGAACGGCGCCTTCGTGAAGGCCCAACTCTTCGACGAAGAGGCCGGCGGCTGCGGCTTCGTGAGCACGGACCACTGGTACCAGTCGGCCAATGCCTGGAATCCTTCGGGCAACGGCAAGGACGGCGGCATCGTCGTCGTTGGCCCTACCGCACTGGCCAGGCTGGGCTTCAACGTGCAGGTCGGCGCAGATGCGTTCAATCAGGTCATCGGCGACTTTGACGACGCCGTGGCGACGGCCGCGGTGTGGACCGCCACCGGTGACTTCGCCAGCCCCGCCAATGCGGATGCATGGAAGGGTGTGTCGGGCAGTGCAAGGGTCGGCGCGCGGGCTGTGACCACTTGCGAAATGAACGCCAACAGCAAGGGCTGCGATGGCTCCACCGGCACCTTGACCTCACCCCTGGTCAGCGTGGACGCCGCGCGGCCCTATCTGAACTTCCTGATGTCGGGCGGCAGCGCCGCCGGCACGGTCGGCCTGAAGGTGCTCGACGCCACCGGCGCAGTGATCGCCACCTACACCCCCAATTCCTGCAGCCGTGCCGCCATCCGCAGCGACGAGGACTGGGTGACCATCGATCTCGCCGCGCAGGCTGGCAAGCAGGTGAAGGTGCAGATCTTCGACAACGAGCCTGGCGGCTGCGGCTTCGTCAGCTTCGACCACGTCTACCTGGGCGCAACACGCAAGAAGTAGCCTGCCCCAGCAGCTGATGCACCTGGACAAGGCGGCCGACAATGGCCGCCTTTTTTCTGGTGCGCGGCGGTGGCCGGTGTGCCTCGGGAAACTACCGAGCAGCACGGGGTGGCGTTAAACTACCATCGATAGACAAATCGTTCGGCAACACCATCGCAAGCACACCGACGGACCGAAGATGAGCGAAGCAGCCACGATCTACAAGGTCGCCGACGCCGCAGGGGTGTCCGTGCGCACCGTCTCGCGCTACCTCAATGACCCGAACTGCGTTTCGAAGAAGACCTCGGCGCTGATCGTGCAGGCCATGCAGGCGCTGCAGTTCCATCCGTCAAAGGCGGCGCGCGCGCTCAAGGGGGTCAAGCCCAACCTGATCGGTGTCGTCTCGGACGGCATCACCACCAGCCCCGATTCCTTCGAGCTGATCGTGGGCCTGCAGGTGGCCGCAAAGAAGCTGGGCAAACGCCTGCTCATTGCCGAGTGCGGCGGCAACGAGGACGACATTCCTTCGTTGATCGACGAACTGATCGAGCACCGCGTCGATGCGCTGATCTTCGCCACGCACTTCCATCGGCCCGTCACAGGCGAGCGTCTTGCGCGCGCGGCCGGCACCCGCCTGGTCCTGCTCAATTGTTTCGCACCCGGGGGCGAGTACGCCACGGTATTGCCGCACGACGAACAAGGTGCACGCGACAGCCTGGCCGCGTTGTATGCCCTGGGCCATCGGCGCGTGGTCGTGTTCGAGTTGTTTCCCGACATGCGCGCCACGCAACTGCGGCACAAGGGCTACCTGCATGCCGCGCGCACGGCGGGCCTGCCCGAGCCGGTGTTCCTGCAGGGATCTCAGGGAGCCAGCGCCGACGACGAGTTCGCGGCCATCGACTCCCTGGTCGGCGATGTGCTGCGCCAGCACAAGCCGAGTGCCATCGTGGCCGGCAACGACAAGATGGCCGCCCGCATCATCCAGTGCCTGCACAAGCGGCAGATTGCCGTGCCGGAGCAGGTGTCGGTGCTGGGCTTCGACGACCATCCCATGCTGGTGCACGCCACAGACCCGCCGCTGACCAGCGTCTGCCTGCCTTACCTGCAGATGGGGCAACGTGCCGCGGAGCTGGCCTGCGGCGACGGGCCCGCCGCCACCGTGCGTGTGCGCTGCGAAGTGCGCGAACGTGCGTCGGTGGCGCCGCCGTCCTTGCGCAAACCGCCGTGAAGCAGGTTCTGCCATTCCTGATGGCGTTGGCCGCCTTGGCGGGCCTGTCTCAGGCCTTCGCTGCGCCTGTCGACATCAGGATCTGGCGCCACGAAACCGACGACGGCGAGATGAAGGCCAGTGCGTCGGCGGTCGAGCGCTTCAACCGCAAGCAGTCGAAGTACCGCATCGTCACGGAAACGCTGCCCCAGGGGTCCTACCAGCAGGCGGTGATTGCCGCAGCGATGACGAAGAAGCTGCCGTGCGTGCTGGACCTGGACCAGCCTACCGTGCCCAATTTCGCCTGGGCCGGGCACATCCAGCCGCTCGAAGGACCGCTTCGGCCTGCAGGTGCAGACGCATTGATCCCGGGTGGTCGCAGCACCTACAGGGGCAAGCTCTACGCCGTCGGCCAGTTCGATGTGGCGCTGACGCTGTTTGCGCGTCGCAGTGTGCTGGCGCGGCATGGCGTGCGCGTGGCCACGCTGGAGCAGCCTTACACCGCGAACGAGTTTCGAGAGATCCTGCGCCAGCTCAGGCGCAAGGGCCTGAGCAATCCGCTGGATCTCAACATGCAGTTGAGCGGTGAATGGCTGGCCTATGCATTTTCGCCCTGGCTGCAGAGCGCGGGCACCGACTTGATCGACCGCAAGACCTTCACGTCGGTCGACGGCGTGCTCAACAGCGATGCGGCGGTGGCCGTGGTGGACTACTTCCGCTCGCTTTTCGAAGAGCGACTGGCCACGCGCAAGCCCATCGACGACCAGGCGTTTCCGACCGGGCGGGCGGTCTTCCACTACAGCGGCTCCTGGTCGGCCAGGCTCTATCGCCAGAAGTTCGGCGACGACCTGGTGGCGCTGCCGCCGCCGGCCTTTGGTGCCCATCCGCGCATCGGCGCTGGCTCATGGCAGTGGGCCGTGGCCAGCAGCTGCCCCCATGCCGACGGCGCGCGCCAGTTTCTGGAGCATCTGATCAGCGCGCAGGAGGTCACCGCCTTCGCCGAAGCCACGGGCTTCATGCCCACCAGCGAAGCCGCGGCCGATGCCACCACTCTGTACCGCAAAGGCGCCTTCGGCCGCGTCTTCTTCGACTCCGCCCGCGCCTGGGCCGTCGTGAGGCCGGAGACGCCGGGCTACCCGATGATCTCCAGCGCCTTCGAGCGCGCCTTGAAGGAAGCACGCGAAGGCGTCGACTCGGCCGAAGCGCTCGATCGCGCCGTCGAGGCCATCCAGCAGGACCTCAAGCGGAACCGCAACTATGGCTATTGACACCAGCCCAACGACCGCGGCGTTCGGGCATGCCCGCTGGCTGGAGGTGGCAACCCTGCTGGGCCCTGCACTGCTCCTGTTTGCGGGCTTCGTGCTGCTGCCTTTCCTGATGTCGGTGGCCTTCAGCTTCACCAATGTGAAGTTGCTGCAGCCAGAGCCGGTGGAATGGGTCGGCATCGACAACTACACCCGCATGTTTGCGCTGAAGGTGGTGCCGGCGCCGCCCGTCACGAGCGAAGTCGAGCAGCAGATCCCTTCGCGCCAGTGGCGCCGCCTGAAGCGTGAGCAGGCCAGGGAACTCGACGGCTACCAGTTCCTCACGCGCGTGGCCGTGGGCGACCAAGCCTACCTCGTCGGGGCGCGCGACCCGCAATTCCTGCGATCCGTCGCCAACACCTTTCTGTTTGCCGTGCTGGTGGTGCCGCTGCAGACGGTGCTGGCCCTGGCCCTGGCGCTGTGGGTGAACCAGCGCTTTCGCGGCCGGGTGCTGCTGCGGACGGTGTTCTTTTCGCCGGTGGTGACTTCGATGGTCGTCGTCGCCGCCATCTGGGGCTTGCTGCTGCATACCGACGTCGGATTGGTCAACCAGGTGCTGCGCGCCATCCATGGCGCCGGTGCGCCACAGCCCGACTGGCTGGGGGACCCGCACATCGCCATGCTGTCGATCGCCCTCATGTCGGCCTGGCAGGGTGCTGGCTTCCAGATGCTCATCTTCCTGTCGGGGCTGCAGGGCATCTCGATCGACCAATACGAGGCCGCCGACGTGATGGGTGCCAGCCGCTGGCAGAAGTTCATCTACATCACCTTGCCAGGCCTGCGGCGCACGCTGGTCTTCGTGCTGGTGTCGACGACGATCATGGCCTTCGGCCTGTTCACGCAGGTCGACGTGCTCACCGGCGGCGGGCCGCGAGACGCCACCAGCACCGTCATCTTCCACGCCGTGCGCGTGGGCTTCCGTGAGCAGGACATTGCCTATGGCTCGGCGATGACGCTGGTCTTCTTCCTCTTCGTGCTGCTGCTGTCGCTGGGGCAGAAGAAGCTGATGGCGAGGTCGGGCACATGAGCGCCACGGGCGTTTCCAGCGGCTCGCGCAAGTTGGCGGCCACGCTGCTGCACACCGCGCTGATGGTGCTGGCCGCCCTCGTGTTTGCCTACCCCTTGCTGTTCATGTTCGCTGCCGGCTTCAAGCCCGGCGACGCCATCTTCGCTGAGTTGGGCAGCCCCACGGCGCTGATTCCCGACGCCAGGTGGTCCTGGGACAACTACCGTGCCGTGTTCGACAAAGGCTCCATCGGGGCCTATCTGATCAACTCGGGACTCATCGCGCTGATCAGCGTGGTGGCGGGCATCTTCATCAACAGCGCGGCGGCCTTTGCGTTGGCTAAGCTGAAGTGGCGCGGGCAGGGCCTGGTGCTGAGCCTGGTCATCGCGCTGCTGATCGTGCCCTTCGAGGTGCTGGCGATCCCGCTGCTGCTCATCGTGGCCAAGCTGCCCTGGTTCGACTTGGCCACCGGCACGCTGGTCACCGGCTGGCTCGACACCTTGCACGTGCAGGTCGTGCCCTTTCTGGCCAACGCCTTCTGTGTCTTCCTCTTCTATCAGTTCTTCAAGGACGTGCCCGACGAACTGGTGGAAGCCGGCCGCATGGACGGTGCCGGTGCGCTGACGATCTACTTCCGCATCGTGCTGCCGGTGTGCAAGCCGGTGATCGTGACGGCGGCCATCATCCTGTTCCTGGGCATGTGGAACCAGTACCTGTGGCCGGTGATGACGGTGCACACGGCGGGCGCACGGCCGGTGATGGTGGGTCTGCAACAGTACTTCGGCCGCACCACCCAGTGGGGCGAGATCATGGCCTACGCCAGCCTGATCACACTGCCGGTGCTGGTGTTCTTCCTGGCCTTCCAGAAGCACTTCATTCGCTCTGTCGTCGGTGCAGGGATCAAGGGATGAATGCCGTCCGATTCACGGCGCTGAGCCTGGCGGTGGGCGTTTCGGCCCTCGCCGCCCTGGCCAGCTGTGGCGGGGGCGGAGGCGGAGCCACGACAGCCCAGGCCGCCGCGCCGACTGCGATGCTGCTGCATCTTCCACTCGCCGACGGCACAGCCGCCAGCGCAGCCAATGCCGCGCCCGGCGCGGCATCAGCGGCCATCGTCAATGCGCAGATGGATGGCCGCTATGGCCAGGCCATGGGCCCCGTCTGGAAGACCGCCTGCGTGGCGGCGGCTTGCCTGCGCTTCGATGGCTACAGCACACGCATGACATTGCCCGCGCTGCCAGAGCAAGCGCTGGCCCGGGGCTTCACCGTCAGCGCCTGGGTGGCGCCCTATGCCTTCGAATTCGGCGACAGCGTCGCCGAGCCGCGCTTGTCGGCGCTGCTGTCGCAGTTCGACAGCGTGGCCAAGCGCGGCCTGGTGTTCGGGCTGTACCGGCACGGCACCTGGGGCGTGACGCTGGGCAATGGCAGCGCCACCGTGGAGATCAGGGCCACGGCGGCGGCACACCGTGTCCAGCGCAGCACCTGGAGCCACATCGCGTTCAGCCTCGAAGCGGCAACGGGCCGCTACACGCTGTTTCTCAACGGCGAACCGGTGGGAACGGGATCGTTGGCAACGCGTGCTGCCATCCTGCTTCCTGCGAAAGTGATGTCCATCGGTAGACACTCAGAAGCCTTCGGCGTCGCCGCCGTGTTCAAGTTCAACAGCTATGCGGGGCTGGCGAACCACCTGCGCCTCCAGGCGGAAACCCTGGATGCGGCCGCAGTCCGGGCCCAGGTGCAGGGTGATCTGGCCGCACGCGGCGGCCAGGCGTCCTTGGTTCAGTTCGACGACATCGACATCGGCCCGCTCTACCTCATGTCGGACCGGCACCGTCCAGGCTTCCACGCCCAGCCCAACTTCGGCTGGATGAACGAGCCCCATGCCCCGTTCTTCCACAAGGGTCGCTACCACCTGAGCTTCCAGAAGAACCCCTTCGGCCCCTTCTGGCACCAGATCCACTGGGGTCATTGGGTCAGCGACGACATGGTGCACTGGCGTGAGGTGGCGATGGCCCTGGCGCCCACCGACGAGGGCCTGGTGACGAGCGACATCCGCCCTGCCAGCCCGGCCTACGCCAACGCGGTGGCGCCGGACGGCATGTGGTCGGGCAGCGCCACGCTGGACGCGAGCGGCAACCCGGTACTGTTCTTCACCGCAGGCAACGACAGCAAGAGTCCGTCGCAGGCGGTGGGCATGGCCACCTCGGTGGATCTGAACGACCCGGATCTGCGCGATTGGAAGATCCACCCGCGCACCGTCATTGAACAGGCGCCGGGTCAGGGCCTGCGCGGCCAGTTCAGAGACCCCTTCGTCTTCTTCGACAAGACGGTCCACAAGTACTTTGCCCTGATCGCCTCAGGCACCAGCCGCAGTGGCACCGCACTGGTCTACGAGTCCACCAACCTCGTCGACTGGACCCCACGCGGCCCGCTGTACGACATCGACGGCCGCACCTACCCGCAGACTGGCACGGTGTGGGAACTGCCCGTGTTCCTGCCTGTGGGCAAGGACGCACGGGGAGTGGACAAATGGGCGCTGCTCGTCAACGCCAACGGTGCGGGCCGTGTGCTGGACGTGTACTACTGGGTCGGCCGCTGGGACCCGGTGGCGGCGCGATTCATCGCCGACCAGGAAGCGCCGCGGGTGTTCGACCTCGGCGAGGGTCACTACACCGGTCCGAGCGGTTTCATCGACCCCCAGACCGGCCGCGCCATCCTGTTCTCCATCGCCCAGGGCGAGCGCACCTCCCAGCAGGAGCACGACAGCGGCTGGGCCCACACTGCGGGCATTCCCCTTCAACTGAGCCTGGGCGTCGACGGCCGTCTGAACGTCCAGCCGATCGCCGAGGTGGCGCGGCTGCGCAGCAAGATCTTGCTGTCGTTGGCCGATCTGAGCCTGGCAGAAGCCAATGTGGCACTCGCCAGCGTGCGCGGCGACATGCTCGACATCGAGGTCGAATTCGAGACCACGTCCAGCGCGGGTCTGCGTGTGCGCGCCCATCCGGCGGGCGTCGAGCGGACCGACTTGCGCCTGGACGCCGGCGCTGGCCAGTTCTTTGCCGACCGCGCCAGAAGCACGGCTGACAGCAATGCCACCGGCCGCACGCGCAATGGCGGTGCCGTGCTGCTCGGCGGTGGCGCGCTTCGCATGCGTGTGCTGGTGGACCGCTCGCTCATCGAGGCCTTCCTCAACGGCGAATACAGCCTCACCACGCGCAGCTACGCCACCTTGCCCGGCAGTGACGGCGTGGCCTTGCTGGGTGACGCGGCGCTGCGCATCCGGCACCTGGCCGTCTACGCCATGGCCCACCTGGCCGGCCCCCGCGCCCCGGCCGCGAGGTGACCCGGCCTGGTGCCACTCAGCAACGGAAGCCCCCATGCCCAACATCGTCTTCCACCAGGTCGACAAGCGCTATGACGAGAATTTCGAGCGTTATGTCTTCCGGGGCCTGAACCTCGACATCCGCAAGGGCGAGTTCACGGTGCTGGTGGGCCCATCGGGCTGCGGCAAGTCAACGCTGCTGCGCATGATCGCTGGCCTGGAAGCCGTCAGCGGCGGTGA
>CAZBUU010000079.1:0-15605 GCA_964495125.1 uncultured Rubrivivax sp.
AGGCCGACGCCCTTCAGCTGCGCCAGCTGCTTGAGCGACGTGAACGGGTTGGCGCGCCGCGGGTCGACCGCGCGCCGCCGCTCCGGTGGCAGCGACTCCGGCAGCACGAAGTAGCCGTAGGCCAGGTTGACGAGCGCCAGCGCACCGGCGACGAAGAACGGCAGGTGCAGGTCGATGCCGCCGAGCAGGCCGCCGATGACCGGGCCGAGGATGAAGCCGATGCCGAACATCGCCCCCAGCAGGCCGAAGCGGCGCGCCCGCTGCTCCGGTGGCGTGATGTCGGCGACGTAGGCGTTGGCGACCGCCGCGTTGGCCTGCATGCCGCCGCCGAAGATGCGGCTCACGATCAGCATCCAGAGCGCGCTGGCCAACGCGGTCATGAAGAAGTTGATCGCCAGCCCGCAAAAGCCCAGCAGCAGGATCGGGCGGCGGCCGTAGCGGTCGGACAGCGCACCCAGGATCGGCGCACCGACGAAGCTGGCGAGCGCGAACGAGAACGTGACGACGCCGTACCAGTGGGTCTGCTCGGCCGGATTGCTGGTGAACTTGCCGACCAGGCCCGGCAGCACCGGCACGATGAGGCCGATGGCCAGCATGTCGATGAGCACGGTCAGCAGGATGAACCGCATCGCGGCCGGGCTCTGGCCGGCCGGCGCGGCGGGAACGGGCTCGCTCACGTGCTGCTCATTCCATGCGGTAGTTCGGCGCTTCCTTCGTGATCTGCACGTCGTGCACGTGGCTCTCGCGGATGCCGGCCGCGGTGATCTCGACGAACTCGGCCTTGCCGTGCATGTCGTCCACCGTGGCGCAGCCGCAGTAGCCCATGGCGGCGCGCAGGCCGCCGGCCATCTGGTAGATGATGTTGACCATCGAACCCTTGTACGGCACGCGCCCTTCGATGCCCTCGGGCACCAGCTTGTCGGCGTTGGGGTTGCTGGTCTCGTCGGCTTCCTGGAAGTAGCGGTCGGCCGAGCCGGCCTTCATGGCGCCGATGCTGCCCATGCCGCGGTAGCTCTTGTAGCTGCGGCCCTGGAACAGGATGACCTCGCCCGGCGCCTCTTCGGTGCCGGCGAACATGCCGCCCATCATCACGCTGCCGGCGCCGGCGGCGATGGCCTTGGCGATGTCGCCCGAGTAGCGGATGCCGCCGTCGGCGATCAGCGGCACGCCGCTGCCGCGCAGCGCGGTGGCCACGCTGTCGATGGCCATGATCTGCGGCACGCCCACACCGGCCACGATGCGCGTGGTGCAGATGCTGCCGGGGCCGATGCCCACCTTCACCGCGTCGGCGCCGGCTTCCACCAGGGCCAGCGCGGCGGCACCGGTGGCGATGTTGCCGCCGATCACGTCCACCTGCGGGTAGTGGCGCTTGACCCAGCGCACGCGCTCGATGACACCGGCGCTGTGGCCGTGCGCGGTGTCCACCACCAGGGCGTCGACACCGGCCTTCACCAGCGCGTCGACACGCTCTTCGGTGCCGTCGCCCACGCCCACCGCGGCGCCGACTCGCAGCTTGCCGTGCGCGTCGCGCGCGGCGTTGGGGAAGTCGGTCTGCTTGGTGATGTCCTTCACCGTCATCAGGCCGCGCAGTTCGAAGGCGCCGCTGACCACCAGCACGCGCTCCAGGCGGTGCTTGTGCATCAGCGCCTTGCCTTCTTCCAGCGAAGCGCCTTCCTGCACGTACACCAGGCGCTCACGCGGGGTCATGATGTCGCGAACCGGCGCGTCCAGCCGCGTCTCGAAGCGCAGGTCGCGGTTGGTGACGATGCCGACCACCGTCTTGCCCTCCAGCACCGGGAAGCCCGAGACCCCATGCTGGCGGCCCAGCGCCATGACCTCGCGCACGGTGGCGGTGGGGGCCACGGTGATGGGATCACGAAGCAGACCCGACTCATAGCGCTTCACGCGCGCCACCTCGGCCGCCTGCTGCTTCGGCGTGAGGTTCTTGTGGACGATGCCGATGCCGCCTTCCTGGGCGATGGCGATGGCCAGACGCGCCTCCGTCACCGTGTCCATGGCGGCGGACACCAGGGGCAGGTTGAGCGCGATGTTGCGGGTGAAGTGGGTCGAGAGGCTGGTGTCGCGGGGCAACACCTGGGAGAACGCTGGCACCAACAACACGTCGTCGAAGGTGAGCGCTTTGCCGAGTAGGCGCATGCAAGGGCTCCAGACGCAAAAGCGGATTATAGGAAGGCGGCCTGCGACTTCCGTCACGCTCCCCGACCCCAGGCCCGATGCGCCTCACGGGTGGTGACAGTCCCGGGGTGACTGCGGTTCGTGGCGCCCTACACTTCGCTCATGCTGCTCCGCACCACCCCCATGATGCGCGCCATGGCCCTGGCGCTGGCACTGGCCGCTGTCGCCACCGCCGCCCAGGCGCAATGGAAGTGGCGCGACAAGAGCGGCCAGGTCAACGTCAGCGACCGCCCGCCACCGATGGATGTGCCCGACAAGGACATCCTCGCCCGCCCCACGCCGGAAAGTGTGCGCCGGGCGGCACCCGCCACGCCCGCCAGTGGCGCGGCTTCCGGGCCCGCCCGCGGCCCGCTGGAGCGCGAGCTGGAGCAAAGGCGCCGCTCGGCCGAACAGGAGCAGGCGGCCAAGGCCAAGGCCGAGGAAGAGCGCCTGTCGGCCCAGCGCGCCGAGAACTGCCGGCGCGCCCGCAGCCACGTGGCCGCGCTGGAGTCCGGCCAGCGCATCGCCCGCATGAACGAAAAGGGCGAGCGCGAGGTGCTTGACGACCGCGGCCGCGCCGAAGAGATGCGCCAGGCCCGCGAGGTGATCGCGTCCGACTGCAAGTAGGCGGCGGGCCTCAGCCCCGGGCCGCCTTTTCGCGGTGGCGCCGGTAGCGCTGGCGGCGCGCTTCCTTGGGATCGACGGTCAGGGGCCGGTAGATCTCGATGCGGTCGCGCTCGCGAAGCACGGTGTCGCCCTCCCTGGCCTTGCCCCAGATGCCGAAGCGCAGCCCCTCCGGCGGCAGGCCGTGCCGCTCGGCCAGGCCGCTGGCGTTCAAGGCCTGCGACAACGTGGCGCCGCAAGGCATCACCAGGGCCTGCAGGTCCACCTGCCCGGGGCCGGCGCAGTAGACGACTTCGACGCTGACCGTGTCAGCGCGGCCCATAGACATCCTCGGCGCGCCGCACGAAACAGTCCACGAAGGTGTTGGCCACGCGATCGAAGACCGGGCTGACCACGGCCTCCAGCGTGAGGCTGGAAAAGGCATAGCGCAGGTCGAACTCGATGCGGCAGGCCTGCTGTTCACTGCCAGGGCGGCCGATGGTCTTGAAGAACCACGTGCCGTCCAGCAGCGAAAAGGGCCCGTCGACGAGCTTGACCTCCACCGACTCACCCGGGCGGTGCGTGTTTCGCGTGGTGAAGGCGTGGCGGATGCCCATGTAGTGCAGCCCCAGACGCGCCGTCACGCCGTCCTCGTGCGACTCGATGACCTGGGCCTTGTCGCACCAGGGCAGGAAGTGGGGGTAGGCATCGATGCCGGTCACCAACTCGTACATCTCGCGAGGCGTGTACCAGAGCAGGACCGACTTGCGCACGTGCTTCATACAATCCGGCGATTCTAGGAGCGCGCGGGACCTCCCTTGCGGGCACGCCCCTGCGGCCCCACCTTCGCTACCACCATGGCCCTGATCGCCGAAAACCGCCGCGCCCGCTTCGAATACCACATCGAGGAACAGTTCGAGGCCGGCGTCGTGCTCGAGGGCTGGGAAGTCAAGGCCATCCGCGCCGGCCAGGTGCAGCTGACCGATGGCTACGTGCACCTGCGCGACGGCGAGCTCTACATGATCGGCTGCCGCATCAACGCGCTGCGCACCGCCTCCACCCACGTGCACCCCGAGGCCGACCGCACCAAGAAGCTGCTGATGCACAAGGCCGAGATCCGGCGGCTGATCGGCAAGGTCGAGCAAAAGGGCTTCACGCTGGTGCCGCTGAACCTGCACTACAAGGGTGGCCGTGTGAAGGCCGAGATCGCTCTGGCCAAGGGCAAGGCCCAGCACGACAAGCGCGAGACCGAGAAGAAGCGCGACTGGGACCGTGAAAAGGGCCGCCTGATGCGGCACAAAGTCTCAGCTGGCACCAAGGGCTGAGGGCGGCAGGCCTTTCCTCCCTCCTATGGGGTATCCCCCCTCGATCGAAGGCCCGTAACAGTCGGGTCTGTCGTCGTCAACAAACGCTCGCATAACGGTGCATACCGTAGCATCCGCTACGCGCTGTGACACCGGAGGGAGTGCCCATGGCACCGGCGAGCGGCCAATGGAGGGCATCGATCATGCCAAAGAGCGTCTGCTTCCCCGGTCCACGGGTGAATCCGGCCTGGTACGTGCTGCTGGCCTGCGTGTGGCTGGCCGCGGTGCTGGCCGTTCGTCCAGCCACTGCCGCGCTGCCCGTGGCCGAGCCTCGCCATGCCCTGGTGATCGGCAATGCCACCTATGCCAACGCCCCGCTGGTGAACCCCGCCAACGACGCCCAGGCGGTGGCCACCGCCCTGCGCAAGGCCGGATTTGCGGTCGACCTTCGCCTGAACGCCTCGCAGCGGCAGATGCAGGACGCCGTCACCGCCTTCGGCGACAAGCTCAAGGCCGGCGGCGCCGGACTCTTCTACTTTGCCGGCCACGGCGTGCAGATCAAAGGCCGCAATTTCCTGATGCCGGTGGGCGCCGAGATCCAGCGCGAGGACGAAGTCGCCTACAAGGCCGTTGACGTGCAGCAGGTGCTGGACAAGATGGAGACGGCGAAGAATCGCATCAACATGGTTGTCCTGGACGCCTGCCGAGACAACCCCTTCGCCCGCGCCACCCGTTCCGGCGGTGGCGGCCTGTCGCAGCTGGACGCGCCCATCGGCTCGCTGGTGGCCTTCGCCACCGCCCCCGGCAGCGTCGCCAGCGATGGCCGCAACGCCAACGGCCTGTACACGCAGCACCTCCTGGCCAACATCGAGCGGCCCGGCACGCCGATCGAGGAAGTCTTCAAGCGCGTCCGCCTGGGCGTGCGCCTGGACAGCAACGGCCAGCAGGTCCCCTGGGAAAGCACCTCGCTCGAAGGCGATTTCTACTTCTTCCCGCCCGCGCCGGAACCCAAGACCGGCACCACCACCTTGCCGGCGCCCCCGGCCATCGAGCAGATCACGCGCGCCGAACGCGCGTACGAATCGCTGCGCAAGGGCCAGTTGGATGACGCCGAGCGCGTGTTCCGTGCGCTGGCCGGCAGTTCTCACCCGGAAGTGGCCTGGATGGGTCGCGAGGGCCTGGCCGAGACCAGCCTCGCGCGCGGCGATTCCCAGGGCGCGCTGACCGCCGCCAACGAAATCATCGCCAAGGCCCCCACACGCAGCGCGGCCTACCTGATCCGCGGCCGCGCGCTCGCTGCAGCCGGCCAGGCGCAGGAAAGCCAGGCGGCGCTGCAGCAGGCCGCCGCGCCCACCACTTCGGCCGACTTCTCCTGGCAACGGGCCAACGCTCTGGTGGCCGTGGGCAACCTGCAGCGGCGCCAGGACCCGCAGGCCGCCGTGCAGACCTACGAGCGCGCGGCGCGCGAGAACCGCCAGTCGGTGGAGGCGCTGTCCAACCTGGCCGTGGCGCTGAACGAGACCGGCCAAGGCGCGCGCGCCAAGGCGGTGCTGGAACGGGCGCAGGCCCTGGATCCGGCCGACCCCGTGACCAGCGCGCTGCTGCGCCAGACCACGGAGGCCATCGCCGAGAGCCAGGACCGCGCACGCCAGCAGTTCATCGACGAGTCCGTGAAGGAACTGGCGGCGCGCTTCCGCAGCCCGCTGCCGCGCCCGGCCACGGCCGGTGCCGCCGACGACTGGACCTCGCCGGCGCTCGCGCTGTCCATCCTGCCGCTGCAGGACCAGACCCTGGGCGCCGGCGGCGGGCGCATCGGGCTGGAGACTTTGCTGCAGCAGGAACTGATCCGCGAGCTGCAAGCGCGCGGTTTCACCATCGTCGAACGTCGCCTGCTGGACAAGGTGTTGGCCGAAGTCAAGCTCGGTTCGTCCGAGCTGGCCGACCAGGACACGCAGATCAAGCTGGGCCGGCTGCTGGCCGCGCGGCTGATGGTCTCGGGTTCGCTGGTGCCTGCCGGCGGCGGCCTGGCGGCATCGGTGCGCGCCATCGACACCGAGACCACGCAGCTCGCCCTGGTGCGCACCGAGCGCGCCGCCGGTGCCACCCCCAACCCGACGCAGCTGGCGGCAGCCATCGCCGATGCCGTGGCCGCGACCGTGACCGAGAAGTACCCGCTGAAGGGCCGTGTCGTCTCGGTCGACGCCGGTCGCGCCATCATCAACCTCGGCAAGAAGCATGGCGTGGCGGTCGGGCGCCAGTTCAACGTGCTCGGCAAGGCCGAGCCCATCGAACTCAACGGTCGCATCCTGGGCTACAAGGAAAGCCAGGTCACGCAGGTCACGGTGACCGAGGTCGACGAACTCTTCTCCTATGCGCGCATCGCCGATGCCAGGGCGCCGCTCGAGAAGAACCAGCGGATCATCGCCCGCAAGGAATGAACGCTCCGGCCAACCCGATGCACGCGCCGGCTCGCCTGTGGCGCCGGGTGCTGGGCGGGGTGTTGCTCTCGGGCGCGGCCGCTGCCCTGGCGCAGGCTCCCGCGGCGCTGCCGGCGGTGGTGGTCTGGGACTTCGACAACCAGACCGCCGTCTCTACGCTACCCGCCGAACGCATCGATTTTCTGCGCCGCGCCTTGTCGGAGAACCTCACCGGCGCCCTGCTGCAGGTGCCGGGGCTGCCCGTGGTGGAGCGACAGCGGCTGAAGGACCTGCTGGCCGAACAGAAACTGTCCGCCGGCAGCCTGGCCGACGATGACGCGCGGCTGCGGCTGGGCCGCATCGTGGGCGCCGCCCGCATGGTCTTCGGCGGCTTCTTCGTCATCGGCGACGCCGTGCAGGTGCATGTGCGCGTGATCGACACCGCCACCGCGCGGGTCGTGTTTTCGGACGAAGCCACCAGTTCGCTGGAAGCCGTGATGCAGCAGGTCGAGCCGATGAACCGCCGCCTGGTGCTAGCCATCGGCGGCGCCGCGGGCACCGCACGCGCCTGGCCCGCCGAGGCCTGGGTGGCCTACGACCGCGCACTCGCCCAGGCCGACGCAGGGCAGTACGACGCCGCCGTCTCGGCGTTGCAGGCACTGCTGGCCCGGCACAAGGACTTCACGCCTGCCGAACGTCAACTCGTCGCGCTGCTCGAGCGCATGGCCCGCCGTTGAGGCGGGCAACACCGACTAGAACTCCGATGCCCACATTGCCCCGCACCCTGCGCTTCCGGGCCGCGCCACTGGCCTCGCTGCTGGCAGCCGCCCTGCCCCTGCTGGCGCTGCCGGCGGCAGCCCAGTCGCCACCGGACGCCGGTCGCCTGCTCGAACAGACCCAGCCGCCGCCGCGCCCGGCGCTGCCCCCGGCGCAGGCGCCGCGCGTCGTCGAACCCCCGGTGCGGCCCACCATCAACATGCCCGCCGGCGTCACCGTCACGCCCAGCGGCTTCCGCATCACCGGCGCCAGTTCATTCCCGGTCGAGACGCTGACGGCACTGGTGCAGCCCTACGTCGGCCGCAAGCTCGACCTTGCCGGCCTGAACGAAGCCGCCGGCGTGATCACGCGCCACTACCAGGCCGCCGGCCACCTGCTCACCTACGCCTACCTGCCGGCCCAGCGCGTGGCCGACGGCGTCATCGAGCTCGCCGTGCTGGAAGGGCGCATCGAAGCGACGCAGATCGTCACCGCGCAGGAAGTCCGGCTGCGCGACGAGGTCGTGCAGGCCCACGTCGAAGCGCTGGCCGGCCAGGTGCCGCTGCGCCAGGCGGACGTCGAGCGCAAGCTGCTGTTGCTGAACGACATCCCGGGCGTCACCGCCCGCGGCGCCTTCACGCCGGGCGCCACGACGGGGGGCGCTGACATCATCGTCTCGGTGGCCGAGGACGAGCCGCTGGACCTGAAGCTGGAGCTGAACAACCACGGCAGCCGCTCCATCGGCGAGTACCGCGCCGGCCTCAGCCTGCAGTTGCGCGATCTCTTCGGCTGGGGTGACCAGACCACTGCCCGCGCGCTGACTTCCAGCAAGGGCGGCCTGGTCAGCGGCACGCTGGCGATGAGCGTACCCGTGGGCGGCGATGGCTACCGCCTGGGAGCCAGCCTCTCGCGCCTGACCTACCAGCTGGGCGGCGACTTCCGTACGCTCGGGGCGGCCGGCAACGCCAACACCTTCGGCATCGACGCCAGCTACCCGCTGGTGCGCAGCACCGACCGCAACCTGTGGATCAAGGCCGCCTACGAGCAGAAGCGGCTGCGCGACGACATCCTCTCCACCGGCAGCAACAACCCCAAGCGCAACGACGTCTTCGACCTCACGCTGAGCTTCGATGCCCGCGACCGCTTCGGCGGCACGGCCGGCAGCTTCACCGGCTCGATGGGCGACTTGAAGATCCTGAACGAAGCGCGGCGCGCCAGCGACACGCTGGGCATCGCCCGCGAGTACCGCAAGGCCGGCATGCAGCTGGTGCGCCAGCAGGCGATCTCAGGCCCGTGGAGTCTCTACCTGCGGTTCTCGGGCCAGGCCAGCGGCGGCAACCTCGACAGCTCTGAGAAATTGGGCCTGGCCGGCCCCGGCATGGTGCGCGCCTACGCGACCGGCGCCGCTTCGGTGGACCAGGGCGCGTACCTGGGTGCCGAGCTGCGCTATGTGCGCGACTATGTCGGCGGCAGCTTCGTCTGGGCGCTCTTCCACGAGGATGCCCAGGGCCTGATCAACCGCCGCCCGCCCGCCTCGCTGCTGGCCGGCAACGAGGTGAAGCTGGGCGGCAGCGGCCTGTCGGTGCAGTGGAGCGGCGGCGACGTCGGTCTCAGCGCATCGGTGGCCTGGCGCAGCCGCCGCGCCCTGGGCGCGGAGGGCAGCGACACGCAGCCGCGGCTCTACCTGCAGATGGTGGTCACGCCCTGAAGGCGGGACCGACAGCGATTCCGGAGACTTCCATGCCCAGCCGTCACCACGCCGCCCTGCCCGCCCCGCGTCGCGCCAAGACCCAGCGCAAGCGCCCGGCTCCCAGGCGTCGCATCTCGCGCCTGCTGGCCTGGTTGCTGGCCGCATGGCTGGGCAGCGCTGGCTGGGCGATGGCCCAGGTGGCTCCGAATGCACTGCCCACGGGTGCGCAGGTCAGGGTCGGCGCGGGCACGCTGGCACAGAGCGGCAACCTGCTCGTCATCCAGCAGACCACCGACCGGCTGGGCCTCGACTGGCAGAGCTTCAACATCGGCAGCGCGGCGACGGTGGAGTTCCGCCAGCCGGGCGCCGGTTCAGTGGCACTCAACCGCGTGCTCGGCAACGATCCGAGCCGCATCTTCGGCCAGCTGAAGGCCAACGGGCAGGTCTTCCTCACCAATCCGAACGGGGTGCTGTTCGCGCCTTCGGCGCGCGTCGACGTCGGCGGCCTGGTCGCCAGCGCACTCGACCTCTCCCAGCAGGACTTCGCCGAAGGGCGCCTGCAGTTCAACGCCACGGGCGTGAACGGCAGTTCCGGCAGCGTCGTCAACCAGGGCCAGCTGCGTGCCAGTGCCGGCGGCTACCTGGCGCTGTTCGGCCAGCAGGTGACCAACGAGGGCGACATCTCGGTCGATGCCGGCACGGTGGTGCTGGCCGCCGGCCGCTCGGCCACCGTCAGCATCAGCGGCAACGGTCTGCTGTCGGCCGTGGTGGCGGCGGGCACGGCGCCCGGGCAGGTGGACAACGCCGGCCGCATCGCCGCCGACGGCGGCCTGGTCACGCTGACGGCCAAGTCCGCGCAGGACATCGCGGCTTCGCTCGTCAACAACAGCGGCATCGTGCGCGCCAACGCGCTGGTCGAACGCGGTGGCGAGATCTGGATCACCGGCGACCAGGTGGCCACCAGCGGCAGCCTCTCGGCGGCAGCGCCGGCGCAGGGTGACGCCGGGCGTGTCATGGTGCTGGGCGACATGCAGCGCGGCAGCGCGAAGATCGACGGCACGCTGGACGTGAGCGCGGCCGACGGCCGCGGCGGCTTCATCGAGACCTCGGCGGCGCGCGTCGACATCGCCGACAGCATCCGCTTCAGCGCCCTGGCGCCGCGCGGGCTGACGGGCACCTGGCTCGTCGACCCCAACGACTACACCATCGCCAGCAGCGGCGGCAACGAAACCGGCGCCGCGCTCTCCACGCGGCTGGCCGGCGGCAACATCCAGATCCGCACGGTCGACGCGGGCACGCCCGGCGGCAACGGCGACATCTTCGTCAATGACGTCGTCACGTGGTCGGCCAACCGGCTGACGCTCACGGCCGAGCGCAACATCGCCGTCAGCCAGCCGATGACCGGTTCGGGCACGGCCAGCCTGGCCTTCGAGTACGGCCAGCAGGCCTCTGGCGTCGGCAGCTACAGCATCGGCGCGCCCGTCAGCTTGCCTTCGGGTGTCAACTTCAGCACCAAGTCGAGCACGGCGGCGGCGGTGAACTACACCGTGATCACCAGCCTGGCCGGGCTGCAGGCCATCGACGCCGCGCTGACCGGCAGCTACGTGCTGGGTGCGGACATCGACGCCACGGGGCAGGCGTTCACGCCGATCGGCAACGAGAACAGCGCCAGCACCAGCATCGCCAACTCCTTCAGCGGCCGCTTCGACGGCCTCGGCCACAGCGTCACCGGACTGGCACCGAACGCCAGCGTCGCCAGCGGCATGTTCGCGTCGCTGACCGGGGCCGAAGTGCGCAACTTGTCCATTGTCGGCGGCACCTTCACGGGCACCACGGTGATGGGCTCGCTGGCCGGCACCACAGAAGGCAATACACGCATCAGCCGAGTCTCCAGTTCGGCCACGGTGACGGCGGCGGCGAATGCCGTCGCCGGCGCGGCCACGGGCGGCCTGGTGGGCCGCGCCAATGGCTCGGGCTCCATCGCCGACAGCAGCAGCAGCGGCAACGTCACGGGCGTCGCGAACTCCGGCTCCACGGGCGGTCTGACGGGCGAGTTCGCGATGACGGCGGGCCAGAGCGGCAACTCGGCCAGCGGCACCGTGACCGGTGGCACCTACGTCGGTGGCCTGATCGGCTGGTACAACTCGGCAGCCGCCATCACCAGCGGCAGCTTCACCGGCCCCAGCGTGACCGGCGTGACCTGGGTCGGCGGCCTCGTCGGCTACATGAACACCACGGCGGCCATCACGGGGGCCTCGGCGGACAACCGGCTCACGGTGGGCGCCAGCGTCACGGCCACAGGCGCCACGGGCGCCGCGGGCGGCCTGGCCGGGCGCACCAACGGTGCCGTGAGCAACGCGCACGCTACGGGCAACGTCGGTGGCCCGGGCGAGCTGGGCGGCCTCGTCGGCGAGGCCAACGGCGCGAGCGGCTTCACCGACGTCAGCGCCAGCGGCACGATCACGGGGGCCGCGACGGCCGGCGCCATCGGCGGCCTCGTCGGCTTCTACAGCAACAGCGGTGCACTCACACGCGGCGCCGCCAGTGGCAACGTCAGCGGCGGCATCGAGACCGGCGGCCTGGTGGGCCAGTTCAACAGCAACGGCAACATCGTCTCGGGCACGGCCAGCGGCAACGTCAGCGCCACGAGCACGGGTGACGCCGGGGGCCTGGTGGGCTACATCAACGGCTCGGGCAGCCTCAGCAACAGCAGCGCCAGCGGCAACGTCACCGCTGGGGCGGGGGCCGACGCCGTCGGCGGCCTGGTGGGCGAGCTCATCCTGACCGGGGGCGTCGTCAACAGCAGCAGCGGCAGCGTCGGCAGCACCGTCTCCGGCGGCACCAGCACCGGCGGCCTGATCGGCCGGGCGACGACCAACACCGCCTTCGTGCACGACCCCGGCAACGGTGCCGTGATCAGCTTCCGCGGCAGTTCCGTCAGCGGCGGCAACAACGGGGCCACGGGCGGGCTCATCGGCCGCAGCAACGGCACGGCGGCGCTGACCGGCTTGAGTTCATCCGCCACCGTCACCGGCACCGGCATCGCCGGCGGCCTGGCCGGTGTGACGACGGGCAACGTCACCAACGGCACGGCCACCGGCAACGTGACCGGCACCTCCTACGTCGGCGGACTGGTTGGGCAGGCGGCCGGCACGGCCACCACCATCGACAACGGCATCGCCAGCGGCACGGTGCTGAACACCAGCGCCAGCAACTACACCGGCGGCCTGGTGGGCTACGCCTCGGGCGCGGGATTCACGGGCGGCCAGGCCAGCGGCAACGTCAGCGGCGGCGCCTATGCCGGCGGCCTGGTGGGCTACATGGACAGTGGCCGCAGCATCAGCGGCGCCACGGCCACGGGCAACGTGAGCGGGGCGCCCAGTGCCGGCGGCCTGGCAGGCTACACCTCGGGTGCGGGCAGCATCACTGGCAGCTCCGCCGGGGGCACGGTCACCGGCTCGTCGGCCACCAGCGGCTCGGTGGGCGGCCTGGTGGGCGAGTTCCGGATGGCCGGTGGCATCACCGGCAGTTCGGCAGCGGGCAATGTCAGCGGTGGGGCCAACACCGGCGGCCTGGCGGGCTACACCAACACGGCGGGTGCCATCAACACCGTGACGGTGGGCGCCACGTCCGTCTCCGGAGGCACCTGGGTCGGCGGCCTGATCGGCCAGGCCGCAGGCGCCGGCACGATCACCGGCGTCACCACCACCTCGACAGTGCAGGCCACCGGCAACGCGGGTGGCCTGGTGGGCTATGCCGGCGGCGCCGTTTCTGGCAGTTCTGCCAGCGGGAATGTCTCGGGGAACGGCTACGTCGGCGGGCTCATCGGTCAGGCGGCAGCTGCCGTGAGCAACAGCACCGCTGCCGGCAACGTCACCAACAGCGGCGACCGCGCGGGCGGCCTGGTGGGTTGGTCGTCGGCCGGCGGCATCACCGGCGGCAGCGCCAGCGGCAGCGTCACCGGGGGCGCCAACGTCGGCGGCTTCGTGGGCGTGCTGAGCGCTGGCAGCATCTCAGGCGCCACGGCCACGGGCAGCGTCAGCACCAATGTCGTCAACGCCGACGCGGGGGGCCTGGTGGCCGAGGCCACGGGCAGCGGCAGCATCAGCAACAGCAGCGCCAGCGGCAACGTGACGGGCCACGCCAGCACGGGCTCTGTGGGCGGCCTGGTGGGCCAGAGCGGCCTCACGGGCGGCATCGTCAACAGCAGTGCAGGTGCGGCCGGCAGCACCGTGAGCGGCGGCACCTATGCCGGCGGCGTGGTCGGCTACTACAACTCCGCCACGGCGCTCGTCACGGACGCCGGCCAGAACCTGACCGTGGCCTTCCGCGGCGCGTCCGTCAGCACCGGCGGCACCTACGCGGGCGGCATCCTCGGCTACGGCGCCGGCAGCGGCGCATTGATCGGGCTCACGGCATCGGCCAACGTCACGTCCGCCGGCGATGCCGGCGGGCTGGCCGGGCGCACCGCGGGCGCCGTGACCAACGGCACCGCCAACGGCAACGTCGTCGGCACCGGCGACGTCGGCGGCCTGGTCGGGAGCGCCGAAGGCACCGGCGCCATCACCGGCGGCACCGCCAACGGCAACGTGAGCAACGCCACGGTCAACGGCGGCACGGCGGGTGGCCTGGTGGGCTTGGCCTCTGGCGGCAGCGTGATCAACGGCACCGCCACCGGCGACGTGACGGGCTCACGCTACGCCGGCGGGCTGATCGGCCAGTTCACCACGAACACGCAGGCGCTGATCCAGAACGCCAACGCCTCGGGCAACGTCATCAGCAACGGTGACGCCGGCGGCATCGTCGGCTATGCGTCCGGCAACGGCAGCCTGGCGGGCGCGGTGGCCACCGGCCAGGTGACCAGCAACGCCGCCAACAGCTTCAGCGCCGGTGGCCTGGCCGGCTACTTCGGCATGACCGGCGGCATGAGCGGCACGCTCGAGACGCTGGGCAACGTGGGCGGGACGGTCGCCAACGCCGGCGGCGCCGTCGGCTACTACGACAGCGCGGCTCCGATCGGCATGATCACCATGTCGGCCACCTCGGTGTCGGGCACGAGCTGGGTGGGCGGGCTCATCGGCTACATGACGCAGGCCGCCACGATCACGGGCACGTCGGCACAAGCGCCGATGAGCGTGGCTGCCACCGTCACGTCGAACGTCAACGCGGGTGGCCTGGTCGGCCGCTCCTACGGCTCCATCACCAACGCGCGCGCCACCGGCAACGTCACCAGCACCGCGGCCAACGGCTCGGTCGGCGGCCTGGTGGGCGTGTCCGCCGGTTCGGCCACCTTCACCGACGTCAGCGCCAGCGGCAACGTGACATCCACCAACGCCGCGCAAACCGGCGGCCTGGTGGGCTTGTTCTTCGGCACGGCGATCGTGCGCGGCAACGCCACGGGCGTCGTCACGGCAACCACGGGCGACACCGGCGGGCTGGTCGGGCAGTACAGCGGCTCCAGCGCCATCAGCGCCTCGCGGGCCCAGGGCAATGTCACCGGCACCGGCAATGTCGGTGGCCTGGTCGGCTATGCCCCATCAGGCGGCATCACCACCAGCCGGACCGACGGCCGCGTGACCGGCGTCGAGGGCAGTTCCGGCTACGTTGGTGGCGTGGTGGGGCAGTTCTCGGGCTCGGGCGGTATCTCGGCGGTGGAGAGCTTCGGCATCGTCAGCGGTGGCAACTACACCGGCGGCATTGCGGGCTACTACGCTTCGGCCGGCGTGATGAACGATGTCCACGCGCGCGGCGCGAGCGTCAGCGGCAACTACATGGTCGGTGGCCTCATCGGCTACTCGAACCCGGTGACGCTGACCAACAGCGACAGCGTGGCCAACGTGAGCGGGGGCTCGTACACGGGCGGTGCCATCGGCTTCGCCTGGAGCACGGGCTCGCTGAACAACGTGGTGACCAGCGGCAACGTCACGGGCGCCGACCATGTGGGTGGCCTCATCGGCCAGGCCGACAACTACAGCATCACCGCCAGCCGAGCCAGCGGCAACGTCGTCGGCGTGGCCAGCAGCGTCAGCGCGGGTGGCCTGGTGGGCTACTGGGGCTACTACTTCTACGCCCAGGACAGCAAGCAGATCACCAACAGCCACGCCACCGGCAGCGTCACGGTGGACGCCAGCAATGCTTCTGTCGGCGGGCTGGTCGGCCAGGGCTACTACGGCAGCATTTCCGGCAGCTCGGCAACGGGCCGCGTGGCCTACACCAACTCGCTGAGCCCGAACTCGAACGGCGGCAACGTGGGGGGGTTGGTCGGCGTCTACAACGGCACCAGCATCGCCAGCAGCACGGCCAGCGGCGACGTGAGTGGCCGTGGCTACACGGGCGGCCTGGTGGGCCAGTTCAACGGCACCACCATCAGCGGCAGCAGCGCCAGCGGCCGGGTGACGGGCACCACCTACAGCGGCGGCCTGGCGGGCTACTTCGGCGGCACGGCCGTCAACAACAGCCAGGCCCTGGGCGATGTCACCGGCACGAACTACGCCGGCGGCCTTGTCGGCTACAGCAGCAACACCGCGGCGCACGCCACGGTATCGGCCAGCGGCCAAGTCTCGGGCACCAGCTATGCGGGCGGCCTGATCGGCTTCATGTCGGGCTACGGCATCACCAACGGGCGCGCCAGCGGCAACGTCACGCTGTCGAGCAACGGCA
>CAZBUU010000080.1:0-15531 GCA_964495125.1 uncultured Rubrivivax sp.
GACCACATCCGCGCCTGCAGCTTCACGGTGGTGGACGGCGTGATCCCCGGCAACGCGGGCCGCGGCTACGTGCTGCGGCGCATCGCCCGCCGCGCCATCCGCCACGGTTACAAGCTGGGCGCGCGCAAGCCCTTCTTCCACACGCTGGTGGCCCCGCTGGCGGTGGAGATGGGCGAGGCCTACCCCGAACTGGCCCGCGACATGGCGCGCGTGACCGACGTGCTGAAGGTCGAGGAAGAGCGCTTCTTCCAGACCATCGCCAAGGGCATGGACATCCTGGAAAGCGCGCTGGCCGGTGGCACGAAGCTGCTGGATGGCGAGACCGCCTTCAAGCTGCACGACACCTTCGGCTTCCCCTTGGACCTGACGGCCGACGTGCTGCGCGAGCGCGGTCTGGCCGTGGACGAAGCGGGCTTCAACGCCGCCATGGCGCGCCAGCGCGCCCAGGCGCAGGCGGCGGCCAAGTTCAAGATGGCCGCGGGCCTGGAATACACCGGCGGCAACACCGATTTCAAGGGCTACGAAGCGCTCACGCTGGACGGCGCCGTGGTGACGGCGATCTACATCGACGGCAGCCCGGTGCCCAAGGCCGCGGCCGGCGACGACGTGGTCATCGTGCTGGACCGCACCCCCTTCTACGCCGAGAGCGGCGGCCAGGTGGGCGACACCGGCGAGCTGCGCAACGCCACCGCGCGCGTGCTGGTGGACGACACCGTGAAGGTGCAGGCGGCCGTGCACGGCCACCAGGGCCGCGTCGTCGAAGGCGCCATCAGCGTCGGCGAACAGCTCACCGCCCGCGTGGATGGCGAGCGCCGCGTGCGCACCGTGCGCAACCACAGCGCCACGCACCTGATGCACAAGGCACTGCGCGAGGTGCTGGGCGGCCATGTGCAGCAGAAGGGCAGCCTGGTGACGCCGGAGCGCACGCGCTTCGACTTCGCGCACAACGCGCCGGTGACCGACGAGCAGGTGCTGAAGATCGAGGCGCTGGTGAATGCCGAGATCCTGGCCAACGCCGCGACGAAGGCGCAGGTGCTGCCCATCGAGCAGGCGCAGAAGCTGGGCGCGATGATGCTGTTCGGCGAGAAGTACGGCGACGAGGTGCGTGTGCTGGACATCGGCACGAGCCGCGAGCTGTGCGGTGGCGTGCACGTGCAGCGCACGGGTGACATCGGCCTCTTCAAGATCGTCGCCGAGACCGGCATCGCCGCCGGCATCCGCCGCGTGGAAGCGGTGACCGGCGACAACGCGCTGGCCTACCTGCAGCAGCTGGAAGGCACCGTGAACGGCCTGGCCGGCACGCTGAAGGCCACGCCGGCCGAAGTCCCCGGCCGCGTGGGCGCGCTGCAGGATCAGCTGCGCGCGCTGGAGAAGGAAGTCATCGCGCTCAAGGGCAGGCTGGCCTCGTCGCAAGGCGACGAACTGCTGGTGCAGGCCGTGGACGTGAAGGGGCTGAAGGTCCTGGCCGCGGTGCTGCAAGGAGCCGACGCCAAGGCGCTGCGCGAGACCATGGACAAGCTCAAGGACAAGCTCAAGTCCGCCGCCATCGTGCTGGCGGCCGTGGAAGGCGGTAAGGTGCAGCTGGCCGCCGGCGTCACGGCCGACAGCACCGCGAAGGTGAAGGCCGGTGAGCTGGTGAACTTCGTCGCCCAGCAGGTGGGCGGCAAGGGTGGCGGCAAGGCCGACATGGCGATGGCCGGCGGCACCGATGCGGCTGCCCTGCCGGCGGCGCTGGCCAGCGTGGCGGCTTGGGTGAGCGAACGGGTGTGAGCCTGTCGCCGCGCTGCTTTCGCGGCGCCAAAGAGAAAGGGGCCCGAGGGCCCCTTTCATTCGTCTGGCGTTCAGCGCGCGTCTTCAGAACTCGTAACGCAGCGTGAACTGCATCGCCCACTGCGACTCGCCAGCGGCCTGGCGCGTGACGAAGTCTTCCAGCGAACCCACGGCATAGACATACTTGCCACCGCTCACGCCGGTGTAGTTGACGAAGCTGCGGTTGGACGGGAAGCCGATCTCGTCGATGCGGCCCCAGCGCTTGTTGATCATGTTGCCGAAGTTCAGCAGGTCCATCGTGAACACCGCCTTGTGGTCCTTCCACAGTCCCGGCAGTTCCTGGCTGATGCGGACGTCGAAATTGTTCACCCAGCGACCGAAGCTGTTGTTGCGGCCGACCACCCCGCCCTTGGCGCCGCTCAGCGCCGGGTTGGCGTCGACGATGCGCCAGAAGTTGGCTTCGGCCGTGACCGCGGCCGCCGTGCCGATGCTGCCGTCCGCGCCGCGGAAGATCACTTCGCCGGAGCCCGGGCCCTTCGGGATGTACATCAGGTCGTTGCCGCCGATGCCGTCGCCGTTCATGTCGTTGATGAAGGTCCACGAGTACGGCTTGCCCTTGCGGCCCTCGTACGTCACGCCCAGGGTGGTGCGGTAGTTGCCGACGAAGGCCTTGCTCCACTGGATGTTGCCGTTGAAGCGGTCGCGTGTCACGTAGTTGGAGGTCTGCGTGGTCTCTTCGTTGGGGTTGAAGATGTTGCGGCCGTTCCAGTTCGAGTTCGACGTCGACGAGGTCAGCGGGCTCACTTCCGTGGCCGTCGTGCGCGTGTAGGCGATCGTCCAGCCGAAGCCCTGCGACAGCGGCTTGCTCAGCGACAGCGTGATGGCATCGCCGCCGCCCTTCTTCGTGCCAGTCGCCATGATGACGTTGGCGAAGTTGGGGTTGCTGAGCGAGCGATTGCGGCTCTGGCCGGCCGGCGTGGCGCAGGCACCGGTGGTGATGGTGGTGCCGGTGGCCGTCCAGCAGTTGGACGCATAGCCTTCCGGGTTCCAGAACAGCTGGCGGCCGTCCGAGCCGAGGCTCGTGGCGCCACCCAGGTTCAGGTGCTGGTAGTAGATGCCCTCGTTCACCTTGGTGTGCAGCCATTCGGCGCCGACCACCAGCGCACCGACGACCGGCAGCGCCGGCGTCTCGACTTCGAAAGCCAGGTTGGCCTTCCACACCGAGGGCTGCTTCAGGTTCGGCGCCAGCGCGTCCACCGCCGCGGCCGGCGGCGTGCCGGCCACCACCGGCTGCGCCGACGGGTTCGGATTGAACACCACGCCAGCGGTGTTGCAGGCGGTGTAGCTGGCGCAGTTGAACTGCGCTGTCGCCGCGCCGGTGTTGGAGAAGGGATTGCTCAGCCAGACGTTGGCCGCGGCGCCCTGGAAGAGGCCGAAGCCGCCGCGCACTTGCGAGCGGTAGGGCAGGCCCGGATTCCAGTTGAAGCCGAAGCGCGGTTGCACCAGGTTCTGGCCGTCCAGCGTGACGGTGTTGTCGATGCCGAAGCCGCCGGAGTTGCGCACCACGGTGGAACCGATGGCCGTGCCGCTGATGCTGCCGGCCACCTGGGCGGCCGCGGCGTCGGCGTTGCGGATGGGCTTGGTCGGCACCGCCTGCTGGTCGACGCGCATGCCCAGCGTCACCGTCAGGTTCTTGCTCACCGTCCAGGTGTCCTGGAGGAACAGGCCCTTGTTGGCGAAGCTCCACTCGGCGACGCCGTCGTTCAGCGTGCGGCCCGCGCGCGGCAGCTGCACGGTGTAGCTGGACGGGCGGCCGAGGCGGAAGTTCTCCAGCACGGCGGCCTGCACGGAATCGCCAGTCGCATTCGCGCACGTGGCGCCCGCGGTCAGGCCAGTGGCACGGTTGACCAGCGGCGTGGTGTAGGTCAGGCCGTCTTCGCAGCGGAACGTGTAGTTGCCGTTCACGTTCTGCAGGAAGGCGTTGAAGACGTCGTTGTTGGAATAGTCCAGGCCGCCCTTGAGCTCATGGTCGCCCAGGTTCCAGTTGGCACCCAGGTAGAGGTCGTCGGTCTTGGTCTTCAGGACGTTGAACTGGCGGCTCAGTTCGGTGCCCATGAGCAGGCTGCGCGTGGCCGTGGAGGTGAGGCCGGCGGCCAGGGCTTCGGCCGTGGGGTTGCCGGTGAAGCTGAGCGTGACCATCGGCAGCTTGGTGCCGTTGACCTGCGTCGGGCGGCTGTCGTAGTCGCGCTTGCTGACCTTGAACTCGGTGCTGAAGGTGGGCGTCCAGTCGGCGAACCACTGGCCGACGACGGTCTCGATTTCCTTGCCCTGGTTGTACCAGTAGGAGCTGAGCGACAGGCTGGTGCCGCCGAAGCCGACGAGGAAAGGCTCGGTCTGCTCGGTCTTGGTGTAGCGGATGTTGGCGCGGTGGTTGTCGCTGATGTTCCAGTCCAGCTTCAGCAGCGTGTCCTTCACGGACAGCTTCACGCCTTGAGGCACCGCGGAGGTGCCGACGTTCATGCCCCACGTGCCGCTGGCCGTGCTGATGGCGTTGGCGATGGCCGACGAGGTGATGCTGACGTTGGTGAACGGGCTGCCCACCGGACCGAAGTCGGGCGAGGTGCGCGAACTTTCCAGCTTCTCGTAGGCGGCGAAGAAGAACAACCTGTCCTTCAGAATCGGGCCGCCGACCGTGAAGCCCTGGGTGTTCTCCTTGAACGGCGGCGCGATCGTGTAGGTACCGGCGGTGCGGTTGAAGCGCTTGCCGACCATGTTGTCGTCGCGCAGCACGTAGGACACCGTGCCCTTGAACTCGTTCGTGCCGCTCTTGGTGACGGCATTGATGTTCGCGCCGGTGTAGCCCTTCTGCGTGACGTCGTAGTTCGACAGGTTCACCTGCACCGACTGGATGGCGTCGATGGAGATCGGCTGTTTGGCCGTGGGCAGGTTGTTCGACTCCAGGCCGAAGGTGTCGTTGATGGCGACACCGTCGATGGTGATGGAGTTGAAGCGGGTGTTCTGGCCGCCGGCGGAGATCTCGCCGCGTTCCTTGTCGGTCTGCGCCAGGCGCGGATCGTTGCGGGCGTAGTCCTGCAGGTTGCGCTGGATGGAGGCGAATGTGCCGAGTTCGCGGCTGCTGATGGCCGTGCCCGAGCCCATCGCGCCCTTGTTGAACTTGTCCGAAGCGCTGCGGCCCGTCACCACGACGGTGGCGGCCGAGGCGCCCAGAACGGCATCGAGGTTGGTCGTCTCGGCCAGCGCGAGGAAGACCTCTTCACGCTTGTCGACCAGTCCGCCCTTGCTGACCGTGATGGTGTAGGGGCCGCCCGGGCGCAGGCCGCGGACGGCATAGCGGCCTTCGGCGTCGGAGATGACGTTGTTGACGGAGCCCGACTGCACGTGCTGCACGCTCACCATGGCGCCTGCCACCGGTTTGCCGTCGGCACCCACCACGCGGCCGCCGATCGCGGAAGTGGTGTTTTGCGCCAACGCCGGCGCGACGGCCACGATCGCCACGGCGGCGGCAATGGCGGTTCTCGAGAAGCCCGTCCAGTAAGTCATGTGTAGAAGTCCCTCTGACAAGATGTGATGGGGCCGCGGGGCGGCAGGCCGGATCGCAACACTATGCAACTACCGCGCCACGGTGGGGCACCGCAGACGCTGGGTTGACGCTAGGTGAAAATCCCGCTTGGCGGCTCCGGTGGCAAGTGGTCCCTGCGCCATTCGGAGCATGCCGCAGGGATCATGGTCTGTAATGCTGCCGCGACACGGTGGCGGAAGGGTGACATGCGGTGCCGTGGGACACTCCAGGGTGGCGCGGATGCGACACTCGCCCGGCCCGCGACCTTCATGCCATGTCGATCGACCCCGACTTTCCGCCCGCTGAACCGATCCTGGTGCGCCGCGCGCGCCCCGGCGATGCGGCTGCCTTCGCCCGCGTGATGGGGCACCCCGAGGTGTTCGCCAACCTCATGCAGCTGCCCATGCCCACGGAAGAAGCCTGGCGGCAGCCTCTGGCCGAGCCCGACAGCGCCAACAGCGGCGACCTGCGGCTGGTGGCCGAGATCGATGGCCGCGTCGTCGGCACCTCGGGCCTGCATCCGGTGGCGCGGCTGCGGCGGCGCCATGCGGCGATGATGGGCATCAGCGTGGAGCCGGGCGCCCAGGGTAGGGGCGTCGGCCGCGCGCTGATGCAGGCCATGTGCGATTTCGCCGACGGCTGGGGTCAGCTCTTGCGCATCGAGCTCACCGTGTTCACCGACAACCACCGCGCCATCCGCCTGTACGAGGCCTTCGGCTTCCGCATCGAAGGCACGCACCGCGCCTACGCGCTGCGCGATGGCGTTTACGAGGACGTGCACGCCATGGCGCGCCTGCACCCGAACCCGCCCGGAGTGGCATGGCCGACGACCTGAACCCGGGGCGCCCGCCCGCGCCCTGGCTGCAACGGGGCGCGTCCGTGCCCGACAGCACCGAAGCCGACCTCGAGGCCTTCTTCAGCACCTGCGAGACGCTGCACGGTTTCGTGGCGAGTCTCACCTTCGACGCCGTGGACGGCTTCCTCACCGCGCTGGCCGCGCTGCCGCAGCCGCCGGCCACCGAAGAGTGGCTGCCCCGGCTGTGCGGCGACGATTTCGAGCGCGCCTTCGCCGACCCTGAATCGGCCGCGAAGGCCCGCAGCGCGCTGGAACGCCGGCTGGCCGTGCTGTGCGCCCAGCTCGACCCGGCCGCCATGCTGGACGACCCCGAGGCCTTGCGCCTGGCGCCGCTGATGGCCGAGTACACCGACGAGGACCGGCAGCAGCTGCAGGCCGACGGCGTGGCCGAGGCCGACGCCGCGCTGTTCCAGACCGGCATGCCCTGGGCCGAAGGTTTCTTCGAAGCCGTGCGCCTGTTCGAGGACGCCTGGACGCCACCGCCCGGCGAGGAGCCGGCCGCCGCCTTCAGCGTGGCCTTCGCTCAGATCGATGCACTGCGCATGTCGCCCGACGAGGACGACTGGAAGACCCACCTGGCCACCTACTGGCCCAAGGAGCCGCCCACGCGCGACGACCTCATCACCGAGGTCTGCTTCGCGGTGCAGGACTTGCGCCTTTTCTGGGTCGACTTCGCGCCCGTCACCGCGCCGCGCAAGGCCGACGCCACGCCCGGCCGCAACGACCCCTGCCACTGCGGCAGTGGCAAGAAGTTCAAGAAGTGCCACGGCGCCGTGGCCTGAGCCGCGGCGAACCCCTCAGGCGTAGCTCAGCGGGCCGGCCTTGCCGCGGAACACGCGGTAGCTGAAGATCGTGTAGCCGACGATGGCCGGCACCGTGACGGCACAGCCGATGGCGATGACGGCCAGGCTCTCGGTGGCGCTGGCGGCCTGCCACAGTGTCAGGCGGTCCATCACCACGTAGGGGAAGAGGCTGTAGGCCAGCCCGATGCCGCCGAGGCCGAACACCGCCACCAGCAGCAGGAAGGGCAGCCCGCAGAGCTTGCCCAGCACGCGCTGCGAGTCGAGCAGCGCGCGTACGCCCGCCAGGGCCGCCAGCGTCATCAAGGGGATGGGCAGCAGCGCGATGAAGGCCGGCATGCTGAACCAGCGTTCGAACACGGTGGGGCTCACCACCGGTGTGGCCAGCGAGATCAGCGCCATGCCCAGCACCACCGGCGGCCAGGCGATCCTGGCCCAGCGCACGGCGTGGCGCTGCAGTTCGCCTTCGGTCTTCATCACCAGCCAGGCGGCGCCCAGCAGCACGTAGGCCGCCGGCAGCAGCAGCGCGATGGCGGCGGCGAACAGCAGGTAGGGCCAGTCCTCCTGGAGCCCCGTGATGTAGCGGCCCAGCATCCAGCCCTGCGCCAGCGCAGCCAAGGCCGAGCCGGCGAAGAAGGCGCGGTTCCACAGCGGCTTGAGGTGGGACTGGGCCTTCACGCGGAAGTCGAACGCGACGCCGCGCAGGATCAAGCCGACCAGCATCAGCGCCACCGGCAGGTACAGCGCGCCCAGCACCATGCCGTGCGCCTTGGGGAAGGCGATGAGCAGGATGCCCACGCCCAGCACCAGCCAGGTCTCGTTGGCGTCCCAGAAGGGGCCGATGCTGGCGATCATGGTGTCCTTTTCGGCGTCGCCGGCGCGCGGCAGCAGCAGGCCCACGCCGAGGTCGTAGCCGTCCAGCACCACGTAGGCCAGCATGGACAGGCCCATCAGGCCCATGAAGATCACGGGCAGCGCGGTGTCCCAGTTCATGCCCGGGCCCCCTGCGGGTGCGGCCGCGGCTGCGGTGCGGCGGGCATCTCCATCGGCTTCTCGGCCATGTACTTCACCACCCCCGCGTAGGCCACGATCAGCGCCAGATACACCGTGACGTAGAGCGCCAGCGTCAGCGCGATCATCGGCGCGGGCACCTGCGAGGCCACCTCGTCCACACGCAGCAAGCCGAACACGATGAACGGCTGGCGGCCGATCTCCGTGACGTACCAACCGGCCACCGTGGCCACCCAGCCCGAGAAGGCCATGCCGGCCAGGCCCCACAGCAGCGGCCGCGGCAGGTGTTCACCGGCCCAGCCGCGCCGGCGCAGCAGCCACAGGCCCGCCCAGGCGAAGGCCAGCATCAGCAGGCCCGTGCCCACCATGATGCGGAAACCGTAGAAGAGCGGCGCCACCGGCGGGTGGGCGTTCGGGAAGGCGTCCAGGCCCTGCAGTTCGCCGTCGGCGTCGTGCTTGAGGATGAGCGCGGCGCCGCGCGGGATGCCGATCTCGAAGTGGTTCTTGCGTTCCGCCGCATCGGGCACCGCGAACAGCAGCAGCGGCGCGCCGCGCTGCGTCTGCCAGATGCCTTCCATCGCCGCGATCTTCTGCGGCTGGTGCTTCAGCGTGTTCAGCCCGTGCAGGTCGCCGGCGACGATCTGCAGCGGGATCAGCACCGCCCCCACGGTGAGCCCGGTGCGCAGCACCTTGCCGGTGGACGCGTTGGCCTTGCCCTTGAGCAACTGCCAGGCGCTCACGCCCGCCAGCACGAAGGCCACGGTGAGGCCCGAGGCCAGCAGCTTGTGCACCAGCCGGTAAGGGAAGGACGGGTTGAAGATGACCTCGAACCACGACTGAACGAAGAACTGCCCGTCGCGCAGCACGTGTCCGGCAGGCGTGTGCATCCATGAGTTCAGCGCCAGGATCCAGAAGGCGCTCATCGTGGTGCCGAAGGCCACCAGGAAGGTGGCGAGGAGGTGCACGCGTTCGCTCACCTTGCCATGCCCGAAGAGCATCACGCCCAGGAAGGTGGCTTCCAGGAAGAAGGCCGTCAGCACCTCGTAGCCGAGCAGCGGCCCGGCCACGTTGCCGGCGCGTTCCATGAAGCCGGGCCAGTTGGTGCCGAACTGGAAGCTCATGGTGATGCCGCTGACCACGCCCAAGGCGAAGGTGAGCGCAAAGACCTTGGTCCAGAAGCGGTAGGCCACCAGCCAGGCCACGTCCTGCGTCTTCAGCCAGCGCAGGCGGAAGAACAGCAGCGTCCAGCCCAGGGCGATGGTGATGGTGGGAAAGAGGATGTGGAAGCTGATGTTGGCCGCGAACTGCATGCGGGCCAGGAGGAGGGCGTCCATGGGATCCTCGTTGTCAGGCGCGGGCGCGCGCCTTGCCGGTGAACTCGAGCAGCCGCTGCACCTTCGAGCCCATGCGCATCAGCTGCGAGAGCGTCTGCTGGTCCAGCCGCTGCACGTCGTCGAACCAGTTGGTCATCAGCTCGATGAGGTCGTGCATGCCCTTCATGCGTTCCTGGGCGATGCGGTCTTCCTCGGTGGCGGGCGTCTCCAGCAGCGCGTTGCGCAGCATGGACAGCGTGGGTTCGATCTCGCGCCGACGGCGTTCCTCGGCCAGGGTCTGGAAGATCTCCCAGGCATCGCTGGGCGCCTCGAAGTACTCGCGCCGGTCGCCGGCGAAGTGGCGCAGGCGCACCAGCCGCCAGGCCTGCAGTTCCTTCAGCCCCATGCTCACGTTGCTGCGGCTGAACTCCAGCTTCTCGGCGATGTCGTCGGCGTGCAGCGGTTGCGGCGACACGAAGATCAGCGCATAGATCTGCCCCACCGTGCGGTTGATGCCCCAGCGGCTGCCCATCTCACCGAAGTGGCCGACGAAGGCGTGGACGAGCGGGGTCAGGTGGGCCATGGGGCGTGCGTGGGGACAGGCGACAAGCCTGGACTGTGCGAGTTTTCAGGAATTTCTGAAGTTTCCGGAAGAATGGTGGGGACAAGCCCGGGGTCATCGGCCGGGCGGGCGGGCCTCACGGCCGCTGCTAGAGTCCCGGCCCATGTCGAACGCCACCGGCCTGCAGGGCAGGCACATCGTCCTCGGCCTGTCCGGCGGGGTGGCCTGCTACAAGGCCGCGGAGCTGACGCGCGAACTGGTGAAGGCCGGTGCCACCGTGCAGGTGGTGATGACCGACGCGGCGCAGCAGTTCATCACGCCGGTGACGATGCAGGCGCTCAGCGGCCGAGCCGTGGTCACCAGCCAGTGGGACGCGCGCACGCCCAACCACATGCCGCACATCGAGCTGTCGCGCGAGGCCGATGCGCTGATTGTGGCGCCCGCCAGCGCCGACTTCATCGCGCAGCTGGCCCAGGGCCGCGCCGCCGAGCTGCTGGCGCTGCTGTGCCTGGCACGCCCGATCGAGCGCTGCCCCTTGCTGCTGGCCCCGGCCATGAACCGCGAGATGTGGGCCCACCCGGCCACGCAGCGCAACGTCGCCCAGGTGAAGGCCGACGGCGCCTGGGTGCTGGGCCCTGCGGCCGGCGACCAGGCCTGCGGCGAGACCGGCGACGGCCGCATGCTGGAAGCCGTGGAGCTGCGCGACGCGCTGATCGCCTTCTTCCAGCCCAAGCTGCTGCAGGGCCGCAGCGTGCTGGTGACCGCCGGGCCCACGTTCGAGGCCATCGACCCGGTGCGCGGCATCACCAATCTCTCCAGCGGCAAGATGGGTTTCGCCATCGCCCGCGCGGCCGCCGAAGCCGGCGCGCGCGTCACGCTGGTGGCCGGGCCCGTGCACCTGCCCACGCCCCAGGGCGTGCTGCGCATCGACGTGCAAAGCGCGCGCCAGATGCATGACGCCGTGCTGCCAGTGGCGACCTCGCACGACGTCTTCGTCGCCACCGCCGCCGTGGCCGACTGGCGACCTTCCGAGCCTGCCGGGCAGAAGATCAAGAAGGACGGCAGCGGCCGCGTGCCCGACATCGCCTTCACCGAGAACCCCGACATCCTGGCCGCCGTGGCGCGACTGCCTGCCGCTCAGCGCCCGTTCTGCGTGGGTTTCGCCGCCGAGACCGAAGACCTGCTGCGCCACGCGCGCGCCAAGCTCGAACGCAAGGGCGTGCCGCTCATCGTGGCCAACCACGGACCCTCGGCCTTCGGGCAGGACGACAACCAGCTCGTGCTGGTGGACGCCACCGGCGACCAGCCGCTGCCGGCGGGCGACAAGCTGAGCCTGGCGCGCAGGCTCGTCGCCGAGATCGCGGCGCGCGCACCGAAAGGAACGACCCCTTGACCACCATCGCCGTGAAGCTGCTGGACCCGCGCATGGCCGAGCACCCGCCGGCCTACGCCACCCCCGGCAGCGCCGGGCTGGACCTGCGCGCGTGCTTGGACGAACCGCTGCTGCTCGCGCCCGGCGCCGCGGCGCTCATCGCCACCGGCCTGGCCATCCACATCGGTGACCCCGGTCTCGCTGCCATGCTGCTGCCGCGCTCCGGGCTGGGCCACAAGCACGGCATCGTGCTGGGCAACCTGGTGGGGCTGATCGACAGCGACTACCAGGGCCCGCTGATGGTGAGCTGCTGGAACCGCGGCAGTGCGGCGTACACGGTGCAGCCGATGGAGCGGATCGCGCAGATGGTCATCGTGCCGGTGGTCCAGGCGCGTTTCGAGCGCGTGGAATCTTTCGACCTCAGCGCCCGCGGCGAAGGCGGCTTCGGCTCCACCGGTCGCGGCTGATGCCGATTCAGTGCAGTGCGCCGCCAGGCGGTGACGCCGGTGCGCTGCCCATCACGCTGACAGCCCCGTTGCCCAGGCTCCTGGCTTCGATCTCGGCGTCGGTGGCCTCGCGCACGTCGCGCACGCGGATCTGCAGCCGCAGCGCCATGCCGGCCAACGGGTGGTTGCCGTCCAGCACCACGTGCGAGGGGTAGATCTCGCTGACGATGTAGATGACGTCGGCGGGCATGTCCGGCGTCACGGCGCCTTCGGGCAGGCCCTCGAAGGCCATGCCGACTTCCAGCTCCTGGGGGAAGAGCGCGCGGTCCTCGAAGCACACCAGCTCGGAACGGTAGTCGCCGAAGGCGTGCTCGGGTTCCAGCTGCAACTGAAGTTCGTCGCCGCGCACGTGGCCGGCCAGCGCTTCCTCGACCTTCTCCAGCAGGTCGTCGCCGCCGAAGAAGAATTCCACGGGCTGTTCGAGTTCGTCGATGGGGCGGTTCTGGGCGTCGGTGAGTTTCCAGGTGAGGCTCACCACGCAGGGGTCTTCGATCTGCATCCGTTCATCATGGCACAAGGTCTTGTGCCGCCATGCTGCGCAAGAATCCCGGCATGAACATCGATGAGCGCACGCCTTTGCTGGGCGGCATCACGCCGGCCACCTTCATGCGCCGGCATTGGCAGAAGAAGCCGCTGCTGGTGCGGCAGGCCTGGCCGGGCGTCGTGCCGCCGGTCACGCGCGCGGAAGTGTTCGCGCTGGCGGCGCAGGACGGCGTGGAGTCGCGCCTGGTGCAGAAGACCGCCAAGGGCTGGCGCGTGCGCCACGGGCCGATGCCGCGGACCGCGCTGCCCCCGGTGTCGCGGCCCGACTGGACGGTGCTCGTCCAGGGCCTGGACCTGCACGTGCCCGCCGCGCACGCGATGCTCAAGCGCTTCCGCTTCGTGCCCGACGCGCGGCTGGACGACCTCATGGTGTCCTGGGCCAGCGCCGGCGGTGGCGTGGGCGCGCACCTGGACTGCTACGACGTCTTCCTGATCCAGGTGCAGGGCCGGCGCCGCTGGCGCATCGGCCCGCCGCCGCGCGAGCGCGAACCGGCCTGGGTGGAAGGCACGCCGCTGAAGCTGCTGAAGCACTTCGAACCGACGCAGGAGTGGGTGCTGGAGCCCGGTGACCTGCTCTACCTGCCGCCGCGCTGGGGCCACGACGGCACGGCCGAGGGCGGTGAATGCATGACCTGTTCGGTCGGCTTCAGCGTGCCCACCGCCGGCGACATGACGCGCGACCTGCTGTCGCGCCTGGCCGACGATGCCGACGAGACCACGCTGTATCGAGATCCGCGGCAACCCGCCACGGCGACGCCGGCCGCCGTGCCTGCGGGCCTGGTCGATTTCGCCCGCCGCGCCGTCCAATCTCAGCTGGGCGATGACCTGGCCCTGCAGCGCGTGCTGGGCGAGATGCTGACCGAGCCCAAGCCCAACGTGTGGTTCGAGCCCGGGCCCTGCGTCGGCAACGGACAGCTGCAGCTGCATGCGCGCACGAAGATGATGTATGACGAGCGGCATGTCTTCATCAACGGCGAGGCTTTCGTGGCTGCCGGCCGCGATGCAGCGCTGCTGCGTAGGCTGGCCGACGCCCGTGCACTCGGCGCGGCGGACCGCGCGCGGCTGAGTGCCGGCGCGCGCGAGCTGCTTGACGATTGGGTCGCCGCCGGCTGGCTGCAGGAGACCTGACCATGGGCGACACCGCGCCGCCGGCGATCGACAGCCGCGCCACCTTCAGGGCGGCGCTGCTGTGGGGCTTCAGCACCGCCTTCGACGAAGGAGCGCGGCGCGTCGTCTGCGCCGACGCCTTCTTCGACGACTGGCCGCTGGAAGATGCCGGACTGCTGGCGGAACTGACGGTGTGGATGAAACGGCCGCAGCGCCGGCTGGTGCTGCTGGGCGCGGGCTTCGACAGGGTGCAGGCCCGTTGCCCGCGCTTTTCGGCCTGGCGCGGTGACTGGGCCCATGCCGTCGAGGCCTGGCAAGCCCCAGAGGACATGGCCGCCGATCTGCCCACGGTGCTGGCCTGCGACCGCGGTGCCAGCGTCCACCTGATCGATGCCCTGCATTGGCGCGGACAAGCCCGGCAGGACGAGCGTTCTGCCCGCCAGTGGTGCGAAACGCTTGATGTAGTTTTGCAACGCTCCGAGCGGGCTTGGGCCGTGAGAACCTTGGGCCTCTAGGGATTGCCCTAGTTCAGGCTATACTCGTGGGCTAGGCACGGTGGGGCCACCTGCTTTGCCTTGTCGATCTTCCTGAAATGGGTCTCTGAGCGGTCGCAAAGAGTGCCCCTGAGAAGCTCCTGGTTCACACTCCGACCCATAAATCTTTTGAGGACACGCATGAACAAGTCGATCGTTCTGGCCACCCTGGTTTCCGCTGTTGCCCTGGCCGCCTGCGGCAAGAAGGAAGAAGCTCCGGCGCCGGCCCCCGCGCCCGCCGCTGCCCCGGCCCCGGCTCCCGCCCCGATGGCTTCGGCGCCTGAAGCCGCTGCCAGCGCCGCCCCGATGGCCGACGCCGCCAGCGCCCCCGCTGCTGCCGCCAGCAAGTAATCCGCCTCGCGCCCCTGGTGGGCGTGAGCTGATCGGAAAGCCGCCTTCGGGCGGCTTTTTCATGCCCGCTCCATGCTCGGGCCCTCAGGCCGCAGCTGCCTCCAGGCCCCCTTCGAAGTGGGCCTTCATCAGCCGCACGGCGGCTTCGCGGTCGCGGGCTTCGAGGGCCCGCATCAGCGCGCGGTGCTCCAGCAGCGACTCCTCCAGACGCCCCTGCTTGAATAGCGAATGGTGGCGGTTGAGCTTCATCATCTTGCGCAGGTCCAGCACGGTCTGCAGCGCCCAGCGGTTGCCCGCCATCTGCAGCAGGGCCATGTGGAACTGCTCGTTGGCGGCGAAGAACTCGTTGCGCCTGCCGACCTTCGATTCCAGCCGCTCGTGCAACTGCCTGAGTTCGGCGCGCTGCGCGTCGCTGGCGCGCGCGGCCACCGTGCCTGCGGCATCGCTCTCCAACAGCGCCAGCACGTGGTAGACCTGCGAGACGTCGTCCCGCGACATTTCGGTGACGTAGGCGCCGCGGCGCACCTTCATCGTCACCAGGCCCTCCACCGCCAGCACCTTCAGCGCTTCGCGCAGCGGTGTGCGGCTGATGCCGAACTCCGCGGCGAGCTTCATCTCGTCGATCCAGCTGCCGGGCTCCAGCTCACGCGCATAGATGCGCTGGCGCAGGCGTTCGGCGACCTCCTGGTAGAGGGCGCGCGGGGCCAGAGGGGCGGGGGCGAACGAGGCTTCCACGGGCAGGGACGCAGGGCTCTTGGCGTCAGCTGGGCGTTGGTTCTGAATTCATAATTATGCATAATGACCGGCTGCCCACAAGCAGATCCGACCCTGCCCGACCGTTTGCGAGGACGCCGCCGATGACCGCCCCCAAGTCCGCCCCCGAGTTCACCCCCGCCACGCTGGAGCAGTGGGAGAAGGCCGCGGCCAAGTCGGCGCCGGGCGGTGACGTGGGTGCGCTCACCTGGCACACGCCCGAGGGCATACCCGTCAAACCGCTGTACACGGCGGCCGACCTGCAAGACCTGCCGCACGCCGACACGCTGCCGGGGTTCGAGCCCTACCTGCGGGGCCCGCAGGCCACGATGTACGCCGTGCGGCCGTGGACCGTCCGCCAGTACGCCGGCTTCTCCACCGCCGAAGAGAGCAACGCCTTCTACCGCCAGGCGCTGGCTGCCGGCGGGCAGGGCGTGAGCGTGGCCTTCGACCTGGCCACGCACCGCGGCTACG
>CAZBUU010000081.1:0-15239 GCA_964495125.1 uncultured Rubrivivax sp.
CTACTACGCCAGCGACTACTTCGACTTCATGTACCGCGCCGCCGAGGCGCTGGTGACGGCCGGCCTGGCCTACGTGGACGAGCAGAGCGCCGAGGACATGCGCACGAACCGCGGCGACTTCAACACGCCCGGCACCGACAGCCCCTTCCGCCGCCGCACGCCCGAGCAGAACCTCGCCCGCCTGCGCGAGATGCGCGACGGCCTGCATGCCGACGGCGCCATGGTGCTGCGCGCGAAGATCGACATGGCGTCGCCCAACATCAACCTGCGCGACCCGGCGCTCTACCGCATCCGCCGCGCCACCCACCACAACACGGGCGACAAGTGGTGCATCTACCCGATGTACACCTACGCGCACCCCATCGAGGACGCGCTGGAGCGCATCACGCACAGCATCTGCACGCTGGAGTTCGAGGACCAGCGCCCCTTCTACGACTGGCTGCTGGAACACCTGGCCGATCTCGGCCTGCTGGCGCGGCCGCTGCCGAAGCAGTACGAGTTCGGGCGCCTGAACCTGAGCTACATCGTCACCAGCAAGCGCAAGCTGCGCCAGCTGGTGAGCGACGGCCACGTCAGCGGCTGGGACGACCCGCGCATGCCCACGCTCTACGGCATGCGCCGCCGCGGCTACACGCCGGCGGCCATCCGCGCCATGGCCGACGGCTCCGGCGCCTCCAAGACCAACATCTGGCTCGACTACGCCGTGCTCGACCAGTGCCTGCGCAACGACCTGGAAGGCCAGGCGCCGCGCGCCATGGCCGTGCTGGACCCGGTGCCGCTGGTGCTGACGAACTGGGCCGAGCTCTTCGGCAGCGATTCGCACGTGGAGCCCTGCCACGCGCCGGCCCATCCGCAGCACCCCGAGCTCGGCGAGCGCCATTTCAGCCTGGCGCGCGAGGTGTGGATCGAGCGCGACGACTTCGAGGCCTCGCCGCCCAAGGGCTTCTTCCGGCTTTTCCCGGGCAACAAGGTGCGTCTCAAGTACGGCATGGTGGTCGAGTGCACCGGCTGCGAGAAGGACGCCGACGGCCGCGTCACCCGCGTGCTGGCCACCGTGGTGCCAGACACGAAAAGCGGCACGCCGGGCGCCGACGCGGTGAAGGTCAAGGGCACGATCACCTGGGTCGGCAGGCAGGACGCCGTCCCCGCCACGGTGAACCTGTACGACCGGCTCTACAAGGAAGCGCAGCCCGAGGCCGGCGGCCGCGACCATCTCGAGGCGCTCAATCCGGGCAGCAAGAAGGTGGTGCAGGCCTGGCTGGAACCCTCGCTGGCGAATGTGGCCCGGGAAGCGCGCTTCCAGTTCGAGCGCCATGGCTACTTCATTGCCGACCGCGTCGATCACGAGGCGGCAACACCGGTGTTCAATCGCATCACGACGCTCAAGGACAGCTGGGCGGCGTAGAGTTCTGACGTCCGCCCGCGCCGCGGGCGCCCTCCGGGAGCCGACCATGCCCAAGACCCTGGCCCTTGTTGCGTCCGGCCTGCTGGCCGCCTGCGCGCTGCCGCTGCAGGCGGCGGGCACCGTGGAAGTGAACTACGTGGAGCCCGAGAAGTTCACCGACATCGGCTTCGGCACGGTGGACCGCGAGCGCGTGCTCAGCGACATGAGCGCGGTGTTGAAGGCCCTGGGTACCAGGCTGCCCGACGGCCAGACGCTGAAGCTGGAAGTCACCAACATCAACCTGGCCGGCGAACTGCGCCCTGGCGCCGGCCGCGATCTGCGCATCGTCAGCGGCCGCACCGACTGGCCCGAAGTCACCCTGCGCTACACGCTGCGCGCCGGCAACGACACGCTCAAGAGCGGCGAGGCGAAGATCTACGACCTGGCCTACTTCGAGCGGGCCAACTTCATCGACCGCGTCGGCACCAACCTGCCTTTCGAACGGCAGATGCTGCGCAAGTGGTTCGCCGCCACCTTCGGCCCCACCCCGCAACCCTGAACGATCCCCAAGAAGGAGTTCCACCTTGCTGTCTTCCATGACGCGCCTGTCCGCGGCCGCCCTCGGCCTGGCCCTCTTCGCCGGCACCGCGCTGGCCCAGAACGACCCCCTGGCCAAGGCCGCGGCCGAGCCCGGCGCGCAGGTCACGCCCACGGGGCTGGTCTACCGCTCGCTGAAGGACGGCACCGGTGCTGCGCCCTACGCCACCGACACCGTGCGCGTGCACTACCGCGGCACCTTCCCCGACGGCAAGGAATTCGACAGCAGCTACAAGCGCAACCAGCCCGCCAGCTTCCCGCTGAACCGCGTCATCAAGTGCTGGACCGAAGGTGTGCAGAAGATGAAGGTGGGCGGCAAGGCCAAGCTCACCTGCCCGGCCGCCATCGCCTACGGCGACCGCGGCGCCGGCGGCGGCGAGATCCCGCCCGGCGCCATCCTGCAGTTCGAGGTGGAACTGCTGGGCATCGGCAACAACTAGGACCTGGCGCCGCGCAGGCGCTGCACGCCCGTCACGCCGGCCAGCACCAGGGCGCCGGCCACCACGCCCAGCAGGGCGTCGGCCAGCGTCGGGCCGACGGCCTGCAGGACGGCGCCCATGGGCTGGAAGAAGTGCTCGATGGCGTGGTGCAGCGGCGGCACGCCGTGCACCAGGATGCCCCCGCCCACCAGGAACATGGCCGCCGTGCCGGCCACCGACAGCGCCTTCATCAGCCAGGGCGCAGCCCGCAGCACGGCATGCCCCACGGCCTGCGCGGTGCTGCCCGGCCGCCGGCTGAGCCACAGGCCCAGGTCGTCCAGCTTCACGATGCCGGCCACCAGACCGTAGACGCCGATCGTCATCGCCACGGCCACACCCGACAGCACCAGCACCTGCGTCAGGAAAGGCGAAGCCGCCACGATGCCCAGCGCGATGGCGATGATCTCGGCCGAGAGGATGAAGTCGGTGCGCACCGCGCCCTTGATCTTGTCGCGTTCCAACGCCACCAGGTCCACCTGGGGGTCGGCCAGGGCCTTCGTCAACTCGGCGTGGTGCGCTTCGGCATCGGCCGCGCCGTGCAGGAAGCGGTGTGCCAGCTTCTCGAATCCCTCGTAGCAGAGGAAGGCCCCGCCCACCATGAGCAGCGGCGTCACGGCCCAGGGCGCGAAGGCGCTGATGGCCAGCGCGGCGGGCACGAGGATGGCCTTGTTGAGCAGCGAGCCCTTGGCCACGGCCCAGACGACGGGCAGTTCGCGGTCGGCGCTGACGCCGGTGACCTGCTGCGCGTTGAGCGCCAGGTCGTCGCCCAGGACGCCGGCGGTCTTCTTCGCGGCGACTTTGCTGAGGAGGGCGACGTCGTCCAGGATGGTGGCGACGTCGTCGATGAGAGCGAGCAGGGAACTGGCGGCCATGCCGCCGATTCTGCCCGGCCCGGGCGGGCTCGCCGGGGCTCAGTGGACGGGCTCGGGCACCACGGCCGGCAGCGCGAACTCGCGGCCGACCACGGCACGGGCGTAGAGGTAGTTGCGCTTGGCGCGTTCGCTCAGCGTGTCCATTTCCACGTGGCCGCATTCGTCGCAGGGGAAGGCGAGCGCCCGCCCGGGGTTGAACAGCGATTCGTATCTCAGCTGGTACTGCTTCACGGCTTGTCGAAGTCGTTCCATGGTGCCCTCCAGGGCTGGCTGTCTCATCGTCGGGGCCCAGCATCGCGCGCAAGGGCCTGCGGTGCATTCAGCGCCCGCCCACGGCGAGCGTCATCCATCCGACAAAGGGCATGTCGGCATTCGCCTGACAAGACGGACTTCCGCCGCACCGGCCGGTGAGAACATCCGCACACCATGCGCGACCTCTTCCTGCTCGACCCCGCCGTCACGTTCCTGAACCACGGCTCCTTCGGCGCCTGCCCGAGGCCGGTGTTCGAACGCTTCCAGCAGTGGCAGCTGGAGATGGAGCGCAATCCGGTGGAGTTCCTCGGCCGCCGCTCGGCCGGACTGCTGGCCGAAGCGCGCGAGCGGCTCGGCCAGGCGCTGGGCGCGCGCGGGCGCGATCTCGTCTTCGTGACCAATGCCACGACCGGCGTGAACATCGTCGCACGCTCGCTGGCGCTGGCGCCGGGCGACCAGGTGCTGGGCACCGACCACGAGTACGGCGCCTGCGACGCCACCTGGCGCTTCGTGTGCGGGCGCGCGGGGGCCGTCTACCGTCGGGCCGAGATTCCCCTGCCCTTCGAGCCGGAGCGTTTCGTCGAACGGGTGATGGCGGCGGTGACGCCGCGCACGAAGGTGATCTTCGCCAGCCACATCACCTCGACCAGCGCGCTGGTGTTCCCGGTGGCCGCGCTCTGCGCCGCGGCGCGCGAGCGCGGCCTCACCACCGTGATCGACGGCGCCCATGCGCCCGGCCAGGTGGCGATGGACCTGGCCGCCATCGGCGCCGACTTCTACACCGGCAACGCCCACAAGTGGCTGTGCGCGCCCAAGGGCGCCGCCTTCCTGCACGCGCGGCCGGAGCGGCAGGCGCAGCTGGACGCCACCGTGGTCAGCTGGGGCTACGTGGCCGAGGCCGCCGGCCACACCGGCTTCGACGCCTACACCGGCCGCGACACCTTCGAACGCCGCCTCACCTGGCAGGGCACGCGCGACCTGTCCGCCTTTCTCGCGGTGCCGGCGGCCCTGGACTTCCTGCTGGAGCACGATGCCCCGGCACGCCTGGCCGGCACGCGCGCTCTTTTGCTGGAGGCCCGGCGCGAGGTGCTGGCGCGCAACGGCCTGGCCAGCCCGATGCCCGATTCAGCGCTGGCCCAGCTGATCCCGATCCCGGTTCGGTGCGACGACACCGAGACGCTGCGCCGCCGGCTCTTCGACGAGTTCCGCATCGAAGTACCCGTGACCTGGCACGCCGGCCAGGCCTTCGTTCGGGCCTCGGCGGCGCTGTACACCACGGCGGCCGATGCCCGGGCGCTGGTCGACGCGCTGGCGGCCTTGAGGGTGTAGCGCCGCCGACACAGAAGCCCTCACAACAAGGGCCCGAACGCGGGAAACGCCGTGGTCGGCGAGCGACTTGCCGCCTGTATATTGGCCGGCTCATGCCCAGGCAGGCGCCTGGAACCCCAGAACGAAGGAGACACCATGAAGTTGCTGCGCATCGGCGGTCTGATGCTGGTTTCCACGGGCCTGCTGGTCGGTTGCGGTGGCAACGACGATGCAGCGCCCGCTCCGGAGAAGATCACCTACACCAAGCTCGTCAGCTTCGGCGACAGCCTCAGCGACGTCGGCAGCTACGCCACCCCGGGTCTGGTGGGCGCCACGGGCGGCGGCCGCTACACCGTGAACGCCGCCGGCGTGCAGTTGTGGGTGGACCGCGTGGCCACGGCCGCCAAGGTCACCGCGCCCTGCGCCGCGCAGGTGGGCCTGAAGAGCGTGGGTCCGCTGGCCGGCTTTGCCTCGGCCACGGTCAACAAGCCCGGCTGCTTCGGCTACGCCCAGGGCGGCTCGCGCGTCACCAACCCGGTGGGCCCGGGCAACATCGCCACGCTGCCGGCCTCCAGCGGCGCGCTCGGCCAGCTGACGGTGCCCATCGTCCAGCAGATCACCAACCACCTCACGGCCGCCGGCGGCAGCTTCAGCGGCACCGACCTCGTCACGGTGCTGGCCGGCGCCAACGACCTGTTCATGCAGATGGCCACCGTGTCGGCCACCGTGGCCGCCGGCGGCAACGCCACGACGGCCGGCCAGGCGGCCACCGCCGCCATGGGCCTGGCGGGCGGCGAACTGGCGGCCTACATCAAGGCCATGATCGTCGCCAAGGGCGCCAAGCGCGTGGTGGTGGTGGGCATCCCCGACGTCAGCGTGACGCCCGACTCGCTGGCGCAGGCACAGTCCACGCGCGACCTGATCCAGCTGCTGTCCTTCACCTTCAACGCCAACCTCAAGTTCGGCCTCGAAGGTGTGGCCGAGGTGCTGTACGTCGACGGCTACGCTGCCGTGCAGAACTGGACGTCCAGCCCCGGCACCTACGGCCTGAGCAACGTGAAGAACACCGCCTGCAACATGACGGTGGTGGCCACCTCGCTGCTGTGCTCGGCCGCCACCACGGTGAGCGGCGACGTCAGCAAGTACCTGTTCGCCGACGGCGTGCACCCCACGCCCTACGGCCACGAGCTGTTCGGCAAGGCCGTCGTCGACGCCCTCACCGCCAAGGGCTGGCTCTAAGGCCGGCCGCCGCGGCCGCGCTCAGCGCGGCTTGCGGCGCCCCGCGGGCGCGCGCGGCGCGCCGGTCTCGCGCGGCGGCAGGCCGGTGTGCTGCGTCAGCACCCGGCCCTTCGTGACCACCGATGTGCGCTCGCCCGGTGCCGTGCTGTTCTTGCGGCGCGCGCTGACGTAGCCGTCCCCGCCCGCCGGCTGGTAGGTGGGAATCAGCTGGTGCTTGCCGTTGCCGATGAGGTCGGCCCGGCCCAGCGTCTTCAGCGCCTCGCGCAGCAGCGGCCAGTTGGCCGGGTCGTGCCAGCGCAGGAAGGCCTTGTGCAGACGGCGGCGGCGTTCGCCGCGCACGATGTCCACCTTCTCCGCGCGCTGCGGGTCACGGCTGATGCCCTTGAGCGGGTTGAGGTCGGTGTGGTACATGGCCGTGGCCGTGGCCATGGGGCTCGGGTAGAAGGTCTGCACCTGGTCGGCCTTGAAGCCGTTGCGCTTCAACCAGATGGCCAGGTTCATCATGTCCTCGTCGCTGGTGCCCGGGTGCGCGGCGATGAAGTACGGGATGAGGTACTGCTTCTTGCCCGCCTCGGCACTGAACTTCTCGAACATCTGCTTGAAGCGGTCGTAGCTGCCGATGCCGGGCTTCATCATCTTGGACAGCGGCCCGCCCTCGGTGTGCTCGGGCGCGATCTTGAGATAACCGCCGACGTGGTGCGTGACCAGTTCCTTCACGTACTCCGGGCTCTGCACCGCCAGGTCGTAGCGCAGGCCGCTGCCGATGAGGATCTTCTTCACGCCGCGCAGCGCGCGGGCGCGCCGGTACAGCTTCACCAGCGGGCCGTGGTCGGTGTTCAGGTTCGAACAGATGCCCGGGTAGACGCAGCTGGGCTTGCGGCAGGCGGCCTCGATCTCGCGGCTCTTGCAGCCGATGCGCCACATGTTGGCCGTGGGGCCGCCGAGGTCGCTGACGACGCCGGTGAAGCCCGGCACCTTGTCGCGCATCTCCTCGATCTCGCGAATGATGGAGTCTTCGCTGCGGCTCTGGATGATGCGGCCCTCGTGCTCGGTGATGGAGCAGAAGGTGCAGCCGCCGAAGCAGCCGCGCATGATGTTCACGCTGAAGCGGATCATCTCCCAAGCGGGAATCTTGGTCGGGCCGTCGTGGCCACCTGCAGCGTCGGCGTAGGCCGGGTGCGGGCTGCGGGCGTAGGGCAGGTCGAACACGCCGTCCATCTCGGCGGTGCTCAGCGGGATGGGCGGCGGGTTGATCCACACATCACGCTCGCCGTGGCGCTGCACCAGGGCGCGCGCGTTGCCGGGGTTGGTTTCCAGGTGCAGCACGCGGCTGGCGTGGGCGTAGAGCACGGCGTCGCTCTTCACCTGCTCGTAGGCGGGCAGGCGGATGACGGTCCGGTCGCGCGCCGGCATCGTCGCGGCACCGGCCTTCCGGGAGACCGGCATGGCGACCACGGCCTGCGCCGGCGCGCCGCCGCCTTCTTCCTTGGCACAGCTCTCGCCCTGCGAAGCGGCGGCTTCGGCCGTGGTCAGGTAGGGGTTGATGTGTTCGTCGATGCGTCCGGGGCGGTCGACCTCGGTGGAGTCGATCTCCATGAAGCCCTGCGGCGCATGCGCCTGGCGCACCAGGAAGGCCGTGCCGCGGATGTCGGTCATGGCCTCGATGGGCTCGCGCCTGGCCAAGCGGTGGGCGACTTCGATGATGGCGCGCTCGGCGTTGCCGTACAGCAGCAGATCGGCCTTGCTGTCGGCCAGGATGCTGCGGCGCACCTTGTCCTGCCAGTAGTCGTAGTGCGCGATGCGGCGCAGCGAAGCCTCGATGCCGCCGATGACCACGGGCACGTCCTTGAAGGCCTCCTGGCAGCGCTGCGTGTAGACCAGCGTGGCGCGGTCGGGCCGCTTGCCGGCCGCGCCGCCGGGCGTGTAAGCGTCGTCGCTTCGGATCCTCCGGTCGGCCGTGTAGTGGTTGATCATCGAATCCATGTTTCCGGCGGCGACGCCGAAGAACAGGTTCGGGCGGCCCAGCGCGCGGAAGGGCTCGGCGGAGTTCCAGTCGGGCTGGGCGATGACGCCGACGCGGAAGCCCTGCGCCTCCAGGGTGCGGCCGATGACGGCCATGCCGAAGCTCGGGTGGTCCACGTAGGCGTCGCCGGTGACGATGATGACGTCGCAGCTGTCCCAGCCGAGCTGCTCCATCTCGGTGCGGCTCATCGGCAGGAAGGGTGCCGGGCCGAAACGCTTCGCCCAGAAGGGGCGGTAGCTGCCCAGGGGCTTGGCGACGGGTGGCGTGACGGTGGCGTGGGACAAGTTGCGCAGGACCAGGGCGGTGGGCGGGGCGAATCCGCGATTGTGGCCGTCGGCCGCTCAAGTCGCACGGGCCAGCCGCCGATACCCGCCGCATGGAAGGCTTCTTCAACGTCGTCGGCGCGATCCTCGCGGGTCTGTTCATCGTGGCCGTGGCCGTGGCCTGGTGGGAGCACGTCCGCAGGACGGCCGGCCCGCCCCCGCCACCCACGGAGCCTCAGAAGCCCCTGCGCGTGGACGTGGACGTGGAGCACCTGGATGCCCCGACGGGCGACACCGGCGAGCGCCAGCGCACGCTGGAAGGCGCGCTGAACCGCGCTTCGTCGGAGACCTCGCCCTGGGTGGAGACGACGCCCACCGTCGCTGCGGGTGCCCTCGCCCCGTCGCCGGAAGCGGCCACCGACCGCCACTGAGGCCCGCCGCGCATGCCGACCACCACTTTCTGGGTCCTGGCTGCGACGGCCGCCGCTGCTGCGCTGGCCGTGGCCCTGTGGCTGCGCCACCGCCGCAGGCTGGCCGAGATGGAACGCAAGCTGGCCTGGTCGGAAGCCTCGCGTTTCGAGCTCGAACACCAGGTGAGCGCCGCCGACGAGAAGCTGCAGGCGCTGACGCGCGCCGTGCAGGACCAGCAGACGGCGCTGCAGAGCGCACGCGAGTTGGCCGAGCGCCGCGCGGCCGTGGAACGCGTGCTGGCCGAGGCCCCGCCTTCCGCGCCGGCGCCCCTGACCGAATGGCCCGACACCTTGCCCTTCGGCCCCGCCGGATTCCGCTACGTGGAGACCATGCCGGCGGAACTGGGCCCGACCGAGCCGCCCAAAGCCCCGCGCTGAGGCCTCAGCCGGCGGTGGCCACCTCGGCCGCCTCGTCGTCGGCTTCGTCGCCCAGGAAGCCGCCACTCTGGTGCGCCCACAGGCGCGCATAGATGCCGCCAGCCGCCAGCAGCGACTTGTGGTCGCCCGTCTCCACCACGCGGCCGTGGTCCATGACGATCAGCCGGTCCATCGCGGCGATGGTGGACAGCCGGTGCGCGATGGCCACCACCGTCTTGCCTTCCATCAGCCGGTACAGGCTGGCCTGGATGGCGGCTTCCACCTCGCTGTCCAGCGCGCTCGTGGCTTCGTCCAGCAGCAGGATGGGTGCGTCCTTGAGCATCACGCGCGCGATGGCGACGCGCTGGCGCTGGCCGCCCGAGAGCTTCACGCCGCGTTCGCCCACGTGGGCGTCGTAGCCCTGGCGGCCCTTCGGGTCCGTCAGGCCGGCGATGAACTCGCTCGCCTCGGCGCGCTCGGCGGCACGCAACATCTCGGCCTCCGTGGCGTCAGGCCGGCCGTAGACGATGTTCTCGCGCACCGAGCGGTGCAGCAGCGAGGTGTCCTGCGTCACCATGCCCACGTGCCGGCGCAGGCTCTCCTGCGTGACGCCGGCGATGTCCTGACCGTCGATGAGGATGCGGCCCGATTCCAGGTCGTACAGGCGCAGCAGCAGGTTCACCACCGTGCTCTTGCCGGCACCGCTGCGGCCGACGAGGCCGATCTTCTCGCCCGGGCGGATGGTCAGGTTCAGGCCGTCGATGACCTTGCGCTTGCCGCCGTACGAGAAGCTCACGTTGTCGAACTGCACCTCGCCGCGCGGCACGGTCAGCGGCCGGGCATCGCTGCGGTCGACCACGCTGAGTGGCTTGGACAGCGTGCCCATGCCGTCCTGCACCGTGCCGATGTGTTCGAACAGCGACGCCATCTCCCACATCACCCAGTGCGAGATGCCGTTCAGGCGGAAGGCCATGGCCGTGCCCGCGGCCACCGCGCCCACGCCCACGGCGCCGTCCTTCCACAGCACCAGGCCCAGCGCCGTGGTGCTGGCGATGAGCAGGACGGACAGCGTCTGGTTGACGATCTCGAAGGCCGTCACCAGCCGCATCTGCCCGTGCACGGTGCCCAGGAACTCCTGCATCGCACCGCGCGCGAAGTCGGCCTCGCGGTGCGAGTGCGAGAACAGCTTGACGGTGGCGATGTTCGTGTAGGCGTCGGTGATGCGGCCGGTCATCATCGAGCGCGCATCGGCCTGCGCCTTGGCCACCTGGCCGAGCTTGGGCACGAAGAACCACAGCGTCAGGATGTACAGCAGCAGCCAGCCGATGAAGGGCGACATCAGCCGCAGGTCGAAGGCGCCCACCACCGCCAGCAGCGTGACGAAGTAGATGACCACGTAGACCAGGATGTCGGTGAGGATCAGCCAGGTGTCGCGCACGGCCAGCGCCGTCTGCATGACCTTGGTGGAGATGCGGCCGGCGAATTCGTCCTGGTAGAAGCTCAGGCTCTGCGCGAGCATCAGGCGGTGGAAGTCCCAGCGCAGGCGCATCGGGTAGTTGCCGAACACGCCCTGGTACTTGAACAGCGCCTGCAGCGCGGCGAACACGATGCTGGCCCCCAGCAGCGCGGCCAGCAGCGACAGCGTGTGGCCATGCAGCGTCCACAGCTCGGCCGGCGCCACCTGACCCAGCACGTCCACCACGTGGGCCATCATGCTGAACAGCAGGGCCTCGAAGGCGCCGATGGCCGCGGTGAACATCGTCACCAGCGCCAGGTAGGGCCGCACGCCCCTGGAGCAGGCCCAGAGGAAGGCGAAGAAGTTGCGCGGCGGCGGGGGCGGCAAGGCATCCGGGTAGGGATGCACCAGCCTTTCGAAGAACTGGAACACGGAACACTCCCTGGGCCGGAAGGCGGCGCCGGATGGGCGCGCTTCCGCAGTTGGAGCCCGCGTGCTCACGCGGTGGCGCGGCGCAGGCTTCGTTGTCGGCAAGGGCAGCCGGGCGGCTGCGAAGGCGCGCATTATGGTCAGCCGGGCGGGCCGCGTCGATATCATGGTCCGAGGAGACAAGACCACGACCATGCATGACTACATCGTCGTCGGCGCGGGCTCGGCGGGCTCGGTGCTGGCGTCGCGACTGAGCGAAGACCCGGCCGTGAACGTGTGCCTGCTGGAAGCCGGCCCGCCGGACGACAGCGTGCTCATCCATTGCCCGGCCGGCCTGGCGCTGCTGGCGCAGAACGGCCAGGCCAACTGGGCCTTCCAGACCGTGCCGCAGCCCGGGTTGAACGGCCGCCGCGGCTACCAGCCGCGAGGCAAGGTGCTGGGTGGCTCGAGTTCGATCAACGCCATGATCTACCTGCGCGGCCAGCCCGAGGACTACGACGCCTGGGCCGCCGCCGGCAATCCGGGCTGGGGCTGGGCCGACGTGCTGCCGGTCTTCAGACGCGCCGAGCACAACGAGCGCGGCGCCGATGCCTTCCATGGGACGGGCGGCCCCCTGAACGTCATGGACCTGCGCAGCCCGAACCGCTACGGGCCGGCCTTCATCGAAGCCGGGCGCCAGTCGGGCCTCGCGCTGAACCCCGACTTCAATGGCGCCACCCAGGAGGGCGTGGGCGCCTACCAGGTGACGCACAGGAACGGCGAACGCTTCAGCGCCGCCAAGGCCTACCTCACGCCGCACCTCGGACGGCGGCCGAACCTGCAGGTGCTGACCGGCGCACAGGCACAGCGCGTGGTGGTGGAAGGCGGCCGAGCGACGGGTGTGGAAGTGCGCCAGGGCGGGCAGACGAAGGTCATCACCGCGCGGCGTGAGGTGCTGCTGTGCGCGGGCGCGCTGCAGTCACCGCAGTTGCTGCTGCTCTCGGGCATCGGCGATGGCGCGGCGCTGCAGGCGCAGGGCATCAGCGTGAAGCACCACCTGCCCGGCGTGGGCCGGCAACTGCACGACCACCCGGACGTGGTGCAGGTGGTGGACGCACCGCGGCTCACCGAGCTCTTCGGCCTGTCGCTCAAAGGCGCGTGGAACGTGCTGCAGGGCGTCTTCGAGTGGCGCCGCCAGCGCAGCGGCATGCTCACCACCAACTTCGCCGAAGCCGGCGGCTTCCTCCGCAGCAGCCCGGACGTGAGGACGCCCGACCTGCAACTGCACTTCGTCGTCGGCAAGCTGGTGGACCATGGCCGCAAGACCGTGTTCGGCCACGGCTATTCCTGCCACCTGTGCCTGTTGCGGCCGAAGAGCCGCGGCAGCGTCACGCTGGCCAGCGCCGACCCGATGGCGCCGCCCGCCATCGACCCCGCTTTCTTCGCCGACGAGGACGACCTGGCGAAGATGCTCACCGGCTTCAAGCTGATGCGTCGCCTGCTGCAGCAGCCGGCGCTGGCCGGCCTGGGTGGGCGCGAACTGCAGGCCTCGGCGCAGGCGCAGACCGATGCCGAGATCATCGAGTTCATCCGCAACCGCGCCGACACCATCTACCACCCGGTGGGCAGCTGCCGCATGGGGCCCGGGCCGGGCGACGTGGTGGACGCGCAGCTGCGCGTGCACGGCGTCGGCGGCCTGCGCGTGGTGGACGCGTCCATCATGCCCAGCATCGTCTCGGGCAACACCAACGCACCGACGATCATGATCGCGGAGAAGGCGGCGGACTTCATCCGCCACGCCCGATGAAGCTCTCGGTGCTCGACCAGTCCGTGGCCTGCGCCGGCCGCGACGAAGGCCACGCGCTGCGCGACACGCTGGCGCTGGCGGAGCACTGCGAAGCGCTGGGGTATGCGCGCTTCTGGGTCAGCGAACACCACAACCTGCCCACCATCGTGGGCAGCGCACCCGAGGTGCTGATGGCGGCCATCGCGGCACGCACGCAGCGCATCCGCATCGGCAGCGCGGGCGTGATGCTGCCGCACTACTCGGCGCTGAAGGTGGCCGAGCAGTTCCGCGTGCTGGATGCGCTGGCGCCGGGGCGCATCGACCTCGGCGTGGGCCGCGCACCCGGCGGCGACATGCGCACCGCCTTGGCGCTGAACCCCGACGCCGCGCACGCCGCCGACCACTTCCCGCAGCAGGTGCTGGATCTGCAGGCCTGGACGGCCGGGCAGCGCCAGGGCGGCATCCACGCGCACCCTCGGCCGGCGCCGGGCGCCGCACCGCCTGAGATCTGGATCCTGGGCAGTTCCGACTACGGTGCCCAGCTTGCCGCGCACCTGGGCTTGCCCTACGCCTTCGCCTACTTCTTCATGGACGGCCAGGGCGTGGAACGCGCCCTGGATCTCTACCGTTCGCTCTACCGCCCGAGCGAACGCCATCCCCGGCCGCAGGCCACGATCTGCGTCTGGGCCCTGGCCGCGGACACCGAAGCCGAGGCGCACCACCAGGCCCTGAGCCGGGAACGCTGGCGCATAGACCGCCAGCGTGGCGTGCTGGGCCCCTTGGCCGCACCCGATGAGGTGGCCGCGCGCGGCTTCGCGCCCGAGGACGCGCCCGCGCTGGCCACGCTCCGCGCCAAGGCCCTGGTGGGAACGGCCGAGCAGGTGGCCGGCGGCATGCGCCAGCTGGCGGCCGCGTTGGGTTTGGACGAACTGGTGGTCAACACCTGGGCGCACGACCCCGCGGTTCGCCGCCGCTCTTACGCGCTGCTGTCCCAGGCCTTTGCACTGATCTGAAAACGCCAGCCCTAAAAGCGAAACCCCTCTGAACCTTGCGGCCAGAGGGGCGGGCGGTGTGACCGCCAGCGGGGCTCCGGAGGAAAAAGGTCCGGGGCCCCATCAGCGCTGGTATTGCGCCGAGGATGTTGCCTGCTTTGCAGACGAGTCCATCTTGCGCCTGCCGCGCTTTCGCCGCAAGCAAAAAGAACTATCGCCGGTTCAGTTCGGTGGGGGTTTCATCAAACCCGTGACCAGCTGCTCGACGCGTTGAGTCACCGCCACATCCATCTGGATCGTGCGGCCCCATTCGCGCGTGGTTTCGCCCGGCCACTTGTTCGTGGCGTCCAGACCCATCTTGCCGCCCAGGCCGCTCACCGGGCTGGCGAAGTCCAGGTAGTCGATGGGCGTGTGCTCCACCAGCGTGGTGTCGCGCACCGGGTCCATGCGCGTGGTGATCGCCCAGATCACTTCCTGCCAGTTGCGGATGTCCACGTCCTCGTCGGTGACGACGATGAACTTCGTGTACATGAACTGCCGCAGGAAGCTCCACAGCCCGAACATCACGCGCTTGGCGTGGCCCGGGTAGGCCTTGCGGATGCTGATCACGGCCAGCCGGTAGCTGCAGCCTTCGGGCGGCAGGTAGAAGTCGACGATCTCCGGAAACTGTTTCTGCAGGATCGGCACGAAGACTTCGTTCAGCGCCACGCCCAGCACCGCGGGCTCGTCGGGTGGCTTGCCCGTGTAGGTGGAGTGGTAAATGGGGTCGCGGCGGTGCGTGAGTCGGTTCAGTTCGAACACCGGGAACCAGTCCTGCTCGTTGTAGTAGCCGGTGTGGTCGCCGAAGGGGCCTTCCAGCGCATGAAGGTAACCGCCCTGCTCGCGCAGCCGCACGCCCTTCTCGCTGGTGCCCTCGAAGCCGGGCGGCGCCGTGGGGATGTGGCCTTCGAGCACGATCTCGGCGCTGGCCGGCACCTGCAGCTTCAGCGCGCCTTCGCCGACGCCGGTGTCGAGGACCTCGGTGCGCCCGCCGCGCAACAGGCCCGCGAACTGGTACTCGGACAGCGTGTCCGGCACCGGCGTCACGGCACCCAGGATGGTGGCCGGGTCGGCGCCCAGCGCCACGGCGATGGGAAAGGGCTGCCCGGGGTTGGCGCGGGCGAACTCGCGGAAGTCCAGCGCGCCGCCGCGATGCGCCAGCCAGCGCATGATGACCTGGCGGCGGCCGATCACCTGCTGGCGGTAGATGCCCAGGTTCTGCCGCAGCCGCGGCGCCGCCACGGACTGGGGGCCGCGCGTGACGACCAGGCCCCAGGTGATCAGCGGTCCGGCGTCGCCCGGCCAGCAGGTCTG
>CAZBUU010000082.1:0-12359 GCA_964495125.1 uncultured Rubrivivax sp.
TGGGCCTGGAGGTCTTCGACATGCGCTACATCGACGAGAAGGGCATGCGCGAGACCATGGAACTGGCGCTGGCCACGCTGGACGACAAGACCCACCTGCACGTGAGCTTCGACGTCGACTTCCTCGACCCCGACATCGCCCCCGGCGTGGGCACCACCGTGCCCGGCGGCCCCACCTACCGCGAAGCGCAGCTGTGCATGGAGATGATCGCCGACACCGGCCGCCTGGCCAGCCTGGACGTGATGGAACTCAACCCGGCGCTGGACGTGCGCAACAAGACCGCCGAACTGGCGGTAGACCTGATCGAGAGCCTGTTCGGCAAGAGCACGCTGATGCGCAAGTAGCTAGACGCCGGCGCCGGCGTCGGCTTCGCCGCCAGGCTGGTGCGCACATTCCTCGAACACGCGGTACGGGCAGGCGGCGCAGATGCTGCCGTCCAGCCGCGGCACGATGGCCGCGATGGCGCTGCGCTTGTCGGCATACAGGTGCTGCGGGCCCAGCCTTTCGATGAAGCCGCTGCGCTGCCACAGCGCCAGCACCTCGGGCCGCGGGCGGTGGAAGTACAGACCGCCACCCATCTCGCCGCGCAAGACCCGTTCGCGCTCCCACAGCGCGGCGCCGGCGGGATCGATGAAGTTCATGCTCTTGCTCATCACCAGCAGGTGGCGCGGCGCGCCGGGGCGCTCGCGCAGTTCGCGCAGGGTGTCGGCCACATGGGCCTCGGCGCCGAACCACACCGGCCCTTCCATGCGCAGCAGCTTGAGCTGCGGGCATTCGGGCGCGCCAGGCGCCAGCACGGCAAAGGGCCGCAGTGCGCCCGGCTGCGGCGGGCCGGCAAAACCCATGCTGCGCAGCGCCGGGTGCGCCGTGCGGTAGACGTAGAGCACCAGCGAGGCCGCCACGCCGGCCAGCACGGCGGTGGCGATCGGCAGCAGCAGCGTGGCCAGCAGCGTGCCGGCGGCGACGGCGGCGTCCGAACGGTCCAGCCGCGCCAGCTGGCGCCAGGGCGCGGGGTCCAGCAGCGTGAAGGCCACCAGCAGCAGCAGCGCTTCGATGGCGGCCAGCGGCACGCGCGCGATCAGCCCGCTGGCCAGCGCCACCAGGGCCACCACCAGAGCCGCCGCCATCACACCCGCCAGCGGCGTGCGCGCACCGGCCTCCTGGTGCGGCATCGAGCGGTTGATCGAGCCGCAGGACACGAAGGCCTGGAACAGCCCGCCCGAGAGATTGGCCAGGCCCTGGCCCAGGCATTCGCGGTTGACGTCGAGGCCCTGGCCGCTGCGGGCGGCCAGGGCCTTGGCCACCGCGATGCTCTGGCCCAGGGCGACGATGGTCAGCGCCAGCGCCGCCGTGGCCAGCCGCGACAGGTCAGCCCCCACCACCTGCGGCGGCGCGAACACCGGCCAGGCCTGCGGCAGCGCGCCGATCTGCGGCACACCCGGCCCCGCCAGCGCCGCCACGCCCATGCCGACGGCCAGTGCGATCAGCAGCCCGGGCCCGCGTGGCCAGCGCCAGCGCAGCAGCGCGGCCACGCCCAACGTGGCCGCCGCCACGCCCAGGTTCGCTGCCGCGGGCCCGGGCATGGTCCACAGCGACACCGCCGCGTGCCAGGCGATCAACAAGGCCGCGCCGCCGGTGAAGCCCAGCAGCACCGAAGGCGAGATGAAGTGCGTCAGCACCCCCAGCCGCAACAGCGCCAGCAGCAGCTGCAGGCCGCCGACCATCAAGGTGAGTACGAGGGCCAGGCGCAGGTACTCGGCACTGCCCACCACGGCCAGCGGGGCCAGCGTGGCCGCCAGCGCCAGCGACACGGCGTTGGTGGGCCCGGTGAGCGCATGGCGGCTGGAGCCGGCCAGCGCGGCCACGGCGGTGGGTATGACGGCGCTGTACAGCCCCCAGGCCAGCGGCAGGCCGGCCAGCGCTGCGAAGGCGATGGCCTGCGGCAGCACCAGCACGGCGGCCAGCAGCGCGGCCAGGGCATCGGCACGCAGCGTCGCGGGCGTGAGCTCGCGCCACCACGCACCACGACGCGACACAAAGCCTTGCTCGGCAACCGGTTCGGGCATGGGGCGCGAGGCTAGCACCACGCCTTAAGATGCAACCATGCAACACACCGGCCCCGTGGCCTTCATGCACGCGCTCCGGTGGGGGCTGGCCACCGTCCTGCTGGCAGGCAGCGCCCAGGCGGCCTCGCCGGCGCGCCCGGCGGCGTCGGCGGCTGCCCCCGTGGCGGCCGAGCCGGCCGCCAGCGCCTCCGGCGCCGAACCCACCGTCACCATCACCGGCGCCGGCCAGCGCATCTACGAACGCATGCGCCCGCTGCTGCTGCAGGTGCGCACGCTGCTGAAGACGCAGGACAGCCAGTCCTCCGTGGGCTCGGGCTTCCTGGTCGACGGCGGCAAGCTGCTGGTCACCAACTACCACGTCGTCAGCCAGTACGCGCTGCAGCCCACGCGGCACCGGCTGGTGTACGCCAGCGTCGACGGCAAACAGGGCCCGCTGCAGTTGCTGGCCGTGGACGTGGTGCACGACCTGGCGCTGCTCAAACCCGCCGATCCCGCGCCGCTGGCCGGCCGCGGTGCCGTGCCGCTGCGCCCGGCCGACGACCCGCTGCCGCGCGGCGCGCGCATCTTCTCGCTGGGCAACCCGCTCGACGTGGGTTTTGCGGTCGCCGAAGGCACCTACAACGGCCCGGTGGAACGCAGCTTCCTGGAGACGCTGTTCTTCGGCGGCTCGCTCTCGCCCGGCATGAGCGGCGGCCCGGCGCTGGACGAACAGGGCCGCCTCATCGGCGTCAACGTGGCGGCACGGCGCGACGGTGAACAGGTCAGCTTCCTGGTGCCGGCCGCCCCGGTGCGCACGCTGATCGAACGCGGCCGCGACGCCAAGCCCATGACCACGCCGGCCTGGCCCGAGATCACGCGCCAGCTGCTGGGCCACGAGGCCACGCTCACCGCGCGCTTCACCGCCCTGCCCTGGCGCGGCGCCGGCCACCCGCGCTACGCCATTCCGGTGCCGCAGGAGAGCTTCATGCGCTGCTGGGGCCAGGGTTCGTCGCAGGCCGTGCGCGGGCTGCAGTTCGAACGCAGCGACTGCGAGATGGACAGCCGCCTGTACATCAACGGCGCGCTCTACACCGGCTACCTCACGGTGCGCCACGAGTCCTACGATGGCAGCAAGATCGGCCCGCTGCGATTTGCCGACCGCTACTCCGACAGCTTCCGCAACGAGTCCATGGGCCGCGACGACCGCTACCGCACCGCGCCGAGCTGCGTCGAGCGCCAGGTGGAAGGCCCGGTCCCGAAGGGCGACAAGGCCGGCCGCGGCGGCCTGCCGCTGAAGGCCGTGATCTGCCTGCGCGCCTACAAGCGCCTGCCCGGCCTGCACGACCTGGCGGTGCTGGTGGCCACGCTGGACGGCGACATCATCGGCGTGCAGGGCCGGCTCGACGCCTACGGCATCAGCGCCGCCAGCGCCTCGCGCCTGGCACAGCATTACCTCGACGGATACGCATGGACCACCCCGACCGAAGCCCCGACCGCCTTGCGCTGATCGAGCTGCAGGGCCGCGACGGGCGCGTCGGCCAGGCGGTGGACGTGCGGCAGTGGCCGCTGACGCTGGGCCGGGCGCTCGACAACCACATCGTCATCGACGACCCGCATGTCGCCCCGCACCACGCGCGCCTGGTGCAGGCCGAAGGCGGCGGCGTGCTGCTGGTGCCGCTGCCTTCGCTGAACGGCGTGCGCGTCGATGGCCGCCGTGCCACCACCGACGTGGCCCTGCCCCCCGGCGGCGCCGAGCTGCAGCTGGGTGGCACCCGCCTGCGCCTGCGCCTGGCCGGCGAAGTGCTGGCCCCCGAACTGCCGCTGCCGCCGGGCGGCCGCGGCGGGCTGCTGACTCCGCTGCTGCTGGGCCTGGCCGTGCTGGCCCTGGTGCTGGCCGAACACTGGGTCTCGCTGGACCCGGGCGCCGACTACAGCGCCTGGCTGCCCAGCGCGGTGGGCCTGCCGGTGGCGCTGGCCGGCTGGTGCGGGCTGTGGGCGCTGATGTCCAAGCTGTTCCAGCACCGCTTCGACTTCACCGGCCACCTGCGCATCGTCGTGCCCTGGCTGCTGGGCATGACGGTGGCCGAGATCGTGCTGCCGCAGGCCGGCGCCGCGCTCGCGCTGCCGCTGCTGTGGAAGCTGAACGCCCCGCTGCAGGCGCTGCTGGCGGCGCTGATCCTGCGCGCGCACCTGAACCACGTGCTGCCGCAACACGGCCGCGCGGTGAACCTGAGCATGGCGGCGCTGGTGGTGGCGGGCAGCGCGCTGTCGCTGGCCAGCACCTGGCGCGCCACCCACAGCCTGTCGCCGTCGCCCTACATGAGCACGCTGCCGCTGCCCGCGCTGCGCCTCACCGGCACCGTGCCCAGCGCAGCGTTGGTGCAGGAGCTGGAGCCGGTGGCGCGCCAGCTGGCCGAGCGCGTGAAGAAGCAGCGCCAGGACGACGCCGACGAGAGCGGCGAGCCCGACGAGTGAGCCCGCCTTGAGTCGACCGCTCCTGATCGGCGTCTCGGCCCGCATCCACTACCCGGGCCAGGGCGACGTGCCGCCCACCGGCGTGTGGAGCAAGACCGTGCACTACCTGGAACAGAGCGTGGCCCACTGGCTGCTGGCCGGTGGCGCGCTGGCGCTGATGGTGCCGGCGGTGGACGCCGAGAGCATCGTGCAGCGCAGCGACCTGAACCTGGACGACTTCGCACACGCGCTCGACGGCCTGGTGCTGCAGGGCGGCAACGACGTCGCACCCGAGACCTACGGCGAGACCGCGCTGACGCCCGAATGGCACGGTGACCGGGTGCGCGACCGTTACGAGATCGACCTGGTGCGTGCTTTCGTGGCCGCCGGCAAGCCGGTGTTCGGCATCTGCCGCGGCCTGCAGCTGCTGAACGTGGCCTTCGGCGGCACGCTGTACCAGGACATCGCCACCCAGCATTCGCAGGCGCAGAGCCACCGCGTGGCGGGCCGCTACGAGCACCACCACCACGCCGTGGAGTTCGTGCCCGGCACGCACCTGGCGGGCCTGTTCCCCGGGGTGGCGCGCGCCACCACCAACAGCATCCACCACCAGGGCATCAAGGACCTGGCGCCGGGTTTCGTGGTGGAAGCGCGCTGCCCCGAGGACGGCATGATCGAGGCGGTGCGCCGGCCCGGTGCCGGCTACGTGGCCGGCGTGCAGTGGCACCCCGAGTTCCACGAGCCCGGCCATCCGCACACGCTGGACGACCGGGCCATCCTGCGCGACTTCCTGGCCGCGGCGCACGCGGCCCGCGGCTGACGCTCAGCTCGCAGCCGGGCAGGGCCGCGTGCGCCGCCATTCGCGCGGCATCACCGCGCCCGGCGTGCTGTGCAGCCCGCGGTTCAGGGCCTTGGCCATGCGCTCGTACTTGACCATCGGGCCCTGGTCGTTGCGGAAGCGCACGCTCCAGGCGTGGCCCTCTTCCACCATGCGGCGGCCGAGGTTGGCTTCCTCGACGATCAAGACGCCCACCACGCGGCCCTTGGCGTCGGCCGGCCCGGCGCGCAGCGTGGCGGGCTTGTTCAGGGCCATCGCCGACAGCGCCGCACGGGCTTCCGCGCCCCAGGGTTGGCAGGGCTCGGGCGGGTCGATGTCGCGCAGGCGCACGGTGATGGCCGTGCCGCCGGTGGGCGTGAAGCGCACGGTGGCGGCATCGATGACCTGCGTCACCAGGCCCTGCGTCTCGACCACCTTCCTGGCCGGGGCCGCCGCAGCGGGCCCGGTGAGCAGCAGGGTCGACAGGCCCAGCAGGGCGCGGCGGCGGGACATGGCGACGGGCATGGCGATTCCTCGGAGCGGGGGGTCAGAGCTTGCCGGCGTCGCCGGCGGTCACGGGCGCGTAGGTGATCTCCACCGTCTCGCGCGCCGGCCCGGCGGCATTGCGCGGGCGGAACACCGAGTTCAGCTCGATCACGGTGTCGCCGCGGCGCCAGCGCGCGCTGGCGTTCCAGGCATCGGGTTCGTTGGCGACGTGGGTGGACTCGGGTGAGCCGTAGCGCAGCGACAGCAACTGCCGCAGCTGGCGGTGTTTCTCGCTGAAGCCGCTGTCGCTGCCGGCAGCCACCGCACCTTCCCAGGCCAGCGACACGCGCACCAGCTGGCGCAGGCGTTCGTCGACGTGCAGGTTCAACCGGAAGGGCACGCCGGCCACCTCGTAGCCGGGCAGCATCGGGTGGTTGCAGGCCTCGCCGCGCCGCGGTGCAGGCCGGCGCGGCGGCTCGCCGCAGTCCACCGGCTTCAGGCCGGCGCCGAAACGCTGCAGCAGCTGGGCTTCGTCGGCGCCCCAGGCCAGGCCCTGGAAGGCCTCGGGCCGCGTCGGCGGCGTCTCGCAGGGCACGCGCTGCAGCGGGAAGTCGATGCCACGCAGCTGGCCGTTGCGCAGGCCCTCGATGCGGGCGCGCAAGCGGCCGCCGTCTTCCAGGCGGTAGATCACGCGCTGCGGGAAGTCGTGCTGCGGGTTCTCGAACACCGCTTCGGCGGCTGCGCCGGCTTGCAGGGTGAAGCTGGCCTCGGCCTGGCCCGAGGGCTGCGCGACGTAGACCACGTTGCCTTCGGCGTTGCGGCGGATCTGCATGAACTCGTGCGCCACCGTGGTGCCGCTCTTGACCGTGCGGCTCACGCCCAGCAGCGTGCCGCCGGCCGGCGCCAGCCATTGTTCGCCCGAGCCGGCTTCGGCCCCCTCGGCGCGCCAGCAGCCGGCCAGCCACGCCAGCCGCTGGAGCGGGTCCTCGGCGGCGCAAACGGGCGCGGCCAGCAGCAGGCAGGTGATGAAGGCAAATGCGGAACGCATGGCCGCGATGCTAGCGGCGCCGGCGTCGCGCGGGCGCGGCGGGTTCCACGAGCGCGGCTTCCGACTCGGCCAGCAGGCGATCCAGCCGGTCTTTCAGCTTCTCGGTGGAGAGCTGCTCGCGCAGCCGTTCCACCATCAGCGGCAGCGCAAAGGGGCTGGGCGCCTGCAGCGCCACCAGGGCCAGCGGCAGCGCGGCCAGGCGCTGCAGCGTGGCGCGCAGGCGGCCGAGTTCGAGTTCCTGCGACAGCACCTCGCTCTCGGCCTGGCCCAGCAGCCGGTTGCCGGCGTCGTACTTGCGGAAGACCTCGTAGAAGAGGCTGCTCGACGCCTGCAGCTGGCGCATGCTCTTGGGCGCGCCCGGGTAGCCGCCGAACACCAGCCCGGCCACGCGCGCGATCTCGCGGAAGCGGCGCTGCGCCAGTTCACCCGAGTTCAGGCTGGCCAGCACGTCGTCCATCAGGTCCTGTGTGCTGAAGAGCGCGTCCGGCATCTGCACGGGCTTGGCCGCCAGGATCTCCAGGCCGTAGTCGTTGACGCTGAGCGAGAAGGTGTTGGGCTCGGCCTTGGCCAGCCGCAGCGCCAGCAGTTGCGCCAGGCCGATGTGCACGTTGCGGCCGGCGAAGGGGTACAGGAACAGGTGGTGGCCTTCGCGCGAGTGGAACTGCTCCACCAGCAGCGCGCCGCGCCGCGGCAGCTGCGACAGGCGTTCCTGCGCCCGCAGCATGGGCTGCGCCGCCTGCATCTCGACATCGAAGAAGTCACCCTGCGCGGCGCCGTCCAGCAGTTCCTGCACCGAAGCCGCCATCTCGCTGGACAGCGGCATCTTGCCGCCCGACCAGGCCGGCACCACGCCCTTCTTCTTGCTGCCCAGCCGCACATAGGCCGCCATGTCGTGGGTGCGGATGTACTCCAGCACGCGCCCGGCGAAGACGAAGTGGTCGCCCTTGTTCAGGCGCGCGATGAAGCTCTCCTCGATCTGGCCGATGGTGCCGCCGCTCTGCCACTTCACCGCCATCGAGGCGTCGCTGACGATGGTGCCCACCTGCAGCCGGTGGCGCTTGGCGATGCCGCGATCGGGCACGCGCCAGACACCTTCGACGAGTTGCACGCGGTGGTACTCGGGATAGGCGTGCAGGCTGTCGCCGCCGCGTTCGACGAAAGCCAGCGCCCAGGCGAACTCGTTGCGGGTGAGATCGCGGTAGGCTCGCGTGCCGCACACTTCGGCATACAGCTCGTCAACCGTGAAACCACCACCCAGGGCCACGGTGACGAGGTGCTGCACCAGCACGTCCAGCGGTTTCTCGGGCGATGTTCGCGCCTCCACGCGCCCGGCCAGCGCGGCACGGCGAGCGGCCGCGGCTTCCACCAGTTCCAGCGTGTTGGTGGGCACCAGCGTCACGCGGCTGGGCCGGCCCGGCGCGTGGCCGCTGCGGCCGGCGCGCTGCAGCAGCCGCGCCACGCCCTTGGCGCTGCCGATCTGCAGCACCCGTTCCACCGGCAGGAAGTCCACACCCAGGTCCAGCGACGAGGTCGCCACCACGGCCTTCAGCCGCCCTTCCTTCAGCCCGGCCTCCACCCATTCGCGCACCTCGCGGTCCAGCGAGCCGTGGTGCAGCGCGACGATGCCGGCCCACCCGGGGCGCTCGGCCAGGATCAGCTGGTACCAGATCTCGGCCTGGCTGCGGGTGTTGGTGAAAACCAGCGTGGTGCTGCTGCCTTCGATCTCGGCCACCACCGGCTGCAACATCTGCGCGCCCAGGTGGCCGCCCCAGCTGAAGCGGCCCGGCTCGTGCGGCAGCAGGGTGTCGATGAGCAACGACTTGTCCAGCCGCCCCTGCACGCGCCGGCCGCCCGAGCCGCACAGCGTGAGTTGCGCTTCGTCCAGGTTGCCCAGCGTGGCCGACAGGCCCCACACCACGAGCGGCGGATTCCAGCGCTTCAGCCGCGCCAGCGCCAGCTGCACCTGCACGCCGCGCTTGTTGCCGATGAGCTCGTGCCATTCGTCGACGATGACGGTGTGCACGCCGCCCAGCAGGCTGGCGGCGTTCTCGCGCGTGAGCATCAGGCTCAGCGACTCGGGCGTGGTCACCAGCGCGGCCGGCAGGCGCTTGTCCTGGCGTGCGCGTTCGGCGCTGGGCGTGTCACCGGTGCGTTGGCCGACGGCGAGAGCCGGTGCCATGTCGGGCAGCGGCAGTTGCAGCGCGCGCGTGGTGTCGGCGGCCAGGGCACGCATGGGCGTGATCCACAGCACCTGCAGGCCGGTGCCGGCACGGGCGCGCGACAAGGCGCCCATCCACACCGCATAGGTCTTGCCGCTGCCGGTGGTGGCGTGCAGCAGGCCGCTCTCGCCCGCGGCCATGGCGGCCCAGACCTCGCGCTGGAAGGGAAAGGGCTCCCAGCCGCGCGCGGCGAACCAGGCGTCGGCGGCGGGATTGGCAGGTGCGCGGGGCGGCGGTCTGCGGGGCATCGCGCCGATGATGGCGCAGGCCGTCTCCCCAGTTCCGACGAGAGGCGCGCCGCCGGCCCGGCGCATACTGGCTCGCCGCACCCGAAAGCCGTGACGAAGCCCCCACCGAAGACCGCCGCCCCCGTGGGCCGGCGCCACACCGAAGGCAAGCCCAACCTGCCGGTTTTCGCAGGTCGACTGGGCGACGAGCTGGAAGCGCACGCGCTGTTGCGCACCGAGGGCTTCTTCTACTACCTGGTGACGATGAAGATCGTCGTCTCGGAAATCAACCGCCTGCGCGCCGCCCAGCAGCGGCCCACCGTCGCGCACTCGGCCTTCGTGCTGGCCAAGGCCACCGACCAGATCGGCAGCGGCATGCGCAGCGACGACACCGCCACCTACAGCGACTTCGTCGCCCACGACCCCGAGGTGGTGAACAAGCCGACGACGATGTTCACGCGCGCCGACGCCGCGCACCTGTGCAACCTGGGCCTGGCCACGGCCCTGGTTCAGGCCTGCAGGGACACGCCCTTCCTGCGCGACGGCTACGAGCGGCTGAAGGTGCACGCCGGCGCCACCAAGCTGTTGCCGCAGCAGGTGAACGTGGGCGTGGACCGCAAGATCGACGTCATGCACGCGAAGCTGGCGCCGCGCATGCTGGACGACGGCGACCTCATCTTCACACGCGACCGCGTCACCACCTACCGCGAGGCCGCCCAGCAGGCCGTCACCGAGTACCGCGACGAGAAGCGGCGCGAGAAGGCCCTGGGCCTGGCCGCCTGCGCCGAGTGCTACCTGCGCATGTACGGCAGTGCCACCTTCGACCACCGCGTCTTCAAGCGCGTCTATCCCGAGGTGGTGGGCCTGTGCGAGAGCACGCAGCACTACCGCGGCAAGTCGCACCTGTTCTACCGCTGAGCACGGCCGCCTCAGGCGGTGAGGATCCAGCCTTCCACGGGGTCCACCTTCGGCGGCAGGCCCTGGCCGGGCCGGGTGGCGGCCCAGCCCGCCTGCAGCAGGCACAGCACGGCGTCCAGCCGGTCGCCGGCGGCGTCGTCCACCAGCGCGTCGCGCATGGCGTGGGTGAGCTTCAGGCGCAGGCCCAGGCGCGTGCGGCCCTGCTCCAGCGCGTCGACGATGTCCTTGCGGGCGATGAGCCGCTCGGCACTGTCGTCGTTCTTGTACGAACGCCGGCCGATCAGTTCGAAAGCCAGCAGCCCCGGGTAGCCCTCCAGCGCCACGCGCGGGTCGGCACTCTCGCGCAGACGCGGCAGCGACACGCCGGCCGCCAGCAGGCGCGAGAAGCCCTCGAACCACATGAAACCGACGGGCACGTAGCGCGTCTGCAGCGGGCTCGTCGAGCTCACGCCGGGCAGGGCGCCGTCGGCCACGCGGTGCACCAGCCGCTGGCCCGCCGGGCGGCCGTTGCCCCAGGCATCGACCAGCGCGCGGAAGTCCATGCGCGTGGCGCAGCGGCGCTGCACTTCGGCCATCACCTCGGCGGCGCTGTGGCCCAGGGCCAGCGATTCGACGAAGGCGCGCGGCAGTCCGAAGGGGAAGTCGAAGGCGCCCAGCCAGGGGCCGGGCTCGGCGAGCAGGGCCTCGTAGCCGGCCATCGTGGGCAAGGCATCGATGCGGTCCAGCCGCAGCACGGCGCCATGCAGGCTGCCGCGCGCCACGGTGACGGGCTTGCGGCGCGTGGGTGCGCTGGTGAAGTCCACGCCGAGCAGCTGTTGCGTCATGCGGGCATTCTCAGCCGAGCGCCAAAGCCACCACCCCCAGCGCGATGCAGCCGGCGCCGGCCACGCGCCAGCCGCGCGCGCCTTCGGCCAGCAGGTGCCCGCCGATGAGCGCGGCGAACAGCATCGACACCTCGCGCGCCGGTGCCACGTGCGACAGCGGCGCCAGCTGCATCGCGAACAGCACGCCCGTGTAGGCCGCCGGCCCCAGCACGCCCACGGCCAGCGCGGCACGCCAATGCTGGCGGCAGGCCTCGCGGAAGCCGGCGCGGTCGCGCAGCGCGGTGGGCAGCAAGAAGGGCAGGCGCAGCGCGTTGCCGAAGTAGTCCAACAGCACCGGGCTCACCAGCAGTACCTTGACGGTGTAGCCGTCCAGCACCGTGTAGGCGGCGATCAGCAAGCCGGTGATCGCGCCCCAGCGCAGGCCGGCGAGCACACGGGCACGGTCGGGCGCGTGCCACAACGCCGGCCCGCCGGCCACCAGAAAGACGCCGGCGCAGACCAGGGCCACGCCCGCAGCACCCGTGAGGTTCATGGTCTCGCCCAGCAACAGCACCGCACCCACAGCACTGGCCAATGGCCCGGTGCCGCGCGCCACGGGATAGACCACCGTGAGGTCGGCCACGCGGTAGCCCTTCAGCAGCGCCTGGAAGTACAGCAGGTGGACGATGGCGCTGGCCAGCACCAGCGCCCAGGCCGTGGGCGTCCAACTCGCCAGTTCGCGCAGCGCGAACCACAGCGCCGGCGGCAGCCAGAAGGTGACGACGACGATGCCGCTGAGCAGCGGCAGGTGGACGTTTCCGCCGGCCCGCTTGGCGGCGATGTTCCAGATGGCATGCAGGAGAGCGGCGACGAGCACCAGCGCCAGGGCGGACAAGGGCATCCGGCGACTTTATGGGCCGCTGGGGCCGCTACAGTGCTGCCATGACTGCCAACCCCATCCTCGTCGAAGCGCTGCGCGGCGGCGTGACCGAATCCCTGCACCGCGGCGCCTTCGCCGTGGTGGACGCCGAAGGCCGCGTGCACACCGCCTTCGGCGACATCGACCGCCCCGTGTTCCCACGCTCCGCCGTGAAGGTGCTGCAGGCGCTGCCGCTGGTGGAGAGCGGCGCGGCCGACGCCTTCGGCCTGGGCGACAAAGAGCTGGCGCTGGCCTGCGCGTCGCACGGCGGCGAGGCCCCGCACGCCACCACCGCCGCGGCCATGCTGGCCAAGGTCGGCCTGGACGCCACGGCGCTGGAATGCGGCGCGCACTGGCCTTACCACGACGGCGCGATGAAGGCCCTCGTGCGCGAGGGCCGCTCGCCCAGCGCCCTGCACAACA
>CAZBUU010000082.1:12369-15145 GCA_964495125.1 uncultured Rubrivivax sp.
CACTGCTCGGGCAAGCACGCCGGCTTCGTGTGCCTGGGCTGCCGGCTGGCGGGGGACGGCGACCGCCGCGCCTTCCTCAGCGGCTACGTGAAGCCCGGCCACGCCGTGATGCGCGAGGTGAGCGCGGCGCTGCAGGCCACCACCGGCTGGGACCTGGCCAACACGCCCACCGGCACCGACGGCTGTTCCATCCCCACCTACGCCATCCCGCTGCGCCACCTGGCGCACGCCTTCGCGAAGGTGGGCACGGGCCTCGGCCTGCGGCCGGGCCACGCCCGGGCCGCCGCGCGGCTGCGCGCCGCCGTGGCACGCGCACCGCACATGGTGGCCGGCAGCGGTCGCATGGACAGCCGCGTGATGGAACGCTTCGGCGAACGCGTCTTCTGCAAGGTGGGCGCCGAAGGCATGTACTGCGCCGCCCTGCCCGAGCTGGGTGTGGGCATCGCGCTGAAGATGGACGACGGCAACACCTCGCGCGCCTGCGAGGTGGCGCTGGCTGCGCTGCTGGAACGCCTGCTGCCCCTGGCCGACGGCGACGCCGCCTTCCTGCATGGTTTCAGCGACCTGGCGCTGACGAACTGGAACGGCATCGAGGTCGGCCGGCTGCGCGCCGCCGCCGCATTGCGCGACAACTGACACGGCCAAGGCACTGTTGCGGGGGTCAAGCCCGGCGCGCGGGCGTCGATAACGGCGCATGCGCATGCCCGCACCGACGACCCTGCCCGCGCCCGCTGCCGGGCCCGTCGAGCGCCCGGCCCCCTGGGACCACTCCACGCTGCGCCTGAACAAGGCCGAGGTGTCGCTGTTCGCGGCGCTGGGCGATGCGGCGCAGCGCCGCCACAGCCTGGTGCACGTCAACGGCGAACAGGCCGGCACGCGGCACGCGATGGTGGGTGAACGCCTGGTCATCGGCCGCGCCCCCAACTGCGAGCTGTGCCTGGACAGCGCCGGCATCAGCCGCCTGCACGCCGAACTGCGCGAGCGCGACGGCCAGATCTGGCTGCACGACCTGGGCTCCAGCAACGGCACCTGGCTCAACGACCGCCGCGTCGACATGCCGCTGCCGGTGAAGGACGGCGACGTGCTGCGCCTGGGCAACGTGCTCTTCAAGTTCTACGAACGCCACAGCCTGGACGCGCTGCTGCACGACCGCCTGTACCGCCTGGCCACGGTGGACGCCGGCACCGACTGCTACTCGAAGAAGTACCTGCTGGAGACGCTGGAGCGCGAGGTGCAGCTGGCGCGGCGCGGCAGCCGGCCGCTGGCCGTGGTGGTGCTGGACCTGGACCAGTTCAAGGCCGTGAACGACCGCTTCGGCCACAACGCCGGCGACGAAGTGCTGCGCGGCGTGGCCACGGCTGTGCAGGCGGCCGTGCGGCCGACCGACGTGCTGGGCCGCATGGGCGGCGAGGAGTTGGCGGCCGTGCTGCCCGACACCGACCTCGCCACCGCCGTGGACCTGGCCGAGCGCATGCGGCGCGCCGTGGCCAGCCGGCTGTTCGAGCTGCGCGACGTCTCCAGCGGCGGGCTGGTCATGCACCGGCAGACAGCCTCGCTGGGCGTGGCCGCGCTCGTGCCTTCGATGGCCACGGCGCGCGACCTCCTGGGCGCCGCCGACGAACGGCTCTACGCCGCCAAGCGCGGCGGTCGCAACCGGGTCATGGGCTGAGAGCGGGGAACCCGAGCGCCACGGCCTGTGCCGGACGCACCGGCCCGTCTTGGGGATGGCCGGCCGGGGCAGGCGCCGGGCACCATCGGACACCGCCTTGCACCGGTGCCGGGCTGCCGTCTCGAAAGGGCTGAACATGATCACACGTCGCAGACTGGGGCTGGCCGCGGCGGCTTGGTGCTGGCCCCACGCCGCTCGGGCGTCGCGGGCGCTCACCGACGTGGAGCTTCGCGTCATGGCGATGTACAAGACGCAGGCCACCCGGGAGGCGAGCCGCCTGTCCGCGCTGGCCACCCGTTACGCCGCGCTGGCCAGGCAGCCACAACCCAAGGACCCGCCCGACCTGCGCGCCAACCTGGCGGCGATGGATCGGAGGCTGCGGCTGGCGGTGGCCTCGCTGAACGCCGCGGCCGCGGCGTTTCCCGACGCCGCACTCCCTGCGGCGCCGCCGCCCCGGATTCAGGTGCCACCGGTGCAGCCGCGGCTGCCCAACGGCACGGGTGCGCTCGAACTGCGCGTACCGCTCATGCCGCAGCAGCCTTCGAACGACACCTGGGTGGCCCCGCCCCGCCTGGCGGAGCTGACGCAGCCGCCCTTGCCAAACCGCATGGGCCTGCCCGAGCCGCGCGTGCAGATCGCGTCGAACGATCCCCGGGCGGACGCCTTGATCCGGCAAACCACCTTTCACAGGCGCGTGTGGGGCCACGTGGCCGAGGCGCTTCGAGCCCTGGACGGCCGGACGGGCGTCCGGCTCGCTGCGGCGGCCGCTCACTATGAGCATGCGAAGGCGAGGCTGGACGAAGCGAACGCCGTCCTCCGAAGGCTTTCTTTCAGCGCCTGGAGCAGGAACGAGGTCCTTGATGAGCCGCCCGATCCGGACGACCGGCTCGGCAACTTCGAGATCGAGGACCTGATGGCGCACTACAACGAGTCGGAAACCTTGGCCTCCAGCGTACGGGCAAAGATGGATGCCACCGCGGCGGCCATCATCCAGTCTGTCGACTGAAGGACGCGGCTGTCGCGGTGCGCCCATGCCGGACGGCGGCTTCAGCCCTTGCCGTCGGGCGACGACAGCAGCGGCATCGCGCCTTCGCCGCTGCTGCCCAG
>CAZBUU010000083.1:0-15128 GCA_964495125.1 uncultured Rubrivivax sp.
CGCCGACTACATGGGCATGCTGGCCACCGTGATGAACGCGCTGGCCCTGGCCGACGCGATGCGCGTGGAAGGGGTCACCGCCCGCGTGATGTCGGCCATCGCCATCGAGCAGGTGGTGGAAAGCTATGTGCGGCCCAAGGCGCTGCAGTATCTGGAGGAGGGCAAGGTGGTGGTGTTCGCTGCCGGCACCGGCAACCCCTTCTTCACCACCGACACGGCCGCAGCGCTGCGCGGCGCCGAGATCGGTGCCGAGATCGTGCTGAAGGCGACCAAGGTCGACGGTGTCTACACGGCCGATCCCAAGAAGGACCCCACGGCCACGCGCTACACCAGCATCAGCTTCGACGAAGCGATCCAGAAGAACCTGCAGGTGATGGACGGTGCCGCCTTCGCGCTGTGCCGAGACCAGAAGCTGCCGATCAAGGTGTTCAGCATCTTCAAGCCCGGCGCGCTCAAGCGTGTGGCGCTGGGTGAGGACGAGGGCACCCTCGTCCACGTCTGAGGAGAACCGTTCCCCATGACCATCGCCGACATCAAGAAGACGGCCGAGACCAAGATGGCCAAGTCCGTCGAGGCCTTCAAGAACGAGCTGCACAAGATCCGCACCGGCCGCGCCCACCCGGGCCTGCTGGACCAGGTGCACGTCGACTACTACGGCAGCCAGGTGCCGATCAGCCAGGTGGCCAACGTCACGCTGCTCGATGCGCGCACGATCAGCGTGCAGCCCTGGGAAAAGGGCATGGCCGCGAAGATCGAGAAGGCCATCCGCGAGTCGGACCTGGGCCTGAACCCGTCGTCGCAGGGCGACCTGCTTCGTGTCCCGATGCCCGCGCTGACCGAAGAGCGCCGCAAGGAACTCACCAAGGTCGTTCGCCATGCCGGCGAGGAAGCCAAGATCCACGTCCGCGGCGTGCGCCGCGAGGCCAACGAGCACCTGAAGAAGCTGCTCAAGGACAAGGCCGTGACCGAGGACGACGAGCGCCGCTCGCAGGACGAGGTGCAGCGCCTGACGGACCGCACCATCGCCGAAATCGACCGCCTGGTGCAGGGCAAGGAAGCGGAGGTGATGGCGGTCTGACGCTGCCATCACGAAGGCGCCCGCCCATGTCCGATCTCTCCACCTCCCACTCCGGCGCGGCAAATGGCCTCGCCTCGGCGTCGGTGCCGCGGCACGTGGCGCTGGTGATGGACGGCAACGGGCGCTGGGCGCGCCAGCGCTACATGCCGCGCTTCTTCGGCCACAAGCAGGGTGTCGATGCCCTCGTGCGAGCCGTCAACGCCTTCGCCGACCGCGGCGTCGAGTACCTCACCGTCTTCGCCTTCTCTTCCGAGAACTGGAAGCGCCCCAGCGAAGAGGTCTCCGGCCTCATGAGCCTGGTGCTGGTGGCTGTCTCCAAGTACCTCACCAAGCTCGCCGGCGACGGCGTGCGCATCCGCATCGTCGGTGACCGCGAGGCCGTGTCCGACAAGCTGCGCAAGGCCTGGGAACACGCCGAGACGCTCACCCAGCACAACCAGCGAATCACGCTGTCGGTGGCCTTCAACTATGGCGGTCGCTGGGATGTCGTCCAGGCCTGCCGACGCGCCATCGAACTGGGCGTGAAGGCCGAAGACGTCGACGAGGCCTGGCTCGCGCGCAACATGGCTCTGAGCTTCGCGCCCGACCCTGACCTGTTCATCCGCACCGGCGGCGAGATGCGCATCAGCAACTTCCTCCTCTGGCAGGCCGCCTACTCGGAACTCTTCTTCACCGAATGCCTGTGGCCCGACTTCGGTGAAGCCGAGATCGACGCCGCCCTCAATGCCTACGCCCAGCGCGACCGCCGCTTCGGCATGATCCGGCCGAACCAGGTCGTGGCCGAAGGCGCCTGAGGCGGATGCTCGGACAGCGCATCATCACCGCCGTCGTCCTCGTGGCCCTGCTGCTGGCTTCGCTGTCGACCTCCAACCCCTGGCCCTTCGCGCTGCTGACGCTGGCGCTCATGGCCGCAGGAGGCTGGGAGTGGGGCCGGCTGAACCAGGCGAGCCCAGGACTCTCCTGGGCCATGGGCGCCGCCGTGGCCCTGGGGGGCGTCGCTGCGTTCCTGTCGGGCTGGGCCCGCCAGGCGCCGGCGGCCTTGTGGTGGGTCGTCGGCGGCCTTTGGGTCGTCGCGGCCGCCATCGGGCTGCGCAGCGGCCCCGCGGCCTGGCCCCGGTTGCCGCGTGCAGCCCGCTGGGTGCTGGGCCTGGTGGTGCTCTGGGCGGCGTGGCTGGCCATCGCGCAGGCGCGCGGCATCGGCATCAACTTCATGCTGTCCGTGCTGTGCCTGGTGTGGATGGCCGACGTGGCTGCCTATTTCGGCGGCAGGACCTTCGGCCGCCGCAAGCTGGCGCCTTCCATCAGCCCCGGCAAGAGCTGGGAAGGCGTGTGGTCCGGCGCCCTGGGCGTGGGCCTGCTGGCCTTGCTGTGGATCTGGCTCGACGGCCTGGGGCACTTCGACGGGCCCAGCGTCTACTCGCGGCTGCTGGCGGCTCTCGGGCTGGTCGGTCTGCTGGCGGCACTGGGCGTGCTGTGCGGGCTGAGCGTCGTCGGTGATCTCATCGAGTCGCTGGTCAAGCGCGCGGCCGGTGCCAAGGACAGCAGCCGGCTGCTGCCTGGGCACGGGGGCGTGCTGGACCGCGTCGATGCGTTGCTGCCAGTGCTGCCCGCCGCGTTGGCGCTGGTCAGCCTGGGAGCGGCCCGATGAGCGCCGGCGTGCAGCGTCTGGCGATCCTGGGCTCCACCGGCTCCGTGGGCACCAGCACGCTCGACGTGGTGGCCCGCCACCCGGAACGCTTCCAGGTTGTCGGCCTCAGCGCCTACCAGCGCACCGACGAACTCGTGGCGCAGTGCGAACGCTTCACCCCCCGCGTCGCCGTGGTGCCCGACGAGGCGCGCGCCGCCGCCGTGCGGGCCGCGTTGGCCGAGCGTGGCCTGGCCACGGAGGTGGCGGTGGGGGCGCAGGCCTTGTCCGAGCTCGCGTGCGCCGGCGATGTCGACAGTGTCATGGCCGCCATCGTCGGCGCTGCCGGTTTGCCCCCCTGCATGGCCGCCGCGCGTGCCGGCAAGCGGCTGCTGCTGGCCAACAAGGAAGCCCTGGTGGTCGGCGGAAGCCTGTTCATGCGTGCCGTGCAGGAGGGCGGGGCCACGCTGCTGCCCATCGACAGCGAGCACTCCGCCATCTTCCAGTGCCTGCCCGAGGACCGCGGCGCCTGGGCGCGTCGCATCGACCACATCGTGCTCACCGCCAGCGGTGGCCCCTTCCGGCAGCGCGACCCCGACACCCTTCACGGCATCACGCCCGAGCAGGCCGTGGCCCACCCGAACTGGGTGATGGGGCGCAAGATCTCGGTCGACTCCGCGACCATGATGAACAAGGCGCTGGAGGTCATCGAGGCGCGCTGGCTGTTCGACCTCGCGCCCGACCGCATCCGCGTCGTCATTCACCCGCAGAGCATCATCCACAGCATGGTGGTGTGCCGCGACGGCAGTGTGCTGGCGCAACTGGGCACCCCTGACATGAAGGTGCCGATCGCCTTCGGCCTGTCGTTCCCGGAGCGCATCGAATCGGGCGCGCCGCGTCTGGACTTCACCCAGCTCGGCGCCCTCAGCTTCGAGCCACCGGATGCTCGCCGCTTCCCCGGCCTGCAACTCGCTTGGGACACGCTGGCGGGACCGGCTGGCAGCACGGCCGTGCTGAATGCCGCCAACGAAGTGGCCGTGGCCGCCTTCCTGGCGGGAACCATTGGCTTCACCACGATTCACACGCTGAATGCCCGCACCCTGGACCGCGTGACGCCCGCGCTTGCCGAAGACCACGGTCTCGACGACCTGATCGCGCTGGACCAGCGTGCCCGCGCCGTGGCCACCGAACTCATGAAGGACCTGGCCCGGTGAGCTTCGACAATGTGTGGGCCTTCGTGCTGACGCTGGGCGTCCTGGTGGTGGTGCACGAGTACGGCCACTACCGCGTCGCCGTCGCCTGCGGCGTCAAGGTGCTGCGCTTCTCGGTCGGCTTCGGTCGCGTCCTGTGGCGCCGGCAGGCCCACCCGGACGCCACCGAGTTCGTCGTCTGCCTGCTGCCCCTGGGCGGCTACGTCCGCATGCTGGACGAGCGTGAGGAGGCCGTGCCCGCCTCGCAGCTGAGCCAGGCCTTCAACCGCAAGCCGCTGTGGCAGCGGGCCGCCATCGTTTCTGCAGGCCCGCTGGCCAACTTGCTGCTGGCCGTGCTGCTCTACGCCGGGGCGCACTGGATCGGCCTGGACGAACCCAAGGCGCTGGTGGGCCCCCCGGCAGCCTCGAGCGCCGCCGAGCGCGCAGGCCTGCGCGCCGGCGACTGGGTGCGCGCCTGGTCGCCGGGGGGCGACGAGTGGCGCGACGTGGCCTCTCTGAACGACCTGCGCTGGCAGGTCGTTCAGGCCGCGTTGCACCGCCAGTCGGTGCAGTTGCAAGTGACCGACCGCGACGGCCGCGGCTCGCGCACGTTGACCCTGGACCTGTCCCAGATCGAGACCCGCGAGGTCGATGCCGCCTTCGCCGCGAAGGTGGGACTGGGGGCGCCCTGGCGTGAACCCGTGCTCGGCGAAGTCAAGGCCGGCGGCCCGGCCGAAAAGGCGGGTCTGCGCCTGGGTGACCGCGTGCTGGCCATCAACGGCACGGCCATCGCCGACGCACAGCACATCGTCGATGCCGTGCGCGCGTCCGTGCGCGAGGGCCGGGCGCAGCCGGTGGCCTTGCGCGTCGAGCGTGCCGGGCAGTCGCTGGAGATCGAAGTCACGCCCCGCGTGGTGCAGGAGGGTGGCAAGACCTTCGGCCGCATCGACGCCGTGCCGGGCCAGGCGCCGGTGATGGTCAAGGTGCACCACGGCGTGTTCGACGGCCTCTGGAAAGGGGCCGAGCGCACCGCCGAGGTCTCGATGATGACGCTGCGCATGCTGGGCCGCATGCTCATCGGCGAGGCCTCCCTGAAGAACCTCAGTGGCCCGCTGACCATCGCCGACTTCGCCGGCCAGTCCGTCAAGCTCGGCGTGGCCGACTTCCTGGGCTTCCTGGCCCTGGTCAGCGTCAGCCTGGGCGTGCTGAACCTGCTGCCGTTGCCCATGCTCGATGGTGGGCACCTGATGTATTACATTTTCGAGGGCGTCACCGGCCGCCCGGTCTCCGACGCCTGGCTGGCACGGCTGCAACGCGGCGGCATCGTCGTGCTGCTGATGATGATGTCGGTCGCCCTCTTCAACGACGTGGCCCGCCTGCTGGGCTTGCACTGATCCCCATGTTCCCTGATTTCCCGTTCGGGCCGGCCGGCCGCGTGCGCCCCGTCGCGGCTGCGGTCATCGTGCTGGCCAGCGCGGCTTTCGCGCAGCAGGCGCGGGCCATCACGCCTTTCGTGCTGAAGGACATCCGTGTCGAGGGCCTGCAGCGAACGGACCCGGGCGCCGTGTTCGCCGCACTGCCTTTCCGCGTCGGCGACACCTACACCGACGACAAGGGCTCGGCTGCGCTGCGCGCCCTCTTCGCCACGGGCCTGTTCAAGGACGTGCGCATCGAGGTCGAGGGCGATGTCGCCATCATCATCTGCGACGAGCGCTCCATCATCGCCAGTGTCACCTTCGTCGGCCTGAAGGAGTTCGACAAGGAGCCGCTGACCAAGAGCCTGAAGGACGCCGGCATCGGCGAAGGACTTCCCTTCGACCGCGCACTGATCGACCGCGCCGAGCAGGAAATCAAGCGCCAGTACCTCAGCCGCAGCCTCTACGGCGCCGAGGTCGTCACCACGGTGACGCCGATGGAGCGCAACCGCGTCAGCGTGACCTTCACGATGACCGAAGGCGACGCTGCGAAGATCAAGGACATCCGGATCGTCGGCGCCACCACGTTCAGCGAGGGCACTTTGCTGGACCTGTTCGAACTGACGCCCACCGGCTGGTTCACCTGGTACAGCAAGAGCGACCGCTACTCCCGCAGCAAGCTCAACGCCGACCTGGAGAAGCTGCGCGCCTACTACGTGAACCGTGGCTTCCTCGAGTTCGCCATCGAGTCCACGCAGGTCACGATCTCGCCCGACAAGCAGACCATCTCCATCGCCATTTCCGTCAAGGAAGGCCAGCCCTACACGCTGACCGGTGTGCGCCTGGAAGGCGAATACCTGGGCAAGGAGAACGACTTCCGCGCCTTCGTGGCCATGCGCCCGGGCCAGCCTTACCGCGGCGACGCGGTCACGGAAACCACCAAGCGCTTCACCGACCTCTTCGGCCTTTACGGCTACGCCTTCGCGCGCGTCGAGTCACGGCCCGAGATCGACCGGGCGCGCGGCCAGGTGACGGTGGTCTTCGCCGCCGACCCGCAGCGCCGCGTCTACGTGCGCCGCATCGACGTCGCCGGCAACACGCGCACCCGCGACGAAGTGGTGCGGCGCGAGTTCCGCCAGCTGGAAGGCGCCTGGTACGACGGCGGCCTGATCAAGCTCTCGAAGGAGCGCGTCGACCGCCTCGGCTTCTTCAAAGACATCGAGATCGAGACCAACGAGGTGCCGGGCTCTCCCGACCAGGTGGACCTCGTCATCAACGTCACCGAGAAGCCCACCGGCAACCTGCTCATCGGGGCCGGTTACTCGAATGCCGAGCGGCTGACCTTCACAGCGTCCATCAAGCAGGAGAACGTGTTCGGCTCGGGCAACTACCTGGGCATCGAACTGAACACGAGCAAGTACCAGCGCACGGTGGTGCTGTCCACGGTGGACCCGTACTGGACGGTGGACGGCATCTCGCGCGCCATCGACGTCTACTACCGCACCAGCCGCCCCTACAACAGCCTGGGCGAGGCCTACGACCTGAAGACCCCGGGCGCCTCGGTGCGCTTCGGCGTGCCTTTCTCCGAGTACGACACGGTGTTCTTCGGCATCGGCTACGAGCGCACGGAGATCGGCACCTCCGTCGGCATCCCGTTGTCCTACCTGAACTACCGGGTGCTGTACGGCGCCAACACGAACTCCTTCCCGCTGACTATCGGCTGGGCCCGCGATTCGCGTGACAGCGTGATCACCCCCACCGCCGGCCGCTACCAGCGCGTGAACTTCGAGTACACCCTCGCCGGCGACGTGCCCTACACGCGCACCAACGCCCAGTACCAGGAGTACTGGGGGCTGCCCTGGCGCATGTCGATCGGCCTGAACGCCGAGGTGGGCATGGGCCGTGGCATGCGCGGCAAGCCCTTCCCGGTGTTCAAGAACTTCTATGGCGGGGGCCTGGGCACCGTGCGCGCCTTCGAGCAGGGCTCGCTGGGCGTGGTGGACCCGACGGGCGCCTACATCGGCGGCGCCAAGCGGATCAACGTCAACACCGAGCTGTATTTCCCCGTGCCGGGGACGGGCAGCGACAAGTCCCTGCGCATCTTCGCGTTCGCCGACGCCGGCAACGTGTGGCGCGAGGACGAGCGGATCACCACGGACTCGTTCCGTTCCTCGATCGGCTTCGGCCTGTCCTGGATTTCGCCGGTGGGCCCGTTGAAGCTGAGCTGGGGCAAGCCTCTGAAGGTTCAGCGCAACGATAGAATCCAACGTTTCCAATTCCAGATCGGGACTGCCTTCTGATGAAGACGCTCGCGAAGTTCTCCTCGGTGGCGTGGCTCGCTGCCGCCGTCCTGTTCGCTGCCGCCGGTCCCGTGGCCGCGCAGGAACTCCGCATCGGCTACGTCAACAGCGAGAAGGTGCTGCGTGACGCGCTGCCGGCGCAGAACGCGCAGAAAAAGCTGGAGGCCGAATTCAGCAAGCGCGAGCGCGAACTCAACGACGCCGCGGCGAAGCTGAAGGCGGCGGCGGACAAGCTGGACAAGGACGGCCCCACGCTGTCCGAGACCGAGAAGACCCGCCGCCAGCGCGAATTGGTGGACGCCGACCGTGACCTGCAGCGCAAGCGCCGCGAGTTCCAGGAAGACCTGAACCAGCGCCGCAACGAGGAACTGGCCGCGGTGGTGGAGCGGGCCAACCGCGTCATCCGCCAGATCTTCGAGACCGAAAAGTACGACCTCATCCTCCAGGACGTGGTCTTCGCCAGCGGCCGCGTCGACATCACCGACAAGGTGATCAAGCTGCTGAACGCGCAGAGCGCTGCGCCGGCCGGCAAGTAAGCCCGCGCCCGGCCACCGTGCGCGCGCGCCTCGGTGAGCTCAGTGCGCGCCTCGGCGGCGAACTGATCGGCGACCCCGCCGCCGAGGTCGGCCGCATCGGCACGCTGGAAGCTGCCGACGCCGACACCATCACCTTCCTCGCGAACCCGCGCTACCAGGCGCAGCTGGCCACCACGGCGGCCGGCTGCGTGATCGTGGGCCCCGCCATGCGCGACGCCGCGGCGGCGCGGGGTGCCGCGATCGTTTGTGCCGATCCCTACCTCGCCTTCGCGAAGCTGACGCAATGGTGGGCGCGCCAGACCCGCGTGGCGCCGAAGCCCGGCGTGCATCGTCAGGCCGTGGTGGAAGAAGGCGCGCGCATCGCGGCGACGGCCAGCATCGGCGCCTTGGCTTTCGTCGGGGCCGGCGCGGTGATCGGCGAAGGCGCGGTGATCGGCGCGCAGGCCCATGTCGGGCCTGGCGCGGCGGTCGGGGCGCAGACGTGGCTGAAGCCGCGTTCGCTGCTCGGCGAAGGCTGCAGCATCGGCGCCCGCGGCATCGTGCACGGCGGTGCGGTGATCGGCGCCGACGGCTTCGGCTTCGCGCCGGCGAAGAACGAGCAGGGCGCCCATTGGGAGAAGATCGAGCAGCTGGGCGCGGTACGCATCGGCGACGATGTCGAGATCGGCGCCAACACCTGCATCGACCGCGGTGCGCTGGACGACACCGTGCTGGAAGACGGCGTGAAGCTCGACAACCTGGTGCAGATCGGCCACAACGTGCGCGTCGGCCGCCACACCGCCTTCGCCGGGTGCGTGGGCGTGGCCGGCAGTGCACGCATCGGCGCGCACTGCACCGCGGGGGGCGGCGCCATCATCCTGGGTCACCTGGAGATCGTCGACCACGTGCACATCACGGCGGCCACGGTCATCAGCCGCTCGATCATGAAGCCGGGCCAGTACAGCGGCATGTTCCCCTTCGATGACAATGCGTCCTGGGAGAAGAACGCCGCGACGCTGCGGCAGCTGTACCAGATGCGCGAGCGGCTGAGAGCCCTGGAGAAGAAGACGTGACGACGCCAAGAACGATGGACATCCAGGGCATCCTGCGCAAGCTGCCGCACCGCTATCCCTTTCTGCTGGTCGACCGCGTGCTCGACATCGACAAGGGCAAGCGCATCCGGGCGCTGAAGAACGTGACCATGAACGAGCCCTTCTTCATGGGCCACTTCCCGGCGCGGCCGGTGATGCCGGGCGTGCTGATGCTCGAAGCGCTGGCGCAGGCTGCGGCCATTCTCTCGTTCGACGCGGTGGATGCCGACCCGGGTGACGACACGGTGGTCTATTTCGCCGGCATCGACGGCGCCCGCTTCAAGCGCCCCGTCGGCCCCGGCGACCAGCTCATTCTGGAAGCCGAGATCGACCGCGCCAAGGCCGGCATCTACCGCTACAAGACGCGTGCCACGGTGGACGGCGTGCTGGCCGTGGAAGCGGAGCTGATGTGCACCATGCGCAAGGTCGCCAGCCCCTGAGATGGCCGAGATCCACGCCACCGCCATCGTCGACCGCGGCGCCGAGCTGGCCGCCTCGGTCACCGTCGGTCCCTATGCCGTGATCGGCCCCGGCGTGACGGTGGGCGAGGGCACGCGCATCGGCTCGCACGTCACCCTCGACGGGCCCACGCAGATCGGCCGCGACAACGTCATCCACGCCCACGCCGCGCTGGGCTGCGCGCCGCAGGACATGAAGTACCGGGGCGAGCCCACGCAGCTGGTGGTGGGCGACCGCAACACCATCTTCCAGTTCTGCACCTTCAGCCGCGGCACCGCGCAGGACGATGGCGTCACCCGGGTGGGCGACGACAACTGGATCATGGCCTACGTGCACATCGCGCACGACGTGCGGCTCGGCAGCCACACGGTGCTGGCCAACAACGCCACGCTGGCCGGCCACGTGCACGTGGGCGACTGGGCCATCGTCGGCGGGCTGTCGGGCATCCACCAGTTCTGCAAGGTCGGCGCGCACGTGATGCTGGGCTTCCAGAGCCACGTCTCGCAGGACGTGCCGCCCTTCATGACGGCTGCCGGCAACCCGTTGGCGGTGGCCGGCTACAACGCCGAGGGCCTGCGCCGGCGCGGCTTCTCGCGTGAGCGCATTGGTCTCGTCAAGCAGATCCACCGCCTGCTGTACCGCGAGGGCCTGACGCTGGAGAAGGCGCGCGAGGCCATCGCGGCGCTGGCGGGTACCGTGGAAGGGGGCGACATCGACGTGACGGCGATGCTCGACTTCCTGGCGGCTTCCGACCGCGGCATCGTCCGCTGACCATGGGCCTGCAGCTGGCGATGGTGGCCGGCGAGGCGTCCGGCGACCTGCTGGCCGGGCTGCTGCTGGGCGGCCTGCGCGCGCGCTGGCCCGACCTGCACACCGCCGGCATCGGCGGCCCGCGCATGGCGGGCCACGGCTTCGAGGCCTGGTGGCCCAGCGACAAGCTCGCCGTGCGCGGCTACGTGGAAGTGCTGCGGCACTACCGCGGCATCAAGGCCATCCGTGACGCGCTGGGCGACCGGCTGCTGGCCGAGCGGCCGGCAGCCTTCATCGGCGTGGACGCGCCCGACTTCAATCTCGGCCTGGAGGCCCGGCTGAAGCGAGCGGGGCTGAAGACGGTGCATTTCGTCTGCCCGTCGATCTGGGCCTGGCGCGGGGGGCGGGCGAAGAAGATGGCGGCCAGCTGCGATCACGTGCTGTGCCTGTTCCCATTCGAACCCGAGTTGCTGCGCGCCCACGGCGTGGCGGCCTCCTACGTCGGTCATCCGCTGGCCGATGCCATCCCGCTCGTGCCACCCCGCGAAGCCAGCCGCACCGCGCTGGGCCTGAGCACCGACGCCCCCGTGGTGGCCGTGCTTCCCGGCAGCCGCCGCTCCGAGATCCAGTACATCGCACCCGCCTTCCTGCAAGCGGTGGTGCGGCTGCACCAGCAGCGGCCCGACATCCGTTTCCTGCTGCCCGTGGCGCCGGGCCTGCGCGCGCTGGTGGAGCCCCTCGTCGCCGAACTTGCAGCGGGCGTGCCGCTGCAACTGCTGGACGGCCAATCGCACGCCGCGCTCGCGGCCTGCGACGTGACGCTCATCGCCAGCGGCACGGCCACGCTGGAAGCCGCGCTCTTCAAGCGGCCGATGGTCATCGGCTACCGCATGAACGGCCTGAGCTGGCAGCTGATGAAGCGCATGCGCTACCAGCCCTGGGTGGGGCTGCCCAACATCCTGTCGCGCGAGTTCGTCGTGCCCGAGCTGATCCAGGAAGAGTGCCACCCCGCCGCGCTGGCCGTCGCCACGCTGCGCTGGCTGGACGACGCCGCGGCCAGCGCGGCCGTGGCACGCCGCTTCGAGGACCTCCATCACCTGCTCCGGCGCGACACCGCGCGCTGCGCCACCGATGCCATCGCGCAAGTCATTTCGGCTTGAAGAACTCGGCTTCGGCTGGGACGAGCCGGGCCTCGTCGCGGGCGTCGACGAAGCTGGCCGCGGGCCGCTGGCCGGGCCGGTGGTGGCGGCCGCGGTGATCCTGGACGACCTGCACCCCATCCGGGGCCTGGCCGATTCGAAGGTGCTCACCGCCGCGCGGCGCGAGAAGCTCTTCGACGAGATCCGTGCCAAGGCGTTGTGCTGCGCCATCGCCAGCGCCAGTGTCGAGGAGATCGACCGGCTGAACATCCTGCACGCCACGATGCTGGCGATGCAGCGCGCGGTGGAAGCCTTGCGCCTGCCGCCGCACCGCGTGGTGGTGGACGGCAACCGCGTGCCGCGCCTGAAGGTGCCGGTGGCGGCGGTGGTGAAGGGCGATACCAAGGTGGCCGCCATCTCGGCCGCGTCCATCCTGGCCAAGGTGCAGCGCGACCGGCTGTGCCAGGAGCTGCATGAGCGCCACCCCGGGTACGGCTTTGCCGGCCACAAGGGCTACCCCACGGCCGAGCACCTGGAGGCGCTGCAGCGACTGGGGCCTTGTCCCGAGCATCGGCGCAGCTACGCCCCCGTGCGGGCCGCGATGGAGCGGGCGTGAGCGAGCCGCTGGTGATCACCTCGCGCGACAACGCGCTGCTGGTGAAGCTGCGCAAGCTGGCGCAGGACGGGGCGGGCTATCGGCGGTTCGGCCAAGCCTGGATCGAAGGTGACCACCTCTGCTCGGCGCTGCGTGCCCGGCAGCGCGCCGCAGCCCAGGCGGTGGTCAGCGAGTCCGGCTGGCGCCAGCCGGAATTGCGTGACCTGGCGGGCTGGGCGCCCAAGGTCGCACTGGTGCAGGACGCGCTGTTCACCGGTCTGAGTGGCCTGGAGTCGCCGTCACGGATCGGCTTCGTCATCGACCTGCCGGCCGCGCCCGAGATCGACGCCACTGCGCCCACCGTGGTGCTGGACCGCCTGCAGGACGCCGGCAACGTCGGCAGCATCCTGCGCAGCGCCGCGGCCTTCGGGTTCACCCAGGTGCTGGCGCTCAAGGGCACGGCGGCGCTGTGGTCGCCGAAAGTGCTGCGTTCCGGGATGGGGGCGCACTTCGCATTGCGCCTGGTCGAGTCGCTGGATCCCGCGGCACTTGAATCGTTGAGGGTGCCGCTGGTCGCCACCAGTTCACACGGTGGGGCCGAGCTGCCCGGGGCCGCGCTGCCGCGCCCCTGTGCCTGGGTGTTGGGGCATGAAGGGCAGGGCGTGGATTTCGATCTGATGGCGCGCTGCGCGCTCACCGTGCGTATCCCCCAGCCCGGTGGGGAGGAATCGCTCAACGTGGCCGCCGCGGCGGCCGTGTGCCTGTACGAAAGCGCGCGGCAGGCCGATCAATAGATCAACCGGTCGGGGCGCAGGTCGCGCAGGATGGTGGTGGCGATCTCCTCGATCGACTTGTGCGTCGAACTGAGCCAGGCGATGCCTTCGCGGCGCATCATGCTTTCCGCTTCGGCCACCTCATAGCGGCAGTTCGTCAGCGCCGCGTACTTGCTGCCCGGGCGGCGTTCATTGCGGATCTGCGACAGCCGCTCGGGGTCGATCGTCAGTCCGAAGCACTTGCGCTTGTGCGGCGAGAGGGCCGAAGGCAGCCGGCCGCGGTCGAAGTCTTCCGGGATCAGCGGGTAGTTTGCCGCCTTGATGCCGTGCTGCATCGCCAGGTACAGGCTCGTGGGCGTCTTGCCGCTGCGGCTGACGCCCAGCAGGATGACGTCGGCGATGTCCAGGTTGCGTGAGCTCTGCCCGTCGTCGTGCGCGAGGCTGAAGTTGATGGCCTCGATGCGGTCGTGGTACTCCTGGCTGGCACTGGCGTCGGAGAAGCGGCCCACGCGGTGGTTGCTCTTGACGCCGAACTCCTGCTCCAGCGGCTCGACGAAGGTGCGGATCATGTCCAGCACCAGGGCGTTGCAGCTGTCGCCGGAGAGGATATGGCGCACCTCGTCGTTGACCAGGGTGACGAAGGCCACCGGCCGCTTGCCCTCGCGCGAGGCTGTCTCGTTGATCTCCAGCACCACGGCATGCGCCTTCTCCACCGTGTCGATGAAGGGGCGGCGGATGTGGCGATGCCGTGCGGGGAACTGGTTGAGGATCGAGTTGCCGAAGGTCTCGGCGGTGATGCCGGTGCCGTCAGAGACGAAGAACACGGTGCGTTCGGGCATGGGTTCACGGTGAAGGGGCGGCGGGCCGGAGCGGCCCTCGGGCCATCATAAGGAAGATGTCCTTAGAATGACTTTCAACATTCCGCCCTCCGGCCCCGCATTGAAACCCACGCCGTCGCACGTCGAACATCACAAAGCCCAGGCGTGGGCATGGGGCCCGTTGCACGCCGCGGAAGCACCGGTTTTCCCACATCACGGAGCTTTCCCATGTCTGCAACCCACCTGGCGACCGCCCTGGTCGCCCCGTTTGAACACCTGAGAATGACCGACGTCGAGGTCGTTGGCGGCAAGAACGCCAGCCTCGGCGAGATGATCAGTCAGCTGGCGGCCACGGGGGTTCGCGTGCCCGGCGGTTTCGCCACCACGGCCCACGCCTTCCGAGAGTTCCTGCAGCACCGCGGCCTGGCCGCGCGCATCAACGCCAAGCTCGAGGCGCTGAACGTCGATGACGTGCGCGCGCTGGCCGAGGCCGGCGCCGAGATCCGCAGCTGGGTGGTCGACACCCCGCTGCCGCCGGCGCTGGAAGCCGCCATCCGCGAACAGTTCGCGCGGCTGTCGGACGGCAGCCCGGAAGCCAGCTTCGCCGTGCGTTCCTCGGCCACGGCCGAAGACCTGCCCGACGCATCCTTCGCGGGGCAGCAGGAGACCTTCCTCAACGTCACCGGCATCGACGACGTCCTGCACCGCATCAAGGAGGTGTTCGCGTCGCTGTACAACGACCGCGCCATCAGCTACCGCGTGCACAAGGGCTTCGCGCATGCCGAGGTCGCGCTGTCGGCCGGCGTGCAGCGCATGGTGCGGTCCGACCTCGGCTCGGCCGGCGTCATGTTCACCATCGACACCGAATCGGGATTCCCCGAGGTGGTGTTCATCACCAGCAGCTACGGCCTGGGGGAACTCGTCGTGCAGGGCTCGGTGAATCCCGACGAGTTCTACGTTCACAAGGCGACGCTGAAGGCCGGCCGCGTCGCCGTCATCCGCCGCGTGCTGGGCAGCAAGCTGCAGCGCATGGCCTTTGCCAGCCCCGAGGACAAGGCCGCCACGGGGCGCCTGGTGCAGACGCTGGACACGCCGCCCGAGCAGCGCAACCGCTACTCGCTCACCGACGCCGAGGTCACGGAACTGGCGCGCTATGCCGTCATCATCGAGCAGCACTACGGCCGCCCGATGGACATCGAGTGGGGCAAGGACGGCGTCGATGGCCAGCTCTACATCCTGCAGGCCCGACCGGAGACGGTGAAGAGCCAGTCCGCCGGCAAGGTGGAGCAGCGGTACAGGATCAAGGGCGACCGCACGAAGAACGCCGTGCTGGCCGAAGGCCGGGCCATCGGGCAGAAGGTGGGCACCGGCCCCGTGCGCC
>CAZBUU010000084.1:0-14893 GCA_964495125.1 uncultured Rubrivivax sp.
GCGCTGCCGCGCCTGGGTGGGCTGGACGACGCGCAGATCGAGGCGATCGCGGCGCTCAAGCCCGACGTGGTGCTGGCCTCCACCTCGGCCCGCTCGATCGACCGGCTGGAAGCGCTGGGCTTCAAGGTGCTGCGCCTGAAGTCCGAGACGCACGCCGACGTGCGCCGCACGCTGGTGCTGCTGGCCACGCTGCTGGGCACACCTGCCGAGGGCGAGCGCGTGTGGCAGCGCATCCAGCGCGACATCGCCGCCGCCGCCGAGCGCGTGCCCCCGGCGCGGCGCGGGCAGCGCGTGTACTTCGAGATCGGCGGCGGTCCCTACGCCGCCGGGCGCAGCTCCTTCATCGGCGAGACGCTGGCGCTGCTGGGCATGGACAACATCGTGCCGGCGGACCTGGGCCCCTTCCCCAAGCTGAACCCCGAGTTCGTGGTGCGCGCACAGCCGCAGGTGATGATGGGCGTGCAACGCGAGCAGGCCGCGATGGCGGCGCGCCCGGGCTGGCAGACCATTCCGGCCATCGCGCACCACCAGCGCTGCGGCTTCGAGACGCCGCGCTACGAGATGCTGATCCGGCCCGGCCCGCGCATGGGCGAGGCGGCGGCCGTGCTGGCCGAGTGCCTGGCCACCCTTGCTGAAGCGGCAAAGCCGTCCCGGCCGTGAAGTCGATGACACCGCGCGCCCGATCCTTGGCCGACGGCACCACGGGCCCCACCATCGACAGGTCGGCCGACCTGACGCCTGACGCCGCCGTGCCCGACCCGGCCTCCCGTGCCCGCCGCCGCCTGGCGCTGGCGATGCTGGCGCTGATGGCCATGGCCGCCGTCGCGGGGCTGGTCACGGGCACGCAGGGCTTCTCGCCCACCGCGTTCTGGGCCGACCTGCAAGGCGACCAGGCCGCGCTCATCGTCGGCCAGATCCGCGCGCCGCGCACCCTGGGCGCAGCCCTGGTGGGCGCGCTGCTGGGGCTGGGTGGCGCGCTCGCGCAGGGCCTGTTCCGCAACCCGCTGGCCGACCCCTACCTGCTCGGCTCGGCCGCCGGTGCCGGGCTGGCGGTGGTGCTGGTGTTTGCGGGCGTGTCCATCGCCGGCGCCAGCGTCAGCCTGGCGGCCATGGCGTGGCTTGAACGTGTGGGCCTGGTGGCCGCGGCCTTCTGCGGCGCGCTGGCCGGCGTGGCCATGACCTTGCTGCTGGCGCAGGGTACGGTACAGACCACGCGGCTGCTGCTCAGCGGCGTGGTGGTGGCGGTGCTGCTGGGCGCCGTGAGCGACCTCGTCACCGTGGCCTCGCCCGACGCCCTGCGCGGCAAGCAGGCCTTCATGCTGGGCAGCACCAGCTTCCTGGGCTGGGACGCGATCGGCCTGCTGGCCCTGGGCCTGGCGGCGCTGCTGCCGCTGGCCCTGCACCGCGCCCGTGCACTGGACGCGCTGACCCTGGGTGAAGACAGCGCGGCCAGTCTGGGCATCCACCTGCCGCGCGTGCGGCTGCTGCTGGTGGCGCTGCTGAGTGCCAGCACCGCGCTGGCCGTGGCGCATGTGGGGCTGGTGGCCTTTGTCGGCCTGGTGGCGCCGCACCTGGTGCGCCGCCATGCGCCAGGCGCCCATGGCTGGTTGCTGGCCGCGAGTGCGGTCATGGGTGCGGCACTGCTGCTGGCAGCCGACGTCATCTCCCGCGCCGTGATGGCACCGCAGGAACTGCCGGTGGGCGTGGTCACGGCCGTGGTGGGCGGCAGCTACCTGTTTGTGCTGCTGCGGCGCCGGGGCCTGCAATGAAGGCCTGCCTGGAAGCCCGTGACGTTCGCGTGCAACTCGGCGGCCGCGATGTCTTGCACAGCGTGACGGCACAGATTGCGCCTGGCTGGACAGCCATCGTCGGCCCCAACGGCGCTGGCAAGTCCACGCTGCTGCGCGCGATGGCCGGGCTGCAGGCGCTGGCCGGCGGCCAGGTGCTGCAGCGGGTGCCAATGAAGGAGCAAGGGCAATGCCAGGTGGTGCACACGATGCCCGCCCCGGAGCGGGCCCGTTGCGTCGCGTGGCTGGCGCAGAGTGGCGAGACCAGCGGCGACCTGAGCGTGCGCGAGACCGTGGCGCTGGGCCGCATCGCCCAGCGCGGCCTGCTGCGCACGCTGAGCCGGCACGATGCCGAGATGGTGGCGCAGGCCATGCACGCCACCGAGTGCAGCGCCTGGGCGGCCCGCCGGCTGACGGCGCTGTCGGGTGGCGAGCGCCAGCGAGTGCTGCTGGCCCGCGTGCTGGCCACCGAAGCGCCCGTGCTGCTGCTGGACGAGCCCACCACGCACCTTGACGCGCCGCACCAGGTGGCGCTGGCGCGGCTGTTCCGGCGCCTGGCGCAACCGCAGGCCGACGGCGCCCAGCGCGCCGTGGTCACGGTGCTGCACGACCTGCCCATCGCGCTGCGGGCCGATCGGGTGGTGGTCATGCAGGCCGGGCGCGTGGTGGCCACTGGCACGCCGGCAGCGCCCGATCTGCACCGCGCGCTGGAGCAGGTGTTCCAGGGTGCCGTGCGCGTGTCCCCCGCTCCCGGCGGCGCCAGCGTGGCGCTGGCCCTCGACGACTGATCCCACGCGACTGAACCCAAAACGAAACCCACCCACACCCCATGCAGATCGAAGCCCCGCCCACCGCACGCGACGCGCCCAAGCCGCAAGGCGAGCGCCGCGGGCTCGTCATCGTCCACACCGGCCACGGCAAGGGCAAGAGCACGGCCGCCTTCGGCCTGGCGCTGCGCGCGCATGGCCGCGGCAAGGCGGTGAAGATCTACCAGTTCATGAAGGTGCCTTCGGCGCGATTCGGCGAGCACCGCATGTTCGAGCAGCTGGGCGTGCCCATCGAGGGCCTGGGCGACGGCTTCAGCTGGAAGAGCCGCGACCTCGAGCACTCCGCCGAGCTCGCCCGCCAGGGCTGGGCCCGGGCCGCCGCCGCCATCGGCGCGGGCGAACACTTCCTGGTGGTGCTGGACGAGGTGATGTACCCGCTGCGCTACGGCTGGATCGAGCTGCCCGCGCTGCTGGCCTGCCTGCGCGAGCGCCCGGCGCACGTGCATGTGGTGCTCACGGGTCGGGGCGCCCCGCAGGAACTGGTCGACCTGGCCGACACCGTGACGGAGATGACCAAGCTCAAGCACCACTTCGACGCTGGCGTGCCCGCGCAGCGCGGCATCGAGGATTGACGGCATGGCGCAGGAATCGGTGACCGAACTGCTGGTCTGCACCACCTGTCGCCCGGCCGATGCGCCGCGCGAAGGCCAGGCCGCCGGACAGGCCTTGTTCGAGCGGGTGCAGGATGCACTGGCTTTCGCGCCCGACCCGGCATCGGGCCCGCGGCTGCGGGGCATCGCCTGCCTCGGGGCGTGCGCGCACAGCTGCACGGTGGCACTGCAGGCGCCGGGCAAGGCCAGCTATGTGTTTGGCGAGTTGCTGCCCGACGACGACTGCGTGCAGGCCGTGCTGGAAGTGGCACGCCAGCACGCGCAGGGCACGGATGGATGGCTGGCCTGGGGCCAGCGGCCGGATCGACTGCGCCGCGGCTTGGTCGCCCGCCTGCCGGCGCTGGTGGCGCCGGCAGACGCCGAGCAGGGTGCCTGAGCGCGGGCCCTCCACGATGCTGACCGCCCTCACCCTGCTTCTGGCTGCCGCGCTGGACCGCGCCTTCGGCGAGCCACGCAATGCCTGGCATCCGGTGGCCTGGTTCGGGCGCGCGGTGATGCCCTTCGGGCCGGTGCTGCTGCGCCTGCAACCTGCGGCTGCGCTGGTCGCTGGCGGCGTGGCGTGGGTGCTGGCCGTGGGCGCGGTGGCTGGTCTGGCTTGGGCGTTTCAGCAGGCGCTGAGCCGGCTGAGCTCGCCCTGGCTGGCCGCCGCTGCGACGGCGCTGTTGCTGAAGCCGGCGATGAGTTTTCGGATGCTGCACGACGAGGTGGCCGCGGTGGAAGCGGCCCTGCAGCAGAGCCTGGACGCCGGCCGCGCCCGCGTGGCCCTGCTGTGCAGCCGCGACGTGAGCACGCTCGATGCCCACGCGGTGCGCGAGACCGCCATCGAAACCCTGGCCGAGAACCTGAACGACGCCTGGGTGGCGCCGCTCTTCTGGTTCGTGGTGGCCGGGCTGCCGGGGGCCTGGGCCTTTCGCGCGGCCAACACGCTGGATGCCATGTGGGGCTACCGTGGCCGCTGGTCATGGGCCGGCAAGGTGGCCGCACGTGCCGACGATGTGCTGGCCTGGGTGCCCGCACGCATCACGGCCGCGCTGCTGTGGCGGCCTGGCCTGCCTGTGCGCCAGCTGGTGCGCGAGGCCCGGCGAACCCCCTCGCCCAACGGCGGCTGGCCCATGGCGACGATGGCCCTGCGGCTGGGCATCAGCCTGGGCAAGCCTGGCGTCTACAGGCTCAATGCCGGTGCGCCCGCACCTGAGGCCACGGCAGTGGCGCAGGCATTGGCCATCGCCCGGCGCGCAGCAGCCTGGGCGTGTGCCATCGCCGTTGCAGCGCTGGTCGCGATGGCTTCTTCCAGCGAGCCCCCATGACGCCACGCACCCATGGCGGGCCCGCCGCCCACGGCGCGATGCCGCACGACTTCTCCACCTGTGCACACCCGCTGGGCCCGAGCCCGGTCGCGTGGCAGGCGGTGCAGGCCGCCGATGCCCGGCGCTACCCCGACCCGCAGCACACAGCCTTGCGGCAGCGGCTGGCGGCACACCACGGTGTGGCGCCCGACCGGGTGCTGGTGGCAACCAGCGCCAGTGAATTCATCCAGCGCATCACTGCCGCCGCGCTGGCGTTGCACGACGGCCCTGTGGTCGTGCCCCGGCAGGCCTATGGCGACTACGCGGCTGCCGCACAGGCCTGGAGCCGGCCCGTGGTGGTGGCCACCGCTGCGTCTGCCAGCGGCCCGCCCGCGCTGCGCTGGTGCGCCGACCCTGGCAGCCCCTGCGGGCAGGACGATCCCGTGCCGCCGCCCCTGCAGGCCGTGCCCACCGTGCTCGACCGCGCCTACGCGCCGCTGCGCCTGTCGGGCCGATCGCCCTGGACCACCGAGGTTGTCGACGCCGTGTTCCAGCTTTGGACGCCCAACAAGGCGCTGGGGCTCACCGGCGTGCGGGGTGCCTACGCCATCGCGCCGCGCCACGCGCCGGGCGCGTTGATGGCCCGGCTGCAGGCGCTGGAGCCCTCGTGGCCGCTCGGCGCGCATGCGGTCGCCATGCTGCACGCGTGGTGCGAGACCGACACCGTCGCCTGGCTGGCGGACAGCCAGCCGCAGCTGGGCCATGCCCGTGCTGCGCTGACAGCCGGCCTGGTACATCGGGGCTTTGCGCCGCTGCCGGGCGCAGCACCGTTTGTCTGCGCGCGAGTGCCCCCGCGCTGGCGCGACGCAGCCGCGGCACTGCGCCAACACGGTGTGGCGGTGCGCGACTGCGGCAGCTTCGGCCTGCCCGGCCACTGGCGCCTGAACGCGCTGGCCGCACCGTCGCAAGACGCGCTGTGGCAAGCCCTGGAGTCCCTGGGATGACGCGTTCGCCGACCCGCCCGCTGACTCGTTCGCTGATGGTCTGGGGCGCCAGCAGCGGCGCCGGCAAGAGCCTGCTCACCACGGCCCTGTGCCGCTGGGCCGAGCGGCAGGGCGTTCGGGTGGCGCCCTTCAAGGCGCAGAACATGAGCAACAACGCGCGCGTGGTGCCCGGCCTGGATGCGGGTTTCGGCGAGATCGGCACCGCTCAATATCTGCAGGCGCTGGCCGCGCGCGTGGCCCCCAGCGTGGACATGAATCCGGTGCTGCTCAAGCCCGAGCGCGACACCGCCAGCCAGGTGGTGGTGCAGGGCCGCGTCGACACCGCGTTGACCCGCCTGCCCTGGCGCGAGCGCAGCGCGGCGCTGGCCGTGGCCGCGCGACAGAGCTTCGAGCGCCTGGCCGGTGCGCACGAGCTGATCGTCATCGAAGGCGCGGGCTCTCCGGCCGAGATCAACCTGGCGCCACAGGACTACGTGAACCTGGGCACGGCGCGCTGGGCGCTGGAGGCTGGCCCCTTCGCGGCGCTGGTGGTGGCCGACATCGACCGCGGAGGCGCCTTCGCCCACCTGTACGGCACCTGGGCCCTGCTGCCCGAGGACCTGAAGCCTGCGTTGGCCGGCTTCGTGCTCAACAAGTTCCGCGGCGACGCCAGCCTGCTGGCGCCCGGCCCCGCGCAGCTGCAGGCACTGACCGGCGTGCCGCTGCTGGGTGTGCTGCCGATGCGGCGTGACCATGGGCTGCCCGACGAAGACGGCATGTTCACGCCAGTGTCCGGCTTGGCCGCCTCGGCCAGCGGCCCGCGCGTGGCGATCGTGGCCTGGCCGCACATCAGCAACCTGGACGAGTTCCAGCCACTGGCCGAAGCAGCACGCCTGGTGTGGGCCCGCAGCGCGGCCGATCTGGACGGTGCGGACTGGATCGTGCTGCCCGGCTCCAAGCAGGTCAGCGGCGACCTGGCGTGGCTGCGCGCGCACGGCCTGGACGCTGCCATCGCACGGCACGCCGCCGCCGGCCGCCCGTTGCTGGGCGTGTGCGGCGGCCTGCAGGCGCTGGGCGCGGTGCTCAGCGATCCGGAAGGCGTGGACGGTGCGGCGCACGGCCCACAGCCGGGACTCGGCCTGCTGCCGCTGGCCACCCACTACGCCGCGCCCAAGCGGCTGATCGACGCGCCGGTGCGCTGGGCCGACGATCTGGCGCCGCCGTGGTCCGCGCTGGCGGGCCTGCAGTGCCCGGCCTACGAAATCCGCTGCGGCCGCACGCAGCCATTGCCCGGTGCCATGGCCACGGTGGCGTTGCGCGATGCGCAGGGCCAGGCCATCGGCTGGCAGCACGGCAGCGTACTGGGCGTCTACGCCCACGGCCTGCTCGAGTCGTCGGCTGTGATGCGCGCGCTGTTCGGTACCACCCCGCGCACGCTCGACGAGCGCCTGGACGGCCTGGCCGACCTGGTCGAAGAACACCTCGGATCCGCCCACCTTCATCAACTCCTGATCGGCCGCTGACATGACCTTCACCCTGCCCACAGTCGAAGCCCTGACCGACGAGGCGCTGGCCGCCGACCTGGCCCATGACCTCGACGACAAGACGAAGCCGCGCGGCTCGCTCGGTCGCATCGAGGCGCTGGCCGCGCAGATCGGCCTGATCCAGGGGCGTGCGCGCCCGCGGCTGGAAGCCCCGCAGCTGGTGGTCTTCGCCGCCGACCACGGCATTGCGGCACAGGGCGTGTCGGCCTATCCGGCCGAGGTCACGCGCCAGATGGTGGGCAACTTCCTGGCCGGCGGCGCCGCCGTGTCGGTGCTGGCGCGCCAGCACGGCCTGGGCCTGACGGTGGTGGACTGCGGCGTGGCGAACGACTTCGCGCCTCAGCCTGGCTTGGTGATCGCCAAGGTGGCCGGCTGCGAACTTGGCACGGCCGACTCGAGCCTTGGCCCGGCCATGAGCGTGGCCGAGGCGAGGGAGGCCATGGCCAATGGCTGCAGCCTGGTGCGCAGCCTGCCGGGCAATGCCTTGTTGCTGGGCGAAATGGGCATCGCCAACACCTCGGCGGCGGCGCTGCTGATGGCCCGGCTCACGGGCCTGACCCTGAGCCAGTGCGTGGGCCGCGGCACCGGGCTGGACAACGCCGGACTGGCGCACAAGCAAGCCGTGTTGCAGGCGGCGCTGGCGGCCAACGCCAACGCCGTGCAGCCGCTGGAGGTGCTGGCCGCACTGGGCGGGCTGGAGATCGCCACCATGGCCGGCGCGGTGCTGCAAGCCGCTGCCGAACGGCGCGTGGTAGTGGTGGACGGCTTCATCACCACCGCCGCCGTGGCTGTCGCCCATGCACTGGCGCCGCCCGTGCTGCAGCGCTGCGTGTTCGCCCATGCATCGGCCGAGAGCGGACACGCCCGGTGGCTGCAGAAACTCGGCGTGCAGCCCCTGCTGGACCTGGGGTTGCGCCTGGGTGAAGGCTCGGGCGCAGCACTCGCCTGGCCCTTGCTGGAGTCGGCCTGCAGGCTGCTGGAGGAGATGGCCAGTTTCTCCTCGGCGGGCGTCAGTCGCGAAGCGCCCTCCGCGGGTGACTGATCGACCATGACCGCGCGCCTGCTGCACGAACTTCGCCTGCTGGCGGTTGCCATTCAGTTCCTCACCCGATGGCCGGTGCGGCTGCCTGCCAGCGCCGCGGCCACCTGGGACGAACGCTGGCTGACCGACTGCGTGCGCCACTTCCCCGCCGTGGGCGCCTTGCTGGGCGCCGCCGTGGGGCTGGTGTTGTGGGCGGCCTCGCTGCTGTGGCCGCCCGCCGTCGCGGCCGTCTTGGCCGTGGCGCTGGGCACCTGGTGGACCGGCGCCTTCCATGAAGACGGCCTGGCCGACACCTTCGACGCACTGGGCGGCAGCACCAGCCGCGAACGGGCGCTGGTCATCATGAAGGACTCGCGCATCGGCAGCTATGGCGCGATGGCCCTGGTGCTGGTCACGGGCGCTCGCGTGGCGGCTCTGGCCGCGGTCGTCGCCTTGCCGCAGGCTTCGCCGTGGCAGGCGATGGTGATCGCGGCCGCAGCCTGCGCCTGGACGCACGCGTTGGCGCGCTGGGTCAGCGTGGCGGTGATGGCCGGTCTGCCCTATGCCGGCGACGAAGACCACGCCAAAGCCAAGCCGCTGGCACGGGGCGTGCCGGCACGGCAGGCCGCAGCGGCCGGGCTGTGGTTGCTGCCCGTGCTCTTCGCGATCTTCGCGACCGTCGAGGGCAGCGCGGCCGTGTTGGCGGCCACGTGGCTGGCCGCAGGTCTGGTGGCGCTCGGCATGCGCCGCTGGTTGCGGCAGCGCCTGGGCGGCTACACCGGCGACACCCTGGGTGCGGCCGAACAGCTTGCCGAGGCGGCCATCCTGCTGGCCTGGGTGGCCACGATCGGGGCGTGGCATTGAGCTCGCTCGGCGGGTCCGTGGTCGGCCACGCCGCGGGCGGGGTCACGGTCCATATCTGGCGGCATCCGCGTGCCCAATGCGCCGAAGGGCGCTGCATCGGGCGCACCGATCTCGCCGTGGACCGCCGCAAGGCCAAGCGCCTGGCCCACCGCATCCGTACCTTTGCGCGCCGTCACGGCCTGCCGCGCCAGGTTGTCACTTCACCACTTCGACGCTGCGCAGACGTCGGTCGCGTGCTGGCGGCCTGGGGCTGGGTGCACCGCATCGACCCGCTGCTGATCGAGGTGGACTTCGGCCACTGGGACGGCAAGGCGTGGGCCGACATTCCGCGTGCCGAGGTCGATGACTGGTGCCTTGACCTGGTGCGTCAGCGACCCGGCGGCGGTGAGAACGTAGACCAGTTGCTCAGCCGGGTCGGTGCGTGGCGGCCGGGCACCGCACGGCTGGCTGTCGGCCACGGCGGCTGGCTTTCGGCGGCGCGGTGGTTAGCGTCCCATCGTCTCACCGCTCCTGGACTCTCGATCACCGCCGCAGACTGGCCCGTAGCCCCAGCGCACGGCAGTCGCACACCGGGAATCTTTCCGCAGGGCGCATGCGTCAGTCCTTGACGCTGGCTCTGCCACACCCCGTGTGCAGACGGGGCGCTCGCGGAGGACAGCCTGCACGGCCCATCGGAGTCCTCCCGAGTACATCCTCAGCCATCACGTGTGCGTGGTTCCGAAATGCGCTTTGCGGCGACCGGGTCTCGACCGTCGAGCTGGTCTTGACCGTTCCGGATGACTGCACGGTATCGACTTCATGCAGGACATCGAGTGGTCTCGACGGCCGTCTGGAAGTTGCGAGCTTGATGCGCCGTATCCAACGAACGTGCCGTAGGTTCTGAGGCAGCAGCTGCCCGGCGGATTCAAGGCCCCATAGCAAGTACGTCACACTTCAGGCATGTCGTTCCAGGTCAGCATCCACGAACAGGTCATCTGGACGCGCTTCAGCGGTCACCTGACGCTGGACGACCTGACGGCTGCCGCCCAGGTGCCGGTTTCGCGTGCCGAGTTGCTCGACCTGCGATGCCGCATCAGCGACTTCAGCGCCGTGATGTCGCATGAGGTTGCGGAGACCGACCTGATCGCCCCTGCGGCATTGGTTCTCGGAACGCGGGCCATGTACCCGCACCTGCGCATGGCGGCCGTCTGGCGCGGACCCGACATCCTCGCCTTGCTTCTCAGCTACATGGAGCTTTCAGGGGTTCCACTGACGCTGCTGGCGTCCGAGGACGAGGCGAGAGCCTGGGTCGCCGCAAATTATCGGCGCACCTGAGTCGTCACGACTCAGGCGACTAGTGTCTGCAGCAGATCGTTTGCGGTGGCCGGCTTGCCGAACAGCCAGCCCTGTGCCATCGGGCAGCCGGCCTGACGCAGCAGCTGCGCTTGTTCGGCGGACTCGACCCCCTCGGCAACCACCTCGAGACTCAGCGATGTCGCAACGCGAACGGTCGCTTCGATCAAGGCGGTCTGGTAGGAGTTGCCAACCATCCGCTGCACGAAGCCGCGATCGATCTTGACTGCGTCCAGGGGCATCTGGTCCAGAGACGCCAGCGACGAGTACCCTGTACCGAAATCGTCGAGAGCCAGACTCACGCCCAGTGCTCGAAGGTCGTGAAGCACTGCCAGCATGGAGGGTTCCTGCATTGCCAGGGACTCCGTGATCTCCAGCCGCAGCCTGCGAGGCGACAGACCGGTGGTGGCCAGCGTGTCGGCGATCCGTTGCGGCAGCCCAGGACGACGAAGCTGCGCCCGCGACAGATTGACCGACAGCCGGATCTGCTCCAGTGCGCCTCCGGTCCGGTGCCAGCCGGCGATATCCCGGCAAGCGGTCTCGAGCACCATCTCTCCCAGCTCCGAAATCAACCCGCAGTCCTCCGCCAAGGGAATGAACTCCGCCGGCGGGACCATGCCGCGAATCGGGTGCCGCCAACGTGCCAGGGCCTCGACCCCCCGCGGGCGTCCGCTGGCCAGATCCACGATCGGCTGGTAGAGCACGAACAACTGATCCGGGCAGCGCAGGGCGTGCCTGAGATCCGCTTCAAGGTCGAGCGCCTGCCGAACTCGCTCGTGCATGTCGCAGCTGAAGACCACATAGCGGGCCCGGCCGCGGCGCTTGGCTTCGTACATGGCGGTATCGGCATCCCTGAGCAGGGCTTCGGGATCACGGTCGGTTCGGTCGCTGGTCACGATCCCGATACTGACGGTGCTGCAGACTTCCTTGCCACCGAGCTGGTAGGGCTCCCCCAATGCGTCGAGCAGCCGCTGTGCGACCGACTGCGCGTCCTCCGCGCGGGCGAGCGGCTCGAGAAGGGCGACGAACTCATCACCCCCGAGTCGCGCGGCGGTGTTCCGCTCCGTTTCGATGCGAGCCAGGTCGTCGCCGGGGCGAAGGACGGAGCGAAGCCTCGAAGCAATCTGACGCAGAAGTTCGTCGCCAGCCTCGTGGCCCAGGCTGTCGTTGACCTGCTTGAACCGATCGAAGTCCATGAACAGCACCGCGTATCGGTAGTCTGGGCGGCGTGCCGCCCGCGCTGCCGACTTGGCCAGCCGGTCCTGCAGTGCCGCTCGATTGGGCAAACCGGTGAGCGCATCGGTCAATGCCGCACTTGCGAGCCGTGCCTCCAGCGCCTTGCGGGGTGTGATGTCCAGATGAATGCCGGCCATCTGCAGCGGGGTACCATCACTCTGGCGATCGACCACCGCGCCCGCGGCCATCACCCAGGCCCAGGAGCCGTCGGCTCGTTGGATGCGGAACTCGCATCGATAGGGGTGTGTGGGATCGTCGAAGTGACGTTGCAGTGCACCGCGCGCATCGGCGAGATCATCGGGATGAACGAGTGACTCCCACGTAGCCACAGTTGCCGCCATGGGACCAGCCTCATGGCCAAGCATCCGCCACCATCGATCATTGAACTCGACGTTGCCCGAGGGCAGGTTCCAGTTCCACGAACCGAGTCCGGCGGCGTCCACGGTCAGCGCGAGCAGGCGCCGCTGGGTGATGGCCTCGCTGACATCCACAAAGCTCGATACCACCCCGGTACACGCGTCGTCCGTTCCACGCATGGGCTCGGCATTCACCCGTAACCAGCGCCGCCCACCCTCCGGAAACGCCACGCCCATCGTGATGTCGCGCACCGCACAGGACTCCAGCAGCACCCTGGCCGATGGGCGCTGCGCCGGGGGCATCAGTCGTCCGTCCTCTTCCACGGTGTGCCAGCGCGCGTCGATGGCCTCTTGCCCGAGCAGTTGCGGCAGGCGCAGGCCGAGGATCCTGCAGGCCTCGGGGTTCGCGCTTGTCACGACGCCGTCGGCGTCCTGCTCGACCACGCCTGCAGGCAACGCTCGCAGCAGGGCTGCCAGGCGTTCGCGCTCCTGCACCTGATCGGTGATGTCGGTCTCAACCGCAATGAAGCCGGTGCAATCACCCAGCGGGCTGAACACCGGCTGGATGTCCAGGTACAGCCAGTAGGGGACCCCGTGCTTGGACCGGTTGAGGATCTCTACCTGGATGGGTTTCCTGTCGGCGATGGCGACACGAAGCCGCTCCCGCGTGGACCGATCCGTGCCTTCAAACTGCAGCAGCGTCCCAGGTGACCTGCCGATGGCTTCTGCGAGCGAGTAGCCGCTGAGTCTACTGAAGCCCTCATTGACCCACGTCACCCTGCCTTCCGGGTCTGTGATGACAACCGCGTTGTGGGTGCGCTCGGCCACCAAGGCCAGGCGTTCCAGGTCGGTCGCCTGCGTTTGCAGTCGAGCATGCTGAAGGGCCATGCGACGGGCGAGCTGTTCTCCCAGTCCCAGCGCGGCCAGGGACGTCAGCAAGGCCAGTCCCGCCATGTACAAGGCATGCGTGCGTTCCGTCTCCTCCACGATCTGTTCGGTGCTGGCTTGCAGTTCGGCGACCGTCGCCTCCATTCTTGGGAGGAAGGCGTCAGCGGCGAGTACCAAGTCGCGGGCGGCCTGAGTGCGCCCCTCAGGGGATCGGCTCTGGTCGGCGCTGTCGACCGTGCGCGACAGCTTCAGGGCGGCCTCGGTGAGCGGCAAGACATCTGGCGCGCGCGAGGCCAACTTCGCGAATGGCGGCAGGGCCAGCAGTCGCTCGCGGTCGTGGTGCATCTGACTCGCACCCTCGGCCAGCAGCCTGCCCAGGCCGGCAGGGTCATCGTCTTCATGGACCAAGCGCAGCGCCAGCTGGGCCAGACGCTGCGACAGCATGCGCTGACGGCCCGCCAGGTTCAATGCCTCCTGGCTGCCATGGTTCCTGTCCTCGACGGCATCCATCCCAGCGTAGTCCAGCGCGGCGCTGAAGCAGACCGTCAGGGAAACCGCGCCCATCAGCATGCGCAGGCGACGCGGCAGACGTGCGCTTGCGTCGAGTTCCGCCTGACTGCGAGGCTTGCCGATGGGAACGGCCTGCTGGTCCGGGCGATCAGCGTCGCACCGCTTTGGGTCGCTCGTCATGCTTGGCCTCGAGGTCGCGTTTGGGGCCGCGCCTGCGCGAACCTCTGGGCGACGAGCATCTCGCCGACGAGGTCGGTCCGAGTAGGCCAGCTTCCGGCGGGCATGCCACAGCGCATCGACGGCTCCAGTGTGATCTTGGAACACCGGGCCTTGCCGGCAGGCCAACTTGACGAAGGACTCGCAAGCAGGAGTCCATCCCTGCATTCCCAAGCCCCGGCAGTGCCAACCTTCGACAGTCGCCGAGGACGCACATTCAGGATTTTCGGCATCCGTCCAGAAAGGCCAAGAGCCGATCAGCGACGGCTTCTGCGGTCAATTGGACACATCGCATATCCGATCGCCGGCTCAAGTCATGGGCGCAAGTGGTCGAAGACGATCCTGAACATCGTGCTTTCGGGACTGACCGGCCGGGTGTGGCCATTGGGCACCAGCACCTTGCCGGCTCGACAAGTCCAACGTCGGTCCGACGATGCACGCAACACAACCACGGACGACGAGCATGGTGATCTCGACACCGACGCCCTCGCTGGCACCAGCGCAGACGGATCAGGCTGCGCGAATCGACCCCGCCCGCTCGGGCGTCGCGTTCGGCGAGTTCTTTCGCTACCACGGTTGGCTCGCACCGGGGGTGCGGCTCTTTCGCGCGATCAGCTTTCCCGCCAAAGCGATGGCGGTGGCAGCGGCATTCGTCGTTCCTCTGATCGTGCTGCTGGTCTTCATCAGTCTGGCAGCCCGGAGTCAGCTGGATGTGGCCACCAACGAGCGCGAGGGTGTGCGCTACGTCAAGCCAGTCCTCGAGCTGTTGCATGCGGCGCAGCAGCGCCGTGCCGCAGCGATGACCGGCAGCGACCTGGCCGGCGACCAGCAAGTGGTCCGGGCGGCCTTCGAGCGGCCGCAGGCGCAGCAGCATGCACTTGGCACGGCGCTGGGCACCGGCCGTGCCTTCGAGAATCTGCGTCAGTCACATGAGGCGCTGCTGTCGGCACCTGTTGCGCCGCCAGCGGCCGACGAACTGGATGACTTGTTCGATCGACACACCGTCTTCATCCAGCAGTTGCTCCAGTTGTTGCGCACGGCGGCCGACGGGTCCCAGCTGGCGCTGGATCCGGATCTGGACACCTACCACATGATGTCGCTGGCGGTCCTGCAGGCCCCCCGTCAACAGGAGTGGTTGGCACAACTGCGTGGGCTGGTCTCGCTAACGTTGCGCACCGGCGAACTGCCATCCGAGCGGAAGCAGAAGCTGATCCGCGCGTTGACCCTCGCCGAGACAACCGACGACGAGGTCGAGGCCGACTGGGAACTGGGCATTGCCCATTCGCCGGCGTTGTCCCAGGGACTGGACATGAAAGGCACCGACGCTGCAAGGCAAGCACTCATGGACACTGTGCAGCGCCGGGTTCTGCAGGCCTCATGGGGTCGTCTCAGAAAACGGAAAATAAAGCACGCTAAGCGTGCGTGGAGGCTG
>CAZBUU010000085.1:0-14624 GCA_964495125.1 uncultured Rubrivivax sp.
ACGTCCTTGACGCGGAAGCCGAAGGCCGCGCCCACCATGCGCAGCGTGTCCTCGGCGCCCAGCTGCGTGGTCACGAGGTGGCCGGTGACGACGTTGCTGCCGTTGAGCCCTTCGATCAGCGAGCGCAGCACCATGGTCTTGCCGGCGCCGATCTCGCCGGTGATGACGATGAAGCCCTCGTTGCGCGAAACGCCGTACTCCAGGTACGCCTTGGCCCGCCGGTGCTGCTTGCTGGCGTAGTAGAAGCTCGGGTCCGGGTTGAGCTGGAAGGGCTTGGTGGTCAGCCCGTAGAAGGCTTCATACATGGCGGTACACCTAGAAGCGCAGGCTGACGGCGGCCGTGGCCGAAATCTCGCGGTAGGGGTCGGTGGGGCTGTTGAAGACGCTGTAGCGAAGGTTCAACGTGAAGACGGTCAGCCGAGAGATCTGGTCGGAATAACCGAGGGACAGCGACTTCAGGTCGGTGCCCTGGCGGGTTTCGGTGCCGAGCGTCATCAGGCGCGAGCCGGCGAGGTTCAGCGAGGCCGTGGGCGTGAGGCGGTAGCCCACGGTGGTGGTGTAGCTGCGCTGGCGCACGGCTTCGCCGTCGAAGCTGCCGTTGGCAAGGGCCTTGGAGCTGCTGGCGAAGGCCTGCAGCGCCACGCTGAAGCGAATGGCGGTGTACGTCCACGCCAGGTCAGCGCGCTCCTGCAACTGCTGCGTGCTGGTGACGAAGCCGCCGGACACCACGGTGTTGGGATCGCGCCCTTCCAACGCCACCAGCACCGCTACGTCGCGCTCGGCGGGGTCGGGAAAGCGCGACACGAGCAAGGCATCGAGCATCTGGTAGAGGGTGAGGGGCGCACCGACGCCGATGGGATTGCTGCTGCCGGAGACGTCGCGCGTGAGCGTGAGGTTCACGGCCGTGCGCAGCATGCGGTGCTGCAGCTGAAGGCGGCGCGACTGGCCGAAGTAACGGTGCTCGGCCTCGAACAGAGCGCTGGTACGCGTCGTGGGCCGCCAGCTGATGCTGCCCCCGGCGGTATCGTAGCTCCGGCGCTCGCCGCCTTCAGCCAGATTGTTGGACTCGCGGCCACCTCGCAGCGTGAACACCAGGCCGGGGTCGGGGCGCACGGAGACCGTTGCCACCGCGCGGTCTGCCGTGCTCGCGCCGGCCGTGCGGAATTCGGTGCGCTGGCGCGACGCCTGAAGGCCCCAGCCCAGGATCGCAGCGCTGTTGCTCGAGTTCAGCGCGAAGGTCGCTCCATAGTTGGTGGAGTCACCCTCCTTGGAACGGCGGGTATTGATCGCACCGGCATTGAGCTTCACTTCGTAGCCCACCGCCCTGGCGAACTGGCCACGCAGGGTCGGCGTCACCGTGACCGTGGCCACTTCGGCACGGTTGCTGTTGCTGGAGAAGCTGCCCGGCACCGATTGCGTACCGAAGGCGTCGAGCGAACTCGACGTGACGTTGGCCGTGGCATCGAGGTACAAGCGTCCATCGACGAGCTCCGTCGACAAGGTGCTGTTCAGGGAGTTCAGTACTTCCGAGCCCAGGCCGTCGCGGGTGTGCTGCACGGCGTTGAGCGTGTATGTCGCGGCCAAGCGCGTCTTCCCGTACCCACCCCGCAACCTGAAGCCGGGGCTGAGCCGGGAAATGAGGTCACGCCCGGAGCGGTCGGTGACGTCGCTTCGGATATCACTGAAATTGAGCGCGGCCTCGAACGTGGGCTTGAGGGTCAATCCCCGGCCGCCAGCGACCTGCTGACCCCAGGCCGAGGTCGCCAGGAGCGCAGCGCATGCGACGCAGGCCCCGGAGTTGATGGCAGGGCGCAGCAGCGAGGTCTTCAGCAACACGACAGCCTACGGAGCGCGCTGCGCTTCGTTCGGTTCGCCCGAAGCCACGGGAACGTTCGAGGCGCCCTGTGAGCCTGCGGCTCCTTCGGCCTGTCCGCCCTGGCCGTAGCCGTAACCGTAGCCATAACCGTAGCCGTAGCCATAACCGTAGCCATAGCCGTAGCTCTCGCCGTACGCACCGGCCCCGCTGCCGCGTGCCTTGTTCAGCACCATCAGCTTGAGCGGGCAGGATTCGATGGTGGCCAGCGCCTGCTTCACGGTGCTCTGCAGCGTGCGGTCGGCGTGCACGACCACGACGATCTGGCCCATGTGCGTGGCCAGCACGCGCGATTCGGTCGTCAACAGCAGCGGCGGCGAATCGAAGATGATGATCCGGTCCGGATAGCGCGTGGCCATGTCTTCCAGCAGGTTGGACATGGCGTCGCTGGCCAGCAGTTCCGTCGCGCGGGGATGGGGCGAGCCGCTGGGCAGGAGCGTCAGCTTGTCGACGTTGGTTCGCAGCAGCACGCTGGACATGTCCGCTCGGCCTTCCAGCAGGTCCAGCAAGCCGGGGCCGGGCGGCAGGCCCAGCATGCGCAGCACGGACGGGCGCGCCACGTCGGCATCGACCAGCATCACCGTGTGGTCCAGCTCGGCGGCGATGCTCATGGCCAGGTTGATGGACGTGAAGCTCTTGCCTTCGCCGGGCAGCGCGCTCGTCACCATGATCAGGTTGCCGTGCGCCACCGTGGCGGCGCCACGGCCCATGGCGTTGGCGATGAGCGGGCGCTTGATCACGCGGTACTGGTCGGCCATGTGCGAACGCGGCGCGTTCGGCGTGACGATGCCCGAGTTGGTGATGGAGGCCAGATCCAGGTCGACCCGGCGCGACTGCGGATGCGCGTCATGCACTTCCGCAGGTGGCGCGAAGGCGACCGGCGCGCGCGGTGGAGCCACCGGTTCCTGCGGTTGAGCAACAAAGGCAGCCGGCGCAGCCACGGCGGCCGCCTGCGGCACAGCAGGCGTCTCGATCTCCGGCACCACGATGCCGGCTTGCCGCAGCTGTTCCAGCCGCTGCGCGGCCTGTTCGATGAGACTGCTCATGCTCAGCCTCCGTACCGCGTCATCAAGGTCATGGCGATCATTCCCGCAACGAAGAGGCCCACCAGGCCACCCGATGCCGCGACAAACCGGAACAGGCTCAGGCGCTCACGCCGGCGGTCAGCGTCGGAGATGAGCATCGTGACCACGCCCAGCAAGGGCATGCCGGTCGTCTGGCGCAGGTCGTCGCCGGTGGCGAAGGTCGGCCGGATCTGGCTCGCGGCAAACGCCGAGAAAAAGCCGGCGGCCAGGGCCACCACGAGCACGGCAGGCACGAGGATCAGACGGTTCGGCGACACCGGCTTGGGTGCTACGCGCGGAGGATCCACCAGCCTGAACTCGGCCACGCCGGACGCGACATCGAGTTCTCCGGACATCACGGCCGACTGCCGACGCGCCACCAGATCTTCGTAGTTCTTCTTGGTGATGGCGTAGTCGCGGTTGAGCTGCGCGGCTTCGGCCTCGATCTGCGGCGCGGACTTCATCGACTCGCGGATCTGGGCGTAGCGCGAAGCGTACTCGTCCACACGCGCCTGAATGGCGGCGACCTGGACCTCGGCGGTGGCCAGCATGCGGTTGAGTTCCTGTACCGCCAGGCTGTCGGAAGGCGAGCCTTGCACGCCACGGGCATTCGCAGCCTGTGCGGCCTGCGCGGCCTGCAGCGCGAGCGCACGCCGCTGCAAATCGGCCACTTCCTTGCGTTTCTGTTCTTCGAGATCGGCGATCAGGCGACGTGTGCTGACCACGTCGGGATGTTGATCGGTGTAGCGTTGCAGCAGGCCATCCAGCTGACGCTTCTGGGCGTCGATGCGGCTGTCGACTTCGGGCGTGGAGACCGGCGGGCCATCACCGCTGGCCGAAGCCGCGGCACGCGGGGTGAGCAGGTTGGGAAGCGCAGACGAGCCGGGCGACTGGCCGCGGGCTTCAGCCAGCTGGCGCCGGGCCGCATCGCGTGAACGCTCGGCCTCCCGAAGCTGCAGGCGCGCCGCGTCCAGTTGGGCAGATACCTCGGAGATGCGCTGCGCCACGTCCTTCCCGTCGGCCCCCTGGCGGTCGAGATTGCGCAGCCTGAACTCCTTCATGCGCGCTTCCGCCTCTTCCAGCTTGGCCTCGAAGGTCTTGATCTGCTCGGCCAGGAAAGTCTTGGCCGAGTCGGTGTCCTTGCGGCTGGCACCGAGTCCCGATTCGACGAAGATGGAGACGAGCGACTGCACCACCCGCTTGGCCTTGTCCTGGTCGGAGTCCTTGTAGGCCATGGCGTAGAGGTTCACGCCCCCTGCGGTACGGATCTCGATGCCCTTCATGAGCTTCTCGATCAACTGCTCCTGGTCGGCCTTCGTGGCGGACTTCAGGTCCAGGTCGGCCATGCGCACCAGTTTTTCGATGTTCGGCCGGCTGATCAGCGTGCGGCTGAGCATGCTGATCTGCTGCTCGACGTTCGGCTGCACCGCCAGGCCGCTCATCAGCGGCTTGAGAATGGAGTCGGTATCGACGTAGACGCGGGCAGCGGCCTCGTACTGGTCGGGAATGCGCCAGACAACCGCCACGCCGACAGCCGCCACCACCCAGGCGACGACGAGCCCCGGCCAGCGGAACTTCCACATGCCCCGGAGGGCAACGACGACTTGTTGAAGCAGGTCTTGCATGCAGGAATTCGACGCGTGCGAGCGGAGCCGGGTTGGGTCAGGCGCGGAATGCCGCGATCACGGGCGCCGCGAAAGTCGCGTCGCTCAGAACAGGCTCTGCGGGATGATCAGGATGTCGCCTGGCCGCATCTCGACGTTGGCCGAGGTGTCGCCGCGCCGGATGAGGTCCTTCAGGCGCACCGAGTACTGCTTGTTGCCCTCGGAACTGCGCTGGATGATGGCGCTGTTGCCGTCGGCGAAGTCCGTGAGTCCGCCGACGGCGATCATCACGTCGAGCACGGTCATCTTCTGCTTGTAAGGCAGCGCCTGGGGCTTGGCGGCTTCACCCACGACGCGAATCTGCTCGCTGTAGGGACCGATGAAACCCGTGACGAGCACGGTGACGACCGGGTCGCGCACGTAGGTCGACAAGCGCTTTTCGATATCGCGCGCCAGCTGCAGAGGCGTCTTGCCCTGTGCCACCAGTTCTTCCACCAGCGGCGCGGACATCTTGCCGTCGGGGCGGACGGGCACGGACATCGAAAGCTCAGGGTTGCGCCACACGATGATGTTCAGCGAGTCACCGGCACCGATGACGTAGCTGTAGTCGTTCGTCTCGGCTTGCGCCGGCGCGGGGGGCAACTGGCTGGTCGCCAGGCCGGAACAGCCGCTCAGAACGAAAGCCAGCACGCCGCCGAGCAGCGCCCACCAGCGGGCAGACCGAGTTGGATTGGATTGAGACAAGGAACCTCCTCTTAGGATGCCGCCATCGCGCACGGCGCCGTGCCGGCCAGCATCGTTGCCTGAATCCGAAGATGGCGCGAAAACTGGCGACAGCCGGGCCATCCGCCTGAGACACCGCCGTGCATGATGGCATAGCAGCCTGGGCGAGCCGGCGAGCCAGCTCCAGGCCGCGGTGACCACGCACACTTATTTCACGCAGACCCTTTGGCCATGCGGCCTGCCGATCAGACGCGTCATCTCACCGGAGTCAGTGACTCCATACGCGCCGCGGCCGCGCACATCCCGATGGGAACAGGCCCGGTCGGCGGCAAGCATGTCGGAACGCTTTACACCACCCAATTCCGGCTTGACCGGGGTGTAACGAACACGATGGCAGCGACCCCCTTGTTTGCGGGGTCTGGAGACGATTCACCCCCCAGTAAATGACTTAAACGGTACTTTGAATAGAGTTTGATTGATTTAACTTCACTATTAACTCACTTGAAGCAACAATAGAAATCAAGGCGCCTCGCCCGCCCTTCAGCGCCGCGACCGGGCACATCGATTGCTTTTGTCTGACCAAGCCGCCGGTGGGTGGCGCCTCAAGAACCAGTCACAGTGCTCAAGGAGCTAAGAGTCATGCGCATCACCCCGATCCTCGCCGCCGTCTCGGCCCTGTTCGCCGCAGGCGCGGCCCAAGCTGAAGTTCTCTACATCGACGACTTCAACTCGCCGTACGTCCAGATGTGGGACTCGCAAGGTGGCGGTGGCGTCACCACCGTGTTCGCCGCTGGCAGCGCGGGCGCCGCCACGGCTGTCGCCCCGGGCAACCTGGCCACCGGCCGCACGCTGTTCACGAACTTCACGTCGGCCGGCGGCAACAGCGGCCTGTCGTCCTCGCTGGGCATCGGCCCTGACCCCAACAACATCGCCGGCGCGCTGAATGCCATCAACGGCCCGGCCGTCAGCTCGGTGAACAACGTCACCTGGACGCTGAACAACGCCATCCTGGCGGCTGCTCTGGCCGGCCAGAACGATGTTTCGCTGTTCTTCGACGTGCTGTACTCGAACCAGGGCACGGTGCCTCCCAACAGCGGCGTCGATACCCGCATCGACTTCGAACTGAACGGCGTCTCGTTCAAGACCGTGTTCCTGGGCCAGATCGACCTGCCGGGCGCCCAAGTTCCGTTCCTGCTGACGGCTCCGCAGATCGCCGCGCTGGCCGGTGGCCAGACGCTGTCGATGACCATCTCGTCGACCGGCACCGCGTATGACCTGTCCGTGGACAACATCGGCCTGATCATTCCCGAGCCGACCTCGCTGGCCCTGGCTGGCCTGGCTCTGGTGGGTGCCGGCATCGCCGCCCGCCGTCGCAAGGCCTGAGTCTGGCGCGATTCGCCGAGGCGTACTGCAAAGTGCGCCGAACATCGAACGCCCCGCTGTGCCGGGGCGTTTTTTTTGGCAACGCAGTCAGAACAAGTGCCCTTGGTATGAGCAGGACGACGCGGCGCCCCTGGATATCGGGGGGACGGGTGTTGAACGTCGGCAAGCGCGTCCTAAAATTCATGCGAGATTTGGAGAGTCTGGATGGAACACGACCCTAAGCGCGCGGAAGGCTTGCCCCCCGCCGAGAAAGCAGCGGAAGCTGAGACGCTGTCCCGCAAGCAGGTCGGCCGAAGGACCCTGCTTCGCGCTGGTGCCGGCGCAGCCCCTGTGTTGCTGGCTCTGCGCAGTGGCCCGGTCGGTGCCACCGGGCAGTCCTGCGTGGTGGCCTCGTCCTTCGTCTCGGTGACGACGTTCAAGAGCCGGAATGCCTCGGCCACCTCGCTTCAGTGCACGCCGTACAACTACGACCACTGGCGCAACCAGGTGGTGAACAACAACCTGTGCCTGAGCACCAACACCGGAAACTGGCCCGCGTGGTGCCGCAAGACGCTGGCCACGCAGCTGGGGTGCACCGGTACCGGGTATGACAACGAACTGGTGGGTGCCTGCCTGAAGAATCGGGCGCTCGCCGGCACCGGCAAGCTGGCGGTCATCCAACGAATCCTGGCGCTGACGCTGACCATTGACAATGCTGGCAGCCTGGCTCCCAGCGGCATCCAGACAGCGGGCGCGCCCGGCGGGACGCTAACGAAGCTCTACCTGCAGGGCGTCCTCTCCAGCTACCTGGGGAATGCCGGTGGCAACTATGTCGTGGCCGCCAGCGGCATCAACTGGAACGAGTCCACCCTGATCGACTGGCTGCAGCGTCTCCAGAACCCGATCGCCATTTGAGCGGGTCTGCAGTCACTCCAGGCCCAGACCGGCGCTACGGCGCCAGGTCTGGCCTGAGGGTCAGGAGCTGGGGTGAGGCCACCGACGTGGCTTGCGTTCCGTCAGCAGGACTGACCTTGTTGGTCGATTCCAGTGCAGCAGGGCTTGCGCTCGAGCTGTCGAGGTTTGCTGCCGGAGTTTCCGCGGCCGATCTGCTGCGTGACCTCACTGCCTCGGCCGGCGCTGCCTCAGCGAATGAGCAGCGCCCCACCGTCGACGAGCTGACCGCACAGCTGGAAGGCCTTTGCGACCACGGCCTCGCCGTGCGACTCTAGCGATGCCCCAGCTCGCCAGCCTCGCCCCCGGCGAGTGCAGCCGAAACCTCGCCGGCAACGGTCTCCGGTTGAAGCTCGGCCCCTTCGTGGCCCGTGTGCGGACGCCGCTGGCCGACGTCGCCGCCTCGGTGGAGCGCCTCTACGCGGCGCATGACCTGGCCGCTCCAGGCGATTTCATCGACTTCGACGTCGCCGTCCGGCGTGTGCCCGGGCCCCGACGCTGGTGGCAGCCGCAGGTGGCCTTCCACTTCGACGGCGACTCGCCCTTCAACCCCTTGCCCGGCGACCAGGGCTTCCCGGTCCTGGAGTGGGGCTTGAACTGGTGCGTCTACGCCCTGTGCCACCAGAACCTCAACCTGCATGCAGCCGTGCTCGAACGCGGCGGGCGGGCGCTGATCCTGCCGGCGCCTTCGGGTTCGGGCAAGAGCACGCTGTGCGCCGGCCTCGCCCTTCGCGGCTGGCGTCTGCTCTCCGACGAATTGGCCCTGATCTCGCCCGCCGATGGCCGCGTCAGCGCGATGCCCCGCCCCGTGAGCCTGAAGAACCAGTCGATCGAGGTGATTCAGGCCTTCGAACCTGGCCTCCGCTTCGGCTCGCGCGTGCGCGAGACGAGCAAAGGTGAGGTGGCCCACTTCGCGCCGCCCGCGGACGCTGTGCACCGGGCCGCTGAATCGGCCCTTCCCGGCTGGATCGTCTTCCCGACCTACGTCCCCGAGAAGCCTGCCACGCTGCGGCCGCTCGACAAGTCGCTGGCCTTCATGCGCCTGGTCGAGAATGCCTTCAACTACGATGTCTACGGCGTCGAAGGCTTCGAACTGCTGTGTTCGGTCGTCGACCGCAGCACATGCTACACCTTCGAGTACGGCCATCTGGAAGAAGCCGTCCAGGTGTTCGAACGCCTCGCTGCGGGATGACACCCGGGCCGGGCGGCAACGCCGCCCACGGCGGGAATCGCGATGAACCCCTTGACGGCAAGACTGCTGTCGCTGCTGCAGAACCCTCAGTCGGCCAATGACCTGAACCTGGCCGAATGGAGTGAACTCGTCCAGATGGCCCGTCGCGCCGGGCTGCTGGGACGGCTGGCCAGCGCACTGATCGATGCCCCCGGGTGTCCCGATCTACCGGCCGCCGTGAAGCCGCACCTGGAGTCTTCGCGGCGCGTGACGGCAGCGCAGGTGGAGGAGATCCGGCGCGAGGCGAGGCACATCGCGACGGCTCTGCACGATCTTCAGGCGCCGGTGGTCCTGCTCAAGGGCGCGGCCTACGTGTTGGCGGGTCTGCCGGCCGCCGAAGGTCGGCTGTTCGGCGACATCGACATCCTGGTACCACGCAGCGTGCTGGAGCACGCTGAAGCCCGCCTGGCGATGCATGGCTGGCAGACCGCCAAGAGCGACGAATACGACCAGGCCTACTACCGGAACTGGTCGCACGAGATCGCCCCCCTGCAGCATGCGCAGCGCGGCACGGTGCTCGACCTCCACCACGCCATCGTGCCACCCCATTCGCGGCTGCGCGTGCCGGCGGCGCCTCTGTTCGAGCGTCTGCTGCCGATCGAGGGGCACCCGGGGCTCTGGACGCTGGGCCGCGAAGACATGGTGCTACACGCCACCGTGCACCTCTTCCTCAACGACGACACTTCGCATGCCCTGCGTGACCTGTCCGACCTGGACCGCCTGCTGCGGCACTTCGGCCGCGACCCGGGCTTCTGGCAAGCGCTCGTCGTCCGCGCGGGCGAGCTTCGGGTGGAGCGATTCCTGCACTATGCGGTCAGGCACCTCCGGCGCTGCATGGCCACCCCCGTTCCGGCAGCGGTCTGCGACGAGATCGGCAGGCATGGACCCGGCCTCACGGTGTCGGCCCTCATGGACCGCGTCTGGTCCGACGTGCTGCAGCCGCGGCACGAACGCGTGCGCACCGCGTTCACGCCGATCGCCGAGACCCTGTTGATCGCCCGTGGGCACTGGCTGCGCATGCCTTTCTTGCCCCTGGTCGGGCACCTGGCCACCAAGTCGGCCAAGCGCTGGTCGGCACGGCGCGATGCAGCCCAGGGGGATGCCCAGGGCTAGCGCGCACCCGCCGGCCCACCGTGCAGGAATCGGCGGGCGAATGTCACGCGCAGGGCCGGCCTGAAGGCCTTTCCAGCGGGGCACCGGCCGCGCCTGCCTATGCTTCTTCTTCCTGGCCAAGCCTGCGCTTGCCCCCCGAGGCGGGGATTGGCAGCAGCCAAGGCCGGCCTCTAGAGTCACTTCCCGAAGGCGAACAGTTGCTGCAACTTCACCAGGTCGGTCGTACGCCGCCGATGGCATGCGGCATCGCCGTCGGTTTGGGCTGCGAAGCGTCTGCGGGGTGCCGTGCGCGGCGAGCGTCATGATCCGAATCTTCAACCACTACGTGCACAGCTCCGCGTTGCGGGGCATGGTGTTCGACCTGTGCATCGTTCTGTTGGTGGCCGCGGTGGCGGTGGGCATGCAGGTCGGCTCGGTCGACCAGGCCGTGCCGCTGGCCGGCAAGCATGTGGTGTCCTTCGCCGCCTGCCTGTTCGTCATCAACACGGCGTCGGGCCTCTATGACCCACTGCAGGCCGGCTCCGCGGCACGTGCGGCGGCCCGGGCCATCGTCGTATTGCTGATCGCGCTGCCCATCACCTACGTCATCTTCGGCTTGTTGCCGACCAGTTTCGCCAACCGCACGACCGTGCAGCTGTCCATGCTGGCCGGTGTTTCGGCGCTGATCCTCCGCCGCGCCTATCTCTCGCATTCGTCAGCCGCGGCCGCGGCACGCACCCGGATCCTGATCTTCGGCGCCGGCCCGGCTGCCGTGGACGTCGGCAAGACCCTGCACAAGGCCGACCCGAATGCGCACATCGTGGGCTACCTTGCCGGCCCCAACGAACGCGAGCCGGCCGTCCCGGGCAACGAGATCCTGGCGCAGGACGGCACGCTGCCGGAGATCGCGCGCAAGCATGGTGTCGATGAGCTCGTGGTCGCGCTGACCGAGCGCCGCGCCGGCAGCATGCCGCTGCGGCAGCTGCTGGACTGCAAGGTCTCGGGCATCAAGGTCTACGACCTGGCGACGCACTTCGAGAAGACGCTCGGGCAGATCCGCGTCGACTACCTCAACGCCAGCTGGCTGATCTTCGGCGACGGCTTCAACCAGGGCGCGTGGCGCACGGCCGTCAAGCGCGTGTTCGACATCCTCAGCGCGTCGATCCTCGGGCTGCTGGCGCTGCCGGTGATGATCGCCGCGGCCATCGCGATCAAGCTCGAAAGCCCCGGGCCGGTGCTGTACCGGCAGGAGCGCGTGGGCCAGAACGGCCGCGGCTTCAGCGTCACGAAGTTCCGCAGCATGCGCACCGACGCCGAGAAAGACGGCCGCCCGGTCTGGGCGCAGGCCAACGACGCGCGTGTGACGCGGGTCGGGCAGTTCATCCGGCGCACGCGCATCGACGAACTGCCCCAGCTGTTCAACGTGCTGCGCGGCGACATGAGCCTGGTGGGGCCGCGCCCGGAACGGGCCTTCTTCGTCGACCAGCTGACGCAGGAGATCCCCTTCTACGCGCTGCGCCACAGCGTCAAGCCCGGCGTCACCGGCTGGGCCCAGGTGCGCTACCCTTACGGCGCCACCGTCGAGGACTCGCTGCAGAAGCTCCAGTTCGACCTGTACTACGTCAAGAACCACACGCTGTTCCTCGACCTGGTCGTGCTGCTGGAGACGGTCGCCGTCGTGCTGACCGGCAAGGGCGCGCGCTGACCGTCGCTGGGCCGGCCGCCGGCACCGGCGCACCGCGCATCACCTCAGCGGCAAGGCCGTGCTGAACGGGTCGAAGGGAGAAGATTGACACCGCTCGTCGACGAAGTCACCGTCTGGGGCCACGGTCTCGCCGCCGCCGCCTACGGGGGCTTTCTGCTGTACCTGCTGCTGTCGGGCCGCCTGCGGGCGGCCAGCGGCGCGGCACGCGGCTCTTTCCTCGCTGCGCTCGGGCTGTCCACGGCCTGGGCCGCCAGCGTGGTGGCGCTGGAGCTGGCCGCCACGCGCGACGCTGCCTTGCTGGTGGTCGCGCTCGACCTGCTGCGCTACGGGGCCTGGTTCGCATTCCTGCTGGCGCTGTTCGTCACTGAAGGCGCTGCGCTGGCGTCCAGCCGGCTGAGGTGGATCAGCGCGGTATGCGTGGTGGGCGCACTGCTGCTGCTGGGCGTGGAGAGCCTGCCGGCCAGCGGGCCCGGCGCCCGGCACGCGCGCGTCGCCCTGCAGCTGGCACTGCCGGTCTGCGGCCTGCTCATCGTCGAGCAGCTCTTCCGCAACCAGGTTGAGGCCTCGCGCTGGAACGCCAAGCCGGTGTGCCTGGGCCTGGGCGGCATCTTCGCCTTCGACATCTACTTCCACTCCGAGATCCTGCTCTTCGGCCGCGCGGACCCCGACGCCCTGGGCGTGCGCGGTCTTGCCCACGCCTTGGCCGTGCCCTTGTTGTTCATCGCCTCGCGCCGCGGCACCCACTGGTTCGCCCGGCTCAAGGTGTCGCGGGCCGCGGCCTTCTACTCGGCCACGCTGGTGCTGGTCGGGGCTTACCTGCTCTTCGTGTCCGCCATCGGCTACTACGTGCGCTTCTTCGGCGGCAGCTGGGGCCGCGCGCTGCAACTGGGCCTGCTGGTGGCCGCGCTGTCCATCCTGGGCGTGCTGGTGTTCTCCAGCGCCGTGCGGAGCTGGCTGCGGGTCTTCGTCGGCAAGCACTTCTTCAGCTACCGCTACGACTACCGCGAAGAGTGGCTGCGCTTCACGTCGATGCTCTCGGCCAAGCGCTCGCCGCAGGAAACGGGCGAGCTGATCGTGCGCGGCCTGGCCAAGATGGTCGAATGCCCGGCAGGCAGCCTCTGGACACGCCACGGCAACGACGGCGACTTCGTGCAGAGCGCCGCCTGGAACCAGCCGCGGGACGACTCGCGCGAACCCGCGGAATCGGCCCTGTGCACCTTCCTGGGCAGCAATGGCTGGGTCATCGACCTGGACGAGTTCCGCGCCTCGCCGCGCCGCTACGGCGACCTGGTGCTGCCCACCTGGCTGCTGGCCGCACCGAACGGCTGGCTGGTGGTGCCCCTGCTGGCCGGCGAGGACCTGCTCGGCTACGTGGTGCTCTCGCGGCCGCTGACCGAAATCAAGCTGAACTGGGAGGTGCTGGACCTGCTGAAGACCGCCGGCCGCCAGGCCGCGGGCTACCTGGCCCAGATGCAGGCCACCGAAGCGCTGCTGGAGGCTCGCAAGTTCGAGGCCTTCAACCGCATGTCGGCCTTCGTGGTGCACGACCTCAAGAACATCGTGGCCCAGCTCTCGCTCATGCTGAAGAATGCGGAACGCCTGCACGACAACGCGGAGTTCCAGCAGGACATGCTGTTGACCGTCGAAAGCTCGCTTGAGAAGATGAGACGGCTCATGTTGCAGTTGCGCGAAGGCGCAACGCCACCGGGCGGGAGCCGCGGTGTCGAACTGGCCCCGATCGCCAGCCGCCTGGGGTCGATGGTTTCGTCACAGGGGCGGCAACTCGACATCGACATCATGGAACGCCTGTCCACGCGCGGGCACGACGAACGCCTGGAGCGTGTGCTGGGACACCTGGTCCAGAACGCGCTGGACGCCACGCCGGCGGCCGGCCGAGTCTGGCTGAAGGTGTCGCGCTACAGCGGGCAGGTGCAGGTGGAAGTGGGCGACACAGGGGCCGGCATGACCGAGGAATTCGTGCGCAGCAAGCTGTTCCGGCCGTTCAACACCACCAAGCACCAGGGCATGGGCATCGGCACCTACGAGAGCCACCAGTACATCCGCGAACTCGGCGGCAGCATCGACGTCGACAGCGAGCCCGGCCGCGGCACGGTGATCCGCGTGCGGCTGCCCCTGTTCGAAGCCAAACACGAATCGGACCTCATGCCGCTGTCTCCCCGATGAGCACGACCACCTCCCCCCTGCTGATCGTCGAGGACGACCTCGCCCTGCAGAAGCAGATCAAGTGGTCGCTGGACCGCTTCGAGTCCGTGGTCGCGAGCGACCGCGAGAGTGCCCTCCTGCAGTTCCGCCGCCACCAGCCCCAGGTGGTGACGATGGACCTCGGGCTGCCGCCCGACCCCGACTCCGTTTCCGAGGGTTTCAAGCTGCTGGAGCAGATGTTGGACATCGACCCTTCGGCCAAGGTCATCGTGCTGACCGGTCAGAACGACCAGGCCAACGCGCTGCGTGCCGTGTCGCTGGGTGCCTACGACTTCCTCGCCAAGCCCTTCGAGCCCGACGTGCTGAACCTCACCGTCGAGCGCGCCACGCGCATGGCCGAACTGCAGGCCGAGAACCGCCGGCTGCAGGCGCTGCACCAGCCCGATGCGATGTCCGGCCTGATCACGCGCGACGCGGAGATGCTGCGCATCACGCGGCTCATCGAACGCGTGGCCTCCAGCGACGCCACCGTGCTGCTGCTGGGCGAGAGCGGCACCGGCAAGGAGGTGCTGGCCCAGGGCGTGCACGCCGCCAGCAAGCGCACGGGTCGCTTCGTGGCCATCAACTGCGCCGCCATCCCCGAGAACCTGCTGGAAAGCGAGCTCTTCGGCTACGAGAAGGGCGCCTTCACCGGGGCGGTGAAGACCACGCCGGGCAAGATCGAGACGGCGAACAACGGCACGCTGATGCTCGACGAGATCGGCGACCTGCCGCACTCGCTGCAGGCCAAGCTGCTGCGCTTCCTGCAGCAGCGCACGGTGGAACGGCTGGGCGGGCGCAGCGAGATCCCGGTGGA
>CAZBUU010000086.1:0-14596 GCA_964495125.1 uncultured Rubrivivax sp.
CCACGGCGCAGCGCCTGGGCGTCACGAAAATCGGCATCGTCGGCAACGAACAGTTCCTCTGACATGACTCTCCGTTCTCTGCGCGCACTGGCGCTGGCCCTGGCGGCCGTGGGCATGGTGACCGTGGCCCACGCCCAGGGCGTGCGCGCCGAGGTCGGCAAGCCATTGAAGGAAGCCGGCGACTACCTGCGCGCCGGCAAGGCCAAGGAAGCGCTGGCAAAGGTCCGCGAGGCCGACAACGTCGGCGGCAAGACCTCATCCGAGCAACTGCTGATCGACCGCATGAAGGCCGCCGCCGCCCAGCGCGCCGGCGACCTGCCCACGGCCATCCAGGCACTCGAAGCCGTGCACGGCAAGACCAGCGGTGCGGAGTCCGGCCAGATCGCCGAACAGCTCGCGGCCGCCTACGCCCAGCAGCGCAACAACGGCAAGGCCACCGAGTGGCTGAACAAGGCCGTGGCGGCGGGCAACAACAGCCCCTCCATCAAGCAGTTGCAGAGCTACCTGCAGAGCGCCAGCGGCGACTTCAACGCCATCGCCCGGGACTCCGGTGCCGCGGTCGCCGCCGCCGAAGCCGCGGGCCGCCGTCCTGACGAAGGTGACCTGCTGCGCCTGGCCGACGCGCAGCAGCGCCTGAACAATCTCAACGGGTACGCCGCGACGCTGGAGAAGCTGCTGCTGAACTACCCGAAGAAGGACTACTGGAACGCCTACCTGGGCCGCCTGCCGCGCAAGCCGAATTTCGGTGACCGCTTCGCCATCGACGTGCTGCGCCTGAAGCTGGCCAGCGGCACGCTGAGCAAGGCCGAGGACTACATGGAACTGGCGCAGCTGGCCATGCAGGCCGGACTGCCCAGCGAGGCCCGCAAGGTGGCGGAACAAGGCTTCAAGGCCGGCGTGCTGGGCACGGGCCCGGAGGCCAGCCGCCACCAGCGCCTGCGTGACCTGGCCATCAAGGAAGAAGGCGAACTGAAGGGCAAGCTGGCCGGCCTCGCCTCCGAAGCCGAGAACTTCAAGGAAGGCGACGGCCTGGTGAAGGTGGGCGGCTCCTACGTCTCGCTGGGCGATGTCGACAAGGGCATCGAGCTCATCCAGAAGGGCATCGCCAAGGGCAGCCTCAAGCGCCCCGAAGACGCCAAGCTGCGCCTGGGCCTGGCCCAGCTGCAGTCGCCCAAGACCAAGGCCGCCGGCGTGCAGACGCTGCGCGGCGTGAAGGGCACCGACGGCGTGGCCGACATCGCCCGGCTGTGGCTGATCGTCGGCAACTGAGCGACGGCGCCAGCGATTCCGAGACCCGCGCCCGCGCGGGTGACCCCACGGCGCTGCGCCTGTGGCTGCGGCTGCTGGCCTGCACCAACCTCGTCGAAGCGCCGCTGCGCCGCCGCCTGCGTGAGCAGTTCGACGGCTCGCTCCCCCGCTTCGACCTCATGGCCCAGCTCGAACGCGAACCGGCGGGCATGAAGATGCGCGAACTCTCGCAGCGGCTGATGGTGACCGGCGGCAACGTCACCGGTCTCACCGACCGCCTGGTGGAGGAAGGCCTGGTACGCCGCCGCGAGGATCCGAACGACCGCCGGGCCACCACCGTGGGCCTCACCGCCGAAGGGCGTCGCCAGTTCCGCGCCATGGCCCAGGCGCACGAGGCCTGGGTGCGCGAGATCTTCAGTGGCCTGGACGCCGCGCAACAGGCGCAACTGTTCGAACTGCTCGGGCAGCTCAAGGCCACGCTGCCACGCACCTGAACAGCGCCGGCTTCAGCGGCCCGCGGCGAGCAGATCGCGGCCGATGATCAGGCGCTGCACCTCGGTGGCGCCTTCGTAGATGCGCAGGGCGCGTATCTCGCGGTACAGGCTTTCCACCACCGAGCCGCGCTGCACGCCCAGGCCACCGTGCATCTGCAGCGCGCGGTCGATGACCTGCTGCGCGTTCTCGGTGGCCACCATCTTGGCCATGGCGGCTTCGCGCGTGGTGCGCGTGCCTTGCACGTCGCGTTGCCAGGCGGCGCGGTAGGTCAGCAGCGCAGCGGCGTCGATCGCCGCTGCCATGTCGCCGAAGGCGGCTTGCGAGAGCTGGAAGTCGGCCAGCACCTGGCCGAACATCGGCCTGGCCCTGGCGTGCGCCAGCGCCTCGTCCAGGGCCCGCCGCGCGAAGCCCAGGGCCGCTGCGGCCACCGAGGCGCGGAAGATGTCCAGCGTGCGCATCGCCAGCTTGAAGCCCTCGCCCGGCACGCCCAGCAGGTTCGCCTTGGGCACGCGGCAAGTCTTGAAGCGCAGCCGCGCCAAGGGGTGCGGGGCGATGACCTCGATCCGCTCCGCGACCTCCAGGCCCGGCGTGTCGGCCGGCACCAGGAAGGCACTGATGCCGCGCGTGCCCGGGGCCTCACCGGTGCGCGCGAAGACGCAGTAGAAGTCGGCGATGCCGCCGTTGCTGATCCAGGTCTTCTCGCCGTCGAGCACGTGGTGGCTGCCCTCGTCGCGTGCCGTGCAGGACATCGCCGCCACGTCGGAACCAGCCCCGGGCTCGCTCAACGCGAAGGCCGCGATGGCTTCGCCACGCGCCACCTTCGGCAGCCACGCGGTCTGCAGCGCCGGGCTGCCGGCCAGGCTGATGGGCCCGCTGCCCAGGCCCTGCATCGCGAAGGCGAAGTCGGCCAGGCCGTCGTGCCGTGCCAGGGTCTCGCGGCAGACCACCAGCGCGCGCGAATCGATCGCGGCGGACGCCCCGCCGAAGGCCGCCGGCACGCAGTGGCGCAGGAAGCCTGACGCCCCAAGTGCACGCACCAGCGTGCGGCAGGCCGCGTCGGTGTCGGCATGGTCGACGTGCTGCAGTTGCACGCCGGCCCAGGCGTCCAGTTCGCCGGCCAGCGCGCGGTGCGCGTCCTCGAAGAAGGGCAGCGCCAGGTGCGCGAGGCGCAACACGGTCAGTTCCCCTCGAACTTCGGCTGCTGCTTCGCCGCGAAGGCGTCGAAGGCGCGCTTGAAGTCCTGCGTCAGCATGCACAGGGCCTGCGCCTGGGCTTCGCTTTCGATGATTTCCTCGATGCCCATGGCCCATTCCTGGTTGAGCATGGTCTTGGTCACCGTGTGCGCGAAGTACGGGCCGTCGGCCAGCGCTTGCGCCAGCGCCTGCGCCTTCGCCAGCAGCTCGTCGCGGCCGTGCAGCGCGTTGTAGAAGCCCCAGGCCGCGCCCTCGTCCGCCGTCATCGCACGGCCGCTGAACAGCAGCTCCGCCGCCCGGCCCTGGCCGATGACACGCGGCAGCAGACCGCAGGCGCCCATGTCGGCGCCGGCCAGGCCCACGCGCGTGAACAGAAAGGCCGTCTTGGTGGCGGGCGTTCCCAGCCGCAGGTCCGAGGCCAGGGCCAGCATGGCGCCGGCACCGGCGCAGACGCCGTCCACCGCCGCGACGACCGGCTGCGGCGCGCGCTTGATGGCCTTCACCAGGTCGCCCGTCATGCGCGTGAAGCGCAGCAGCTCGGGGGCGGGCAGCTTCGTCAGCGGCTCGATGATCTCGAACACGTCGCCGCCCGAGCAGAAGTTGCCGCCGGCCCCGGTGAGCACCACGGCGCGCACGTCGCTGGCCCGGGGCAGCGCCAGGAACAGGTCGCGCAGCTCGGCATAGCTCTCGAAGGTGAGCGGGTTCTTCTTCTCGGAGCGGTTGAGCGTGAGCGTGGCCACACGGCCATCGGCGCTGCATTGCCACTGGAAGTGGCGCGCTGCATAGCCGGCCAGCGGACGCAGGTCGTCGTTCATTTCGCGGGCCTCCGCAAGAGGGTGAGGAACTGGCTGCGGCCACTCAGGTATTGCGGCGGCCAGGCCACCTGGTCCTGCCCGATCTTTGCCGCTTCGTGCAGCGTCCACGCGGCGTCGGCCAGATGGGGGCGCGCCACCGCGCAGAGGTCGGCGCGGCCCGCGGCGATGACCATGTTGACATGGTCGGCCTCGCTGATGGCGCCCACGGCCACGGTGGCGATGCCCACTTCGTTGCGGATGCGGTCGGCGAAGGGCGTCTGCCACATGCGGCCGTAGACGGGCTTCTGGTCGGCCACCACCTGGCCCGAGCTGCAGTCGATGAGGTCGGCACCGGCGGCCTTGAACAGGCGCGCCATGGCCACCGCGTCGTCGGCCGTGTGGCCGCCGGGGAACCAGTCGTGGCAGGACAGGCGCACGCAGATCGGCCGCTCGGCCGGCCAGGCGGCACGCACCGCGGCGAAAACCTCCAGCGGGAAGCGCGCGCGGTTCTCCAGCGTGCCGCCGTAGGCATCGGTGCGCCGGTTCGTCAGCGGCGACAGGAAGGCCGACAGCAGGTAGCCGTGCGCGCAGTGCAACTCCAGGATGTCGAAACCGGCCTCGGCGCCGCGGCGTGCGGCAGCGGCGAAGTCGGCGACGACACGGTCCATGTCCTCGCGCGTCATCTCGCGCGGCACCTGCGAGCCGTCGGCCCAGGGCAGCGGCGAGGCCGAGATGAGCGGCCAATTGCCTACGCGCAACGGAGCATCGGCCTCTTCCCAGCCACGCTGCGTGCTGCCCTTGCGGCCGGCGTGGCCCAGCTGCAGGCCCATCTTCGCCGGCGACGAGCCGTGCACGAAGTCCAGCACGCGCTTCCAGGCGTCGCGCTGCGCGTCGTTCCACAGGCCCGCGCAGCCCGGGGTGATGCGCGCGTCGGGCGACACGCAGGTCATCTCCGTCCACAGCAGGCCGGCGCCGCCCAGCGCGCGGGCGCCGAAGTGCACCAGGTGGAAGTCGTTCGGCAGGCCGCCCTCGGCCGAGTACAGCGCCATCGGCGACACGACCACGCGGTTGGGCACCGTCATGCCGCGCAGCGTGAAGGGCGTGAACATCGGCGCCGGCGGCGTCGCGCTGGCCGCCACCGAAACGCCCGCGCGCTCGGCGAACCAGCGCTCGTAGCCTTCCAGCCAGGCGGCATCACGCAGACGCAGGTTCTCGTGGCTGATGCGCTGGCTGCGCGTGAGCATGCTGTACATGAACTGCTCGGGCGGCAGCTGTTCGCAGTAGCGCTGGCCCACCACCTCGAACCATTCCATCGCATTCCACGCCGCGTTCTGCAGCCGCAGCACGTCCACCTCGCGCACCGCCTGGTACTGCGCCAGCACGGCCGGGATGTCGTCGCCCACCTCCTTGAAGAGCCGGGTCAGCTCGATGGCGTCTTCCAGTGCCAGCTTGGTGCCCGAGCCGATGGCGAAGTGCGCCGTGTGCACCGCATCGCCCATCAGCACCACGTGGCTCTGGCCATTGAAGTGGTGCCAGGTCTTGCAGCGCACGCGCTGGAAGTTGATCCAGGCCATGCCGCGCTTGAGCGGGTCGAGGTGGCGCGCGTTGCTCAGCAGCCGGTGGCCCTGAAGGTGCCGGGCGAAGACCTGCTCGCAGAAGGCCACCGACTGCTCGGTGTTGGCCTCGTCCAGGCCATGGGCCTTCCAGACCGGCTCGGGCGTCTCGACGATGAAGGTGGTGGTCTGGTCGTCGAACTTGTAGACATGGGCCTGGAACCAGCCGTGCTCGGTCTTCTCGAACAGGAAGTTGAAGGCGTCGAAGAGCTTGGTGGTGCCCAGCCAGATGAAGCGGTTGGGTCGTGCCACCACGTCGGGCTGGAAGACCTGCGCGTACTTCTGGCGGATGCGCGAGTTGATGCCGTCGCTGGCGATGATCAGGTCGGCGTCGGGGTAGTCGGCGTCGCTGTCCACCTCGGTCTCGAACACCAGTTCCACGCCCAGCGCCTCGCAGCGCGCCTGCAGGATGTTCAGCAGCTTCTTGCGCCCGATGCCCACGAAGCCGTGCCCGCCGCTGCGGATGCTGCGGCCCTTGAAGTGCAGCTCGATGTCGTCCCAGTGGTTGAACGCCACCTCGATGGCGTCGGCGGTTTCGCCGTCCCACTGGCGCATGCGGTCCATGGTGGCGTCGCTGAACACCACGCCCCAGCCAAAGGTGTCGTAAGGGCGGTTGCGCTCCACGACGGTGATGCGGTGCGAAGGGTCCAGCTGCTTCATCAGCAGCGCGAAGTACAGGCCCGCCGGGCCGCCGCCGATGCAGACGATGCGCATGCTCATTCCTCGTGCAGGAAGAAGCATTGTCGCCGCCAGATGCTTTAGAAGTAAAGCATTTCGCGAAGCGGGCGTGAACGGCAGAATCGCGCCCATGCCCGCCGCCCTGCCCGCCTTCGCCACCGACCTCGGCCATGGGGTCCACGCCATCGACACCGGATTCCACCGCGACCACTTCGACGCCGCGTACCTGGTGGTGGAGCGCGGCCGCGCCGCCTTCATCGACACCGGCACGGCGCTGGCCGTGCCCCGCCTGCTGGCCACGCTGCAGGCGCTGGGCCTGGCGGTGACCGATGTCGACTGGGTGATCCCCACCCACGTGCACCTCGACCACGCCGGCGGCGTGGGCCAGCTGATGGCCGCGCTGCCGCAGGCCACGGCGCTGGTGCACCCGCGCGGCGTGCGCCACATGGTTGACCCCACGGCCCTGTGGGCCGGCGCCACCGCGGTCTACGGCCCCGAGGAGATGCAGCGCTCCTACGACCGCCTGCTGCCCGTGCCCGCCGAGCGCGTGCGGGCCAGTGCCGACGGCATGGTGGTGGAACTCGCCGGCCGGCCGCTGAGCATCGCCGACACGCCCGGCCACGCCCGCCACCACCACTGCATCTGGGACGAGGCCACGCGCGGCTGGTTCACCGGCGACACCTTCGGCCTCAGCTACCGCGAGTTCGACACCGCGCAGGGCGCCTGGATCGCCCCCACCTCCACGCCGGTGCAGTTCGAACCCGAGATGCTGGAAGCCTCCATCGAGCGCCTGTTGGCGGCCGGGCCGGCCTGCATGTACCTCACCCACTACAGCCGCATCGGCGACGTGCCCACCGCCGGCGAACACCTGCTGGGCCTGCTGCGACGCACGGCGGCCATCGGTCGGGAGGCGCGCAGCGAGACCGACGCCGCGCGCCGCCACGAGCGTATCAAGGCCGCGCAGTTGGATCTCTTCACCGAAAGCCTCGCCGCCCACGGATGCCCTCTGTCGCGTGACGAAGTGGCCCGGCTGCTGGCCATCGACCTGGAGCTGAACGCCCAGGGGATCGCGATCTGGCTGGACCGCCCCTGAGGCCGGATCGGGCAATCGTGCAGGTTTCACAGATGCCCTGGGGGGCATCGAGGTTTCCCGACTCGGGTTCGCGGCTGGCGTGACGTAAGACCGGGCAGTCCCCGGCCACCGATGGCCTGGGACGGGCGTGGCCACCCCGGAGCTTCCATGCGCATCAACCTGCCGATCGTCGACCGCGAGTTCCCGTTCCCCGAAGGCGAGACCCTGGTATCGACCACCGATCTCCAGGGCCGCATCCTCTACGGCAACCCGACCTTCATCGCCGTCAGCGGCTACGCCAAAGCCGAACTGCTCGGCCAGCCCCACAACCTGATCCGCCACCCCGACATGCCGGAGGAGGCCTTCCGCGACATGTGGGAGACCGTCGCCTCGGGCCAGCCCTGGTCGGCGCCGGTGAAGAACAGGCGCAAGGACGGCAGCTACTACTGGGTGCTGGCCAACGTCACGCCGCTGATGGAGGACGGCCGGCCGGTGGGCTACATGTCGGTACGCACCCAGGCCACGCGCGAGCAGATCAGCGCGGCCGAGGCCCTCTACGCGACCATGCGTGCCGAGCGCGCCGAGGAGCGCCTGGTGCACCGGTTGCATGGCGGCACGCTGGAGCTGCGCACCCCATGGCACCGCATGCTGCGCCTGCTGCGGCCGGGCACCTCGGGCCGGGTGGGGCTGGTCACCGCGCTGGCGGTGGCTGCGGCCGCCGGGGCGTGGACCCTGGCCCAGGGCGGCACGGGCGGCACCGCGGTCCTGGCGGGTGCCTTGCTCGGCGGCACCGCCGCCGCGGCCGCCTTCCTGGCCGCGCGCGCCGTGGTCGTGGGGCCCCTCGAACAGCTGGTGACGACAGCCAACCGCATGGCCGCCGGTGACCTGACGCAGACGATCGAAGCCCGGGGTCGCGGTGTCATCGCCAACCTGACGCGGGCACTGGCGCAGCTGAACGTGAACCTGCGCTCCATCGTGCGCGACGCCCGCAACGAGGTCCACCACATGGGCGACGCCACGGCCGAGATCGCGGCGGGCAACCAGGACCTCTCGGCACGCACCGAAGCGCAGGCCGCCAGCCTCGAGCAGACCGCGGCCTCGATGGAACAGATCACGAGCACGGTGCGCAACAGCGCCGCGTCGGCGGAATCCGCGGCCAAGCTGGCCGACCAGGCCAGCGCCGTGACGCAGCGCGGCAGCCAGGCCATCGGCGAAGTGAACCGGACGATGCGGGTCATCGACGAATCCTCGCACCGCATCGCCGAGATCATCGGCGTCATCGACAGCATCGCCTTCCAGACCAACATCCTGGCACTCAACGCCGCCGTGGAAGCCGCCCGCGCGGGCGAGCAGGGCCGGGGTTTCGCCGTGGTGGCCTCCGAGGTTCGCGCGCTGGCCGGCCGCACCACCGGCGCGGCGCGCGAGATCAAGCAGCTCATCGCCGAGTCCGGCGGCCGTGTCGAAGAAGGCAACCGCATCACCGGGCAGGCGCTGAAGACCATCGAGGACGCGCTCGCCTCGGTGCAGCAGGTCGGCCAGGCCGTGCGCGAGATCAGCGAAGGCGCGCAGCAGCAGTTGACCGGCATCTCGCAGGTCAACGAGGCCGTGGCGCAGATCGACGGCATCACCCAGCAGAACGCCGCGCTGGTGGAGCAGGTGGCCGCGGCCGCGCAACATCTCAAGATCCAGGCCGTGACGGTGTCCGAGGCGGTGCAGGTGTTCCGGCTCGACCGCGGCCCGGCCCAGCGGCCCGATGCCGTGGCGCTGCGCAAGGCGGCGCGGGCCGAAATCGCCGCCTGATCCCGGCGCTACACTGCCGCCCCCGCGCCTCGGCGCGTCTCGGGCAGCAGGGCAGCGCATGCAGCAGGTCGACAACTCGAAGGTTCATTTCGGCCTCGGCGGCCGCGTGGTGGTCGTCACCGGCGCGGCCCAGGGCATCGGCGCGGCGTGTGCGCGGCGGCTGGTGCAGGACGGCGCAGCGGTGGCGCTGTGGGACCTGGCCGATGCCGCCGGGCAGGCCCTGGCCGACGAACTCAGCGCTGCCGGCGCGCAGGCGCACTACCTGCACTGCAACGTCGCCGACAAGGCGCAGGTGGACGCCGCACTGGCCGCCACGCTGGCCCGCTTCGGCCGCGTGGACGGTCTCGTCAACAACGCCGGCATCTTCAAGGCCGCGCCCTTCCTGGACATCACCGAGGCCGACTGGGACGCCGTCATCGACGTCAACCTCAAGGGCCACTTCCTCGTCGGCCAGGCCGTGGCGCGCGAACTGGTGAAGAACGCCGGCGGGCGGCGCGGTGCCATCGTCAACATGAGCTCGGTCAACGGCACGCTGACCATCCCCAGCATCGCCAGCTACAACGCCAGCAAGGGCGCCATCAACCAGCTCACGCGCGTGATGGCGCTGTCGCTGGCCGACCAGGGCGTGCGCGTGAATGCCGTCGCGCCCGGCACCATCGCCACCGAACTGGCGAAGAACGCCGTGCTCACCAGCGACGAGGCCAAGGCCCGCATCATGAGCCGCACGCCGATGAAGCGGCTGGGCGAGCCCGAGGAGATCGCCGACGTGGTGGCCTTCCTGCTCAGCGATGCGTCGAGCTACGTCACGGGTGAGATCGTGGTGGTCGATGGCGGGCGGATGACGCTGAACTACACCGTGCCCACATGAGCTTCGAAGCCTTCGCCGTTTCCACCGGCGTGGTGGCACTCGGCGAGATGGGCGACAAGACGCAGTTGCTGGCGCTGCTGCTGGCCGCGCGCTTCCGCCAGCCCAGGCCCATCATCGCCGGCATCCTGGTGGCCACCCTGGCCAACCACTTCGGCGCCGGCGCCCTGGGCACCTGGCTCACGCGGCTGCTGGACCCGACCTGGATGCGCTGGGGCCTGGGGCTGTCCTTCATCGCCGTGGCGCTGTGGATGCTGATTCCGGACCAGGCCGACGACCTGAAGGCCGAGGAACGCAGCCGCTTCGGCGTCTTCGGCGTCACCGTGGTGGCCTTCTTCCTGGCAGAGATGGGCGACAAGACGCAGATCGCCACCGTGATGCTGGCGGCGCGCTACGACGCACTCGTCACCGTCACCGCCGGCACGACCCTGGGCATGATGATCGCCAACGTGCCGGCCGTGCTGCTGGGCGAGCGCGCGGTGAAGCTCGTGCCCATCCGGTGGGTGCACCGCATCGCGGCGGTGGTGTTCGCGTCGCTGGGGGTGGCGATGCTGGCGGGCCTGGGACGCTGAGCTTCTTCTGCTCGGGCGGTGCACCCCGCGTTCGAGGGGCCGCCGCCGGCGGCTTGAGCCTGGCGGGCCGGGGCCCCTGCGTAAGCGGGAAACCCCCAAAAGCCCGAAAGGCCAGCCCCATGAAACTCCTGCCCCTTCTGCGCTCCTCCGTCGCGGCACTGGCACTGACCTGCGGCGCCGCCCAGGCCGGGGTCGTGTTCCAGCTCGATGCCAACGGCGAGCTCACAGGCGCCCAGGGCGTGCTGGTCAACGGCGGCTCGTATGACGTCGAGTTCAAGGAGGGCAGCTGCTACGCGCTGTACGACCTGTGCACGAACTCCACCCAGTTCGTGTTCAACACGGCGGCGGCGGCCCAGGCAGCCAGCGAGGCCCTGCTGTCGCAGGTGTTCGTGGGCCTCTACGACACCGACCCCACGCAGCTTGCCGTCATCCCCTGGTTCCAGACCATCATCAATGCCATCACCCCCTACGCGATGGGCAGCGGCGCCACCAGCGGCCGCGTGCTGGTGTCGGTGGTGCAGAACGGGGCCGACGAGATCTACGACGAAGTGATCTTCAGCAACATCGGCACCACCTCGAGCACCTTTGTCGGCTCGGCCGATTTCTTCGCCGTGTGGTCGCCGTCCAGTGTCGGCACGGGCGGCGGTGGCGAGACGGGCGGCGGCACCGGTGGGGGCACCGGTGGCCAGGGTGGCACCGTCCCCGAGCCCGGCACGCTGGCGCTGGCCGGCCTCAGCCTCGTCTGGCTGTACACGCTGAGGCGACGCAGCGCCTGATCCCGCGCCGGCTCGGCCGGCTTGCGGCTTGTCTCTACACTCGGTGCCCGACCGGCCCCGAGCAGACACCCCGCATGACGATGAACGCCGACGCCACCCTCGCCGCCTGGCTCGCCGCCGAAGCCACGCAGCGCGAGCACCAGGTCGCCCACGCGGCCGCCATCGACGCCGCGACGCTGGCCGCGATGGACGGCCTGGCCCTCTTCCAGGCCGCGCTGCGCGGCGAGCTGCCCTTCGCGCCCATCGGCCGCACGCTGGACTTCCTGCTCGTCGAGGTCGACCACGGCCGCGCCGTGTTCCAGGGCACCCCCGGCCCCGGCCACCTGAATCCGCTGGGCAGCGTGCATGGCGGCTGGTTCGCCACGCTGCTGGATTCGGCCCTCGGCTGCGCCGTGCACTGCGCCCTCCCCGCCGGCAAGGGCTACACGACGCTGGAGCTGAAGGTCAACATGATCCGCGCGCTGTCGCCGAAGGTGCCGCGCGTGCGCGCCGAAGGGCGTGTCATCCACGTCGGCGGCCAGACGGCCACGGCCGAGGCGCGCCTCGTGGGCCACGACGGCAAGCTCTACGCCCATGGCAGCACCACCTGCCTGGTGTTCGAAGCGCGGGGGGCCAAAGCAGGCCGCAGCGCGCCACAATCGCCCGCATGAAGTACCTGCACACCATGGTCCGCGTGACCGACATCGAGGCCTCGCTGCGCTTCTACCGCGACGCCCTCGGCCTGGAACTGCTCACCCGCAAGGACAACGAGGCCGGCCGCTACACGCTGGTCTTCCTGGCCGCGCCGGGCGACAGCGCGGCCCAGGTGGAGCTCACCTACAACTGGCCCGCTGCCGACGGCACGGCCGAGGTCTACGGCGGTGGCCGCAACTTCGGCCACCTGGCCTACGCGGTGGACGACATCTACGCCACCTGCCAGCGCCTGATGGACCACGGCGTACCGATCCTGCGGCCGCCCCGCGAGGGCCGCATGGCCTTCGTGCGCTCGCCGGACAACATCAGCATCGAGCTGCTGCAGGCCGGCGGCGCGAAAGAGCCGGCCGAGCCCTGGAAGAGCATGCCCAACCAGGGCAGCTGGTAGACCCACGCGGCACGCCGCCGCCCTTGCAAGGGAGAAGCATGATGAAGACCCTGACCCATTCACTGCTGGCCCTGTCGCTGCTGGGCCTGGCCGGCGCGGCATCGGCCCAGAAGGTGGCGCCCGGCCTGTGGGAGTACAGCGCCACCATGAAGATGCAGGGCGCCCAGGTCGACGCCGCGATGGCCCGCATGCAGGAGCAGATGGCCCGCATGCCGCCGGAGAAGCGGCAGCAGATGGAGCAGATGATGGCCGCGCGCGGCATCTCCATGGGCAGCGGCGGCCCGGGCGCGGCGATGACGGGCGCCCAGCCCATCGTCGTGAAGGTCTGCATCACGCCCGAGCAGGCCGCCAGCGACGACATCGGCCGGCCCGATTCGAACTGCCAGCAGACGCACAAGGAACGCAGCGGCAAGACGTTGAAGTTCAAGTTCAGCTGCAGCGGTGAACGTCAGGCCAAGGGCGAAGGCGAGTTCACCATCGACAGCGACAAGGCCACGAAGGGCCGCGTCGTCGTCGACGGCATCGAGAAGGGCCAGCCCATGCGCATGGAGATGGCGCACACCGGCCGCTGGCTGGGCGCCGACTGCGGCGACATCAAGCCGCGCGGCGGCGCCGCCAAGCGCTGAGCTTCAGCGCAGCGCGCTGGCGGCCCTGGCCAGCGCGGTGATGCGCGCCCAGTCGCCCTGCTCCAGCGCGTCGGCCGGCGTCAGCCACGAGCCGCCGCACACCTTCACGTTGGGCAGCGCCAGGAACTGCGGCGCCGTCTCCACCGTGATGCCACCCGTTGGGCAGAAGGCGATGTCGGGGAAGGGACCGGCCAGCGCCTTGAGCATGGGAATGCCGCCGGCCGCGGTGGCCGGGAAGAACTTCAGGAAGCGCAGGCCGTCGGCCATGGCGGCCATGACTTCCGACGAAGTGGCCACGCCCGGCAGCAGCGGCAGGCCCGCCTCGCGGCAGGCAGCGCCCACCTCGGCCGTGTAGCCCGGGCTCACGCCGAACAGGCTGCCGGCGTCCTTCGCCGCTCGCGCATCGGCCGCGCTGCGGATGGTGCCGGCGCCGACGATGGCCTCGGGCACGGCGCGAGCGATGGCCTCGATGGCGGCCAGCCCGGCCGGGGTGCGCAGCGTCACTTCCAGCACGCGCACGCCGCCTTCGACGAGCGCCCGCGCCATGGGCACCGCGTGTTCCACGCGCTGCACCACGATGACGGGAATGACGGGGCCGTGGCCGGCGAGTTCGAGGGTGTCCATGAGGTCGTCTTTCAAAGCCAGGTCACCGCGCCTTCCTCGGCGCTGAGGACGTTGCGGCGCATGCCGCCGAAGAGTTCGCGGCCGAGGTCGTGGGCGTTGACCTCGGCTTCCGATGCCGCCAGCGTGGCCGGCGTGCGCGCGGCCCACTCGGCCTCGGGCACCAGGGCCTGCAGCGTGCCGGCGTTGGCGTCCAGGCGGATCACGTCGCCATCACGCACCAGCGCCAGCGGCCCGCCGGCCAGCGCCTCGGGGCTGACGTGGATGGCGGCCGGCACCTTTCCGCTGGCGCCGCTCATGCGGCCGTCGGTGACCAGCGCCACCTTGAAGCCCTTGCCCTGCAGCACGGCCAGCTGCGGCGTCAGCTTGTGCAGTTCCGGCATGCCGTTGGCGTGCGGGCCCTGGAAGCGCACGACCACGATCACGTCGCGGTTCAGCTCGCCCGCCTTGAAGGCAGCCTGCATCGCCTCCTGCGTGGTGAACACGCGCGCCGGCGCTTCCACCTCGTGGCGGTCTGCAGGCACGGCCGAGACCTTGATGACGGCGCGGCCCAGGTTACCCTGCAGCAGCTTCAGGCCACCGCTTTCGCTGAAGGGCCGCGTGGCCGGGCGCAGCACGGTCTCTTCGCCGCTCTCGGCAGGCACGGGCGTCCACTGCAGCCGTTCATCCTTCAGCGATGGCAGCTGCCCGTAGGCCGCCATGCCCCCGGCACTCACCGTGGCCACGTCGCCGTGCAGGCGCCCGCTGGCCAGCAGTTCGCGCAGCACGAAGCCAGGGCCGCCGGCGGCCTGGAACTCGTTCACGTCGGCGCTGCCGTTGGGGTAGACACGGGCCAGCAGCGGCACCACGGCGGAAAGATCGGCGAAGTCGGTCCAGTCGATGACGATGCCGGCCGCGCGCGCCACCGCCACCCAGTGGATCAGGTGGTTGGTGCTGCCGCCGGTGGCGAGCAGCGCGACCATCGCGTTGACGATGCAGCGCTCGTCGACGAGGCGGCCGATCGGCGTGAAGCGCGGGCCGCCGGCGCCGATCGCCAGCACGGTCTTCACGGCCTCCTTCGTCAGTGCCTCGCGCAGGCCGGCGTGCGGGTGCACGAAGGCGGCGCCCGGCACGTGCAGGCCCATCGCCTCGAGCAGCATCTGGTTGCTGTTGGCGGTGCCGT
>CAZBUU010000087.1:0-14481 GCA_964495125.1 uncultured Rubrivivax sp.
ACCTGGACGAAGCCAAGGCCCTGGAAGCCAAGAAGCTGGCCGAAGAGGCGATGAAGAACGCCAAGAGCGACATCGACCTGGCCAAGGCCCAGGGCGAGTTCGCGGCCATGGCGGCACAGATCGCGGCGATCCAGAAGCTGCGCAAGAAGTAAGGCGGCGCGCCTTCCACGCAACCCGCCCGGTGGCGACACCCGGCGGGTTTTGTTTTGCCGCGCCCGCCGTTGCGCCTGCTTGCAGGCTCGCCGCGGCGTGGCGACACAATCGATCATGGACACCTCGCCGCAACGCCGCCGCCTGCTGGGCCTGATGGGAAGCACGGTTGCTCTCGCGGCTTGCGGCGGCGGGGGTGGGGACCCCGGCACCGGCCAGCCGCCTCCGCCGCCACCCCCCGACCCGCCGGTGCACGGCCCCGCCTGGCGCGGCTTTGGCGGCGATGCCCAGCACCGCGCACAGGCGGCCATCGCCACGCAGGACCTCACGCGCATCGTCTGGCGCACGCCGGTGGACACCGCGCCGCCCTACACGGCCAGCGGCGCGCTGCTGGCCCACTACGGCTCGCCGCTGTGCACGTCGAAGAACACCGTCCTGGTGCCCGTGCGCAACGCCGGTGGCTTCGTGCTGGAAGCGCGCTCGGGCGGCAACGGCGTGCTGATGTGGCAGCTGGCCAGCGACCACCGCCCGGCACCCGGCTTCAACTGGGTGCCCAGCTGGAACCCGGCGCTGGACGCCAGCAACCGCGTCTTCGCACCCGCCGCGGGCGGGCGGCTGATCGTGCGCGACGACGCCGACACGCTGAACCTCAGCCCGCGCCGCGTCGCCTTCTTCGGTGACGCCGCCTACGCACTCAACCCGCAGGCCTTCGACGACACGGTCTACATCAACACGCCGCTCACCGTGGACGCCGATGGCAACGTCTTCTTCGGCTTCGCCGTCACGGGCACCAACCCCGCCGGCCTGGTGAGCGGCATCGCGCGCCTGGCGCCCGACGGCAGCGCCCGCTGGGTGGGCGCCGCGGCGGCGGCCGGCGACAGCGCCATCGCCAAGGTGGCGACCAACTGCGCGCCGGCGCTCTCGCCCGACGGCCGCACGCTGTACCTGGTGGTGAACATCGCGCGCGGTTCCGGCGTGCAGCGCGGCCGGCTGCTGGCCCTGGACGCCAGCACGCTGGCGACGAAGGCCGCCGTGCCGCTGCTGGAACCCGGCACCGGCCTGAACGCGCGCATCAGCGACGACGACACCAGTTCGCCCACCCTCGGCCCCGACGGCGACGTCTACCAGGGCGTGCTGGAGCCCAGCTTCGGCACGCACAACGGCCGCGGCTGGCTGCTGCATTTCGACGCCACGCTGGCGCAGACGAAGATCCCGGGGAGCTTCGGCTGGGACGACACCGTCTCGGTGCTGCCCGCCAGCGCCGTGCCCGGCTACACCGGCGCCTCGGCCTACCTGCTGATGAGCAAGTACAACAACTACTACGGCATCGGCACGGGCGACGGCATCAACCGCATCGCGGTGCTCGACCCCTTCGTCAGCCAGAACGACAGCATCTCCGGCCGGCCCGTCATGCGCGAAGTGCTCGCCATCGCCGGCCCCACGCCGGAAGGGGGCGGCTCGCCCGGCGTGAAGGAGTGGTGCATCAACACCGCGGTGGTGGACCCGGCGCGCCGCTCGGTGCTGGCCAACAGCGAGGACGGCTGGCTCTACCGCTGGGATCTGGCCAGCAACAGCTTCACGCAGAAGGTCCAGCTCACCAGCGGCATTGCCGAGAGCTACACGCCCACGGCCGTGGGCGCCGACGGCAAGGTCTACGCCATCAACAACGCGGTGCTGTTCGCCATCGGCGCCTGAGCGGGGACTCAGAGGAACCGCGTGCGCCAGCGCTGGTCGATGGCGCGGGACGCGCCGACGATCATGCCAACGCGGCCCGCAGCGCCGGCAACTGCGCACTGAAGGGCGCCGGGTCTTCCAGGCAGCGCAGGTCCAGCAGCAGGCGGTCGTCGGCGATGCGGCCGATCACCGGCAGCGGCAGGGCGCGCAGCGTGTCGGCCAGCGCGTCCAGTGCGCGGCCGGCGCCTTTCTTCTGCAGCGGCGCGAGGGCCAGGCCGGCCGAGGGCAGGCGCTCCACCGGCAGCGAGCCGGAGCCGATCTGCCCCAGCAGTTCCACCACCTGCACGCTGAAACGCGGGGCCGTGGCGGCGGCCACCGCGGGCAGCAGCTCTTCGGCCAGCGCGCGGATGGCCGCGGCCGGCCGCGTGAGCAGGCGCAGCGTGGGGAGGTCCTGCGCCAGCCGCTCCGGCCGCAGGTACAGACGCAGCGTGGCTTCCAGCGCCGCCAGCGGCAGCTTGCTCATGCGCAGCGCGCGCTTCATCGGGTACTTGCGGATGCGGCCCACGGCGGCCTTGCTGCCGACGATGAGCCCGGCCTGCGGCCCGCCCAGAAGCTTGTCGCCGCTGAAGGTGACGACGTCGCAGCCGGACGCCAGCTTCTCCTGCGGCAGCGGCTCACGCGGCAGGCCCCACTGCGCCAGGTTGACCAGCGAGCCGGCGCCCAGGTCGCTGGCCAGCAGCACGCCCTTGCCGTGCGCGATGGAGGCGAGTTCCGCTTCGTCCACCGCACTGGTGAAGCCCTGCACGGCGTAGTTGCTGGTGTGGATCTTCATCACCAGCGCGGTGTCCTCGCCGATGGCGCGTTCGTAGTCGTGCGGGTGGGTGCGGTTGGTGGTGCCCACCTCCACCAGCTTCGCGCCGGCGGCGGCCATCACGTCGGGCATGCGGAAGGCGCCGCCGATCTCCACCAGTTCACCGCGCGAGACGATGCACTCGCGGTCGCGCGCCAGCGCGGCGATGGTCAGCAGCACGGCGGCGGCGTTGTTGTTCACCACCGTGGCCGCCTCGGCGCCGGTGATGGTGCACAGCAGCTCTTCCACCAGCGTGTCGCGGTCGCCGCGGCCGCCGGTGGCGAGGTCGTACTCCAGGTTGTTGGGGCCGGCCATCATCGCCAGCACGTGTTCCAGCGCCGGCTCGGCCAGCAGCGCGCGGCCCAGGTTGGTGTGGATCACCGTGCCGGTGAGGTTCAGCACCCGCTGCATGCGCGGCGCCAGGCGCCCGGCCACCTGAACGGCGAGCTTCTCGGCCAGGGCGTCGGCTTGCACGGCGGCCTGGCCCAGCGAACCCGCCAGCGCCTGGCCGCGCAGCGCATCCAGCAGGGTGCGGGCCTCGCCAGCGACCAGCGTATGGCCGTGCTCGGTCACCAGCGCCGCCACGCGCGCGTGGCGCAGCAGCCGGTCGATGGCGGGCAGGTCCTTGGCTTGGGCCTTCGAACCGTCGACGAAGGGGTCGAGGTCGGCGTGCACGGTGTTCAGGGTGTGGGGCAGTCGTTGAAGACCCGGCCTGGGCGGCGGTGCGTTGGCCGCGCCCTGCGTAAGTCAAGGATTCTGCACCGGCCGGCTTGACCTCGCTCAAGCGCCTGGGCCCGCTGCAGGCAGACCATCGCGGCCGGAGACAACGAGGCGGCCGCCCTGGCCGCGGGAGAACGAACTTGCTGCAGATCCGCATCCACGGGCGTGGCGGGCAGGGCGTGGTCACGGCCGCCGAGATGCTGTCCGTCGCAGCGTTCGAGCAAGGCCGCCATGCGCAGGCCTTCCCCAGCTTCGGCAGTGAACGCACCGGCGCGCCGGTGGTGGCCTTCTGCCGCATCGACGACAAGGACATCCGTCTGCGCGAGCCCATCCTCTCGCCCGACGTGCTGATCGTGCAGGACCCGACGCTGCTGCACCAGGTGGACGTGTTCCAGGGTCTCAAGCCCGACGGCTGGGTGCTCATCAACAGCCGCAAGAGCTTCGACGAACTGGGGCTGGCGGACGTGGCGGCACGCTTCCGGCGCGAACGGCTGGTCACCGTGCCGGCCAGCGACATCGCCATGAAGCACCTCAAGCGCCCCCTGCCCAATGCCGTGCTGCTGGGCGGGCTGGCGGCGCTGTCGGGTGTGGTATCCCTCGACGCCGTGGTGCATGCCATCCGCGACGCCTTCAGCGGTGCCGTGGCCGCAGCCAACGTCGCCGCCGCCACCGAAGCCCACGAGTTCGTGAGCCGACAGAAACAGGAGCTGGGCCATGCGCAGACAGATTGAGGGCTCCCGCGCGGTGGCCGAGGCCGTGGCGCTGTCGCGCCCGGAGGTCATCTGCGCCTACCCCATCAGCCCGCAGACGCACATCGTCGAAGGCCTGGGCGAACTGGTGAAGAGCGGGCAGTTGAGCCCCTGCGAGTTCGTCAACGTGGAGAGCGAGTTCGCGGCCATGAGCGTGGCCATCGGTGCCAGCGCGGCCGGCGCACGCACCTACACCGCCACCGCGAGCCAGGGCCTGCTGTTCATGGCCGAGGCCGTCTACAACGCCAGCGGCCTGGGCCTGCCCATCGTGATGACGCTGGCCAACCGGGCCATCGGTGCGCCCATCAACATCTGGAACGACCACAGCGACAGCATGAGCCAGCGCGACTGCGGCTGGATCCAGCTGTTCGCCGCGCACAACCAGGAAGCGCTGGACCTGCACATCCAGGCCTTCAAGCTGGCCGAAGAGCTGAGCATGCCGGTGATGGTGTGCATGGACGGCTTCATCCTCACGCATGCCGTGGAGCGCGTGGACATGCCCCGCCAGGAGGACGTCGACGCCTTCCTGCCACCCTACGAGCCGCGCCAGGTGCTGGACCCGGCCGAGCCGGTGTCCATCGGTGCCATGGTCGGCCCCGAGGCCTTCATGGAAGTGCGCTACCTGGCGCACGCCAAGCAGCTGATGGCGCTGGACCGCATTCCCGAACTGGCGCTGGAGTTCGCCGAACGCTTCGGCCGCACCACCGGCGGCCTGGTGCGCAGCTACCGCTGCGAGGGCGCCGAGACCATCGTGGTGGCCCTGGGCAGCGTGATCGGCACGCTCAAGGACACGGTGGACGAGCTGCGCGACACGGGCCTGAAGATCGGCGTGCTGGGCATCCACTCCTTCCGCCCCTTCCCGCTGGCCGCCGTGCGCGCCGCGCTGCAGGGCTGCTACCGCGTGGTGGTGCTGGAGAAGAGCTTCAGCGTGGGCCTGGGCGGCGTGGTCACCACCGACGTGCGCCAGGCCCTCTCGGGCCTGGACGTGCACGTGCACGCCGTCATCGCCGGCCTGGGCGGCCGCGCCATCACCAAGGCCTCGCTCGCGCGCATGCTGCACGAGGCCGTGGCCGGCCTGCTGCCCGCGCTGACCTTCCTGGACCTGGACGAGGGCATCGTGCGGCGCCAGCTGGAACGCGAGGCGCAGAAGCGCCGCAGCGGGCCCATCGCCGAGAACCTGCTGCGCGACTTGGGCACCGTGGCATCGAAAGTGAGCTGACCATGACGCCGATCCGCTTCTACCAGACCGGCACCTTCACCGTCGGCAACCGCCTGCTGGCCCCCGAGCAGCGCAGCGTGCAGGCCAGCGCCGAGCGCAGCAACGCGCTGGACAGCGGCCACCGCGCCTGCCAGGGCTGCGGCGAGGCCCTGGGCGCGCGCTATGCGGTGGACGCCGCCATGCGCGCCACGCAGGGCCAGCTCATCGCGGCCAACGCCACCGGCTGCCTGGAGGTCTTCTCCACGCCCTACCCGGAGACGAGCTGGAAGCTGCCCTGGATCCACTCGCTCTTCGGCAATGCCGCGGCCGTGGGCACGGGCATCGCTGCGGCGATGAAGGTCAAGGGGCGCCACGACGTGCGCGTCATCGCCCAGGGCGGCGACGGCGGCACCACCGACATCGGCTTCGGCTGCCTGAGCGGCATGTTCGAGCGCAACGACGACGTGCTCTACATCTGCTACGACAACGAGGCCTACATGAACACCGGCGTGCAGCGCAGCAGCGCCACGCCGCACGCCGCGCGCACGGCCACCACCATGGCCGTGGGTGACGCGCCGGGTGCCCAGTTCGGGCAGGGCAAGAAGCTGCCGCTCATCGCCATGGCGCACGAGATCCCCTACGTGGCCACCGCCACCGTGGCCGACCTGCGTGACCTGGAAGCCAAGGTCGAGCGCGCCATGGCCATCCGCGGCGCGCGCTATCTGCACATCCTGGTGCCCTGCCCGCTGGGCTGGGGCGCGGCCAGCCACGACACCATCAAGCTGGCGCGGCTGGCGCGCGAGACGGGCCTGTTCCCGGTGTTCGAGGCCGAACACGGCGAGGTGACCTCGGTCACGCCCATCCGCCGCCGCGTGCCGGTGGTGGACTACCTGAAACCGCAGAAGCGCTTCGCCCACCTGTTCTCGCACCCCAGCGGCGCGCAGGCGCTGGCGGCGCTGCAGGCCGAGGCCGACCGCAACATCCGCCGCTTCGGGCTGCTGGACGAGGAGATGGCATCGTGACGATGCACAAGCCTTTCGCGATCACCCTGGATCCGGGTTCTTCGCTGGTCAACAAGACCGGCAGCTGGCGCACCTCGCGCCCGGTCTACGTGAACCGGCTGCCGCCCTGCAATGCCACTTGCCCGGCGGGCGAGGACATCCAGGGCTGGCTGTTCCACGCCGAAGGCGGTGACTACGAAACCGCCTGGCGCCACCTCACGCGCGACAACCCCTTCCCCGCCGTGATGGGCCGTGTCTGCTACCACACGTGTGAAGGCGCCTGCAACCGCGGCCAGCTGGACGCGGCGGTGGGCATCAACTCCGTCGAACGCTTCCTCGGCGATGAGGCCTTGAAGAAGGGCTGGCGCTTCGACCCGCCCGAGGCGGAGAGTGGCCGCCACGTGCTGGTGGTCGGCGCGGGGCCCTCGGGCCTGTCGGCCGCCTACCACCTGCGCCGCCTGGGCCACCGCGTCACCGTGTGCGACGCCGGCCCGGCCGCCGGCGGGATGATGCGTTTCGGCATCCCCAAGTACCGCCTGCCGCGCGACGTGCTGGACGCCGAGGTGCAGCGCCTGGTGGACCTGGGCGTGGTGCTGAAGTTCAACACCCGCGTCGACGACATCCTGGCCACCATGGCCGAGGGCTACGACGCGGCCTTCCTGGCCGTGGGCGCGCACATCGCCAAGCGCGCCTTCATCCCCGCCAAGGACGGCTCGCGCATCCTCGACGCCGTTCAGGTGCTGCGCTCCATGGAAGGCGAAGAGCCGCCGCAGCTGGGCCGGCGCGTGGTGGTCTACGGCGGCGGCAACACGGCCATCGACGTGGCGCGCACGGCCAAGCGGCTGGGCGCGACGGAGGCCGTCATCGTCTACCGCCGCACGCGCGACAAGATGCCGGCGCACGACTTTGAGGTGGAGGAGGCGCTGGAAGAGGGCGTGCAGGTGAAGTGGCTGTCCACCATCCAGCAGGCGGGCGAAGGCGGCGTGCTGACGATCGAAAAGATGGCGCTGGACGAGCAGGGCCGCGCCCAGCCCACCGGCGAGTTCGAGACGCTGGAGGCCGACTCCGTGGTGCTGGCGCTGGGCCAGGACGTGGACCTGTCGCTGCTGGACAAGGTGCCCGGCCTGAAGGTGGAAGGCGGCGTGGTGGCGGTGGACCCGGCCACGATGATGACCGCGCACCCCGGCCTCTTCGCCGGTGGCGACATGGTGCCGGCCGACCGCAACGTGACGGTGGCCGTGGGCCACGGCAAGAAGGCCGCGCGCCACATCGACGCCTGGCTGCGCGGTGCGACGCTGCAGCCCGCGCCCAAGCCGCCCGTGGCCAGCTTCGACCGCCTGAACCCCTGGTACTACAGCGACGCGCCCAAGACCCTGCGCCCGCAGCTCGACCTGGCGCGCCGCACCAGCAGCTTCGACGAGGTGCAGGGCGGCCTCACCGCCGACAACGCGCTCTTCGAGGCGCGGCGCTGCCTCAGTTGCGGCAACTGCTTCGAGTGCGACAACTGCTACGGCGTGTGCCCCGACAATGCCGTGGCCAAGCTCGGCCCCGGACAGGGCTTCGCCTTCAAGCTGGACTACTGCAAGGGCTGCGGCCTGTGCGCTGCCGAGTGCCCCTGCGGCGCCATCGACATGGTGGTCGAAGAAGCCTGAGGCCGTCGCCTCAGCGCAGCTCGAAACGAAAGGTCTGCACGGGCAGGCCTTCCACCGTCACCTTCAGCAGGTAGGCGCCGCGCGGGTCGCCGGGGGCCACGGCCCAGGCCTGGCCGATGCGGCCGCCCTGCACGTCCAGCGTGCGCTCGGTGGTGGCCGTGCGACCGTCGGCCGAGACGCGACGCTTGAGGCCCGGCTCGGGGTCGCCCCAGGTGGCGGGCGCCACGGGCAGCGTGAGCTCTTCGCGCACGTTCACGCGCGCCGGGGCGCCGGCCAGCGTGATGAACCAGCCGTAGCCCTGGTCCACGCCGAAGGGCACCACGGTGGTGGTGCGGAAGTCGGGCGGCGCGCCCGGCCGGGCGTCGAAGATGCCGAATTCGGCGCGCACGATGGGCAGCGCGGTATCGGCGGCTGCCGCGGTGGTGGCCACCAGCCCGAGGCTGCAGGCCAGGGCCGCGGCCCAGCGGGAAAGGCTGTTCATGGCGTGTCCTTCGTTGCCGTCATCTCGGCCCGCCAGGGCTTGGGCTGGGTCTGTTCGATGATGAAGCCGGGCCCGAGGCCGCGGGCCAGCCAGTTCGTGCGCTCCAGCTTCAGCGCGAAGGGCGCGCCGTTGTCGTCCCACCAGCGCTCGAGCTGGCGGATGCAGCTGCGTTCACCGAAGCTGGCGTTGCGGCAGGGACCGGGTGGATGCCACACCTGCTCGTGCTCGAAGCGCGTCGCCTTGCCCGAGGACTCTTCGATGATGCGCCCCGCCGCGCGCAGGCAATAGGCCTGGGCCGGCAGCTCCCAGCGAACGTAGTGCTGCGGCCCGCCGCCGCCGGCCAGCGGCTTGCACTGCGCGCAGCTGGCGTCGCAGATTTCCTCACGCGCCAGGGCCAGCCGGTAGTAGGTGCCGTTGTCCCACCAGCCGTCGAGCATGACCCAGTCGCCCTCGCGCCGGAAGCGCTCGCGGTAGCTCGGGGGCCAGCGCCGGGGGTCGCCCCAGCGGACGTGGGCCTCGCCGTCGGCGCCGATCGACCAGGCGAAGCGCGAGGCCGGCTGACCGTCGGCGCCGATCTCGGCGCCGCGCGTCGTCCCCATCAGCGAGAAATCAGCCCAGGCGGCCGGTGGCGCCGGCGTGGCGCAGCCGACCAGGGCGAGGGTCAACGCGATCCACCAGCGGCGCATGCGGGGCTCCGGAGTGAAGAGTGCCAGCGTGCAGGATAGCTGTGCGGCGGTCAGTGCAGAAACTTCTCCAGCACGCTCGCCAGCAAGGCGCCCACCAGCGCCACCGTGGCCACGACCGACACGCTGCGGGAGCGCGAACGCGTGAGCAGCACCAGCGCGACCAAGAGCCCCGCCAGGCCGCCCGCCGCGATGACCAGCCCCGCAAGGCCGCCGTAGCCGCCTTCGCGCAGGATCACCACGCCCACGCCGATCGCCAACAAGGCGCCGAGGCCGATCACCGTGGCCAGGCCGTGAAGGACCGGGCTGCCCCCGCCCGGCGGGCCCACGACGCGCCGCTCGAAGAAGCGGCGCAACAGCCAGGCCACGCTGCCGACGACGATCAGGGTCGCCAACCACAGCACCACGCCGAAGGCGGCCTTCACGGCCCGCCACAGGCGCGAAGGCGGCGCGGGCGGGTCGCTGGTGTCGAAGCTGAGCGCGCTGACCGCGCCGCGCTGGAACTCGGCCACCACCACGCGCCGCGTCGCACCCGTGGCGTCACCCGCGGCCAGCACGCCGGCTTCGTCGCGCAGCACGCGATAGCGCTGACGCAGCAGCGCGCGGGCCTCGGCCTCGGGCTGGCCCACGGCCAGGCCCTGCGCCGTGCGGCCGGCGGCGGGCGCTGTGACCCGCATGCTGGCGACCCGCGGGTCGGCGGCCTTGCGTTCGTCGGCGCGGATGGTGAAGGCGAGCCCGGGCGCGGGGTACTCGAAGAGGTGATCGCCGTCCTCGCGACGCTCACCCGGGCCCACGTCGATGCGCGACACGGGCGAGACGCCCAGTTGCCTGACCACGTCGCTGTAGCGCAACTCGGCCCGCACCAGGCCGCTGTCGTCCACGAAGGGCAGCGGCTCGGCGGCCGACAGCGCCGGCGGCAGCGCCAGCAGCAGCAGGGTCAGGCCGCGCCACACCGCCGTTCAGCGCTGCTCGAAGCGGAACACCGCCACGCTGGCGCGCAGGTTCGGCCAGCGTCGCACCACGCGGCCGGCCTGCAGGCCGAAGCTGTCGGTCACCGTGAGGCCGAACTTGGCGGCCAGCAGCTCGAAGTCGGCGAAGGTGCCCACGCGCAGGTTGGGCGTGTCGTACCACTCGTAGGGCAGCGCCTTCGTCACCGGCATGCGGCCGGCAGCCACGCTCATGCGGTTGGGCCAGTGCGCGAAGTTGGGGAAGCTGACGATGCCGATGCGGCCCACGCGCGCCGTCTCGCGCAGCATGCGTTCGGTGTTGCGCAGGTGCTGCAGAGTGTCCAGCTGCAGCACGACGTCGAAGCTGCGGTCGTCGAACAGGGCCAGGCCCTCTTCCAGGTTGAGCTGGATGACGTCGATGCCGCGCCGCATGCTGGCCAGCACGCCGGCGTCGGCCAGCTCGATGCCGTAGCCGCTGCAGCCCTTTTGGTCGCGCAGGTAGGCCAGCAGTTCGCCGTCGCCGCAGCCGAGGTCGAGCACGCGGCTGCCGCGCGGCACGAGGTCCGCGATGACTTCCAGATCCTTGCGTTCGCTCATGACTCTGCCGCGATGCGCTCGAAGGCCGCGCGCAGCACGCCGTGGTAGCGCCCGTCGTCCAGCAGGAAGGCGTCGTGGCCGTGCGGGGCGTCGATCTCGGCGTAGCTGACGCGGATGCGGTTGTCCACCAGCGCCTTGACGATCTCGCGGCTGCGCGCGGGGGCGAAGCGCCAGTCGGTGGTGAAGCTCACCAGCAGGAAGTGCAGGTCGCGCGTGGCCGGGTCGTGCGCGAAGGCGCGGGAGAGGTCGCCGCCGTGCGCGCCGGCGGGGTCGAAGTAGTCCAGCGCGCGCGTGATCAGCAGGTAGGTGTTGGCGTCGAAGTACTCGCTGAACTTGTCGCCCTGGTGGCGCAGGTAGCTTTCGATCTGGAACTCGATGTCCTGCGTGCTGTAGTTCAGCGCCGCGGCCTTCAGTTCGCGGCCGAACTTCGTCTCCATCGCGTCTTCGGCCAGGTAGGTGATGTGGCCGATCATGCGGGCCACGCGCAGCCCGCGCCGGGGCACCACGTCGTGCTCGTAGAAGTGGCCGCCGTGGAAGTCGGGGTCGGTGACGATGGCGCGGCGCGCCACTTCGTTGAACGCGATGTTCTGCGCCGACAGGTTCGGCGCCGTGGCCACCGCGATGCAGTGACGCATCCTCGATGGGTGGCGCAGCGCCCAGTCCAGCGCCTGCATGCCGCCCAGGCTGCCACCCAGCACGGCCGCCAGCCGCGTGATGCCCAGGCCCTGCACCAGCCGCACCTGGGCGTCGACCCAATCTTCCACCGTCACCACCGGGAAGTCGGCGCCCCAGGCGCGGCCGGTGGCGGGGTTCTGGTGCATCGGCCCGGTGCTGCCGAAGCAGGAGCCGGGGTTGTTGACGCCGATGACGAAGAAGCGGTCGGTGTCCAGCGGCTTGCCGGGGCCCACCAGGTTGTCCCACCAGCCGCGCTGGCCGGCGGCGTCCACCCCGGCCACGTGGTGGCTGGCGTTGAGCGCGTGGCACACCAGCACGGCGTTGCTCTTGTCGGCGTTGAGCCGGCCGTAGGTCTCGAAGGCGAGCTGGTAAGCCGGCAGTACCGCGCCGCTTCTCAGCGGCAGCGGTTCGGCGAAGTGCATCTGCTGCGGTGTGACGGGGCCCAGGGACGCCATGCTGCAAAAAGAAAACCCGGTGTCGCAAAGCGGGCACCGGGGCTGGCGTCCCTCTTTAGCGGCATTTGTTAGAGCGCCCGCAAGTCGGATCAAATCGGCGCTGTGGGCGGGAGTATAGCCAGCGGCTAGCATCGCGCCGCCATCCCCGGGGAGCCTGAATGAGATCGAGACTCGCGTTGCTGGGCCTGCTGGCCGTGTCGGCGTCGCATGCCGCCGACACGGCCCTCGCCACCACGCCCGCCGCCGACGATGCCGGCCCGCGCCTGCCGCTGTGGGAGGCCGGTTTCTTCGGCGTCGTCGGTGCGCAGCAGGCGTACCCGGGCTCGAAGCAGCGCGTGCGCTCGGGCATCGTGCTGCCCTTCCTGGTCTGGCGCGGCGAGGTGCTGCGTGCCGAGCAGGGCGGCGTGGGGCTGCGCGCCGCGCGCACGGCCACCTGGGAGATCGACGTCGGCGTGGCCGGCAGTTTCGGCTCGGCGCCGGCCGACAACAGCGCGCGCCGCGGCATGCCCAGCATCGGCACGCTGGCCGAACTGGGCCCGCGCGTGAAGTGGGACCTGGGCGCCGCCCCGGGCAACGGCCGCTGGCGCGCCACGCTGCCGCTGCGCGCGGTGATCGACGTCAGCCACGGGCTGGCCGACCGCGGCTGGGCGCTGGAACCTGAGATCGGCTGGGGCGCGCGCGCCGGCGGCTGGGGCTATGGCGTCAACCTCGGTCTGCTGGTGGGCGACCGGCGCCTGGCCGACACCTTCTACGGCGTGGCGCCGGTCTACGCCACGGCCACGCGGCCGGCCTACGAGGCCAAGGCGGGGCTCATCGCCACCCGGCTCAGTGTCAGCCTGGGCCGCCGCGTGGCCGAGAACTGGCGCGTCTTCGGTTTCGCGCGCGTGGACACCGTGATGGGCGCGGCCAACCGCAGCAGCCCGCTGGTGGAACGCACCAACGGCCTGTCGCTGGGCGTGGGCCTGGCCTGGACGGGCTGGCGTTCCGAGACCACCGGCACCCCATGAGCCCCGGGATAGCGACGATGAGCGAAGACTGGTTCACCGGTTTCGAGGCCCTGACGCTGGATCTCGCCGGCGTGGCCATCCATGCCCGCATCGGCGGCCGCGAGGGCGCGCCGCCGCTGCTGCTGCTGCACGGCTTCCCGCAGACGCACGCGATGTGGCACCGCGTGGCGCGGCAACTGGCGCCGCACTTCCGCCTGGTGCTGCCCGACCTGCGCGGCTACGGCGACAGCGCCAAGCCCGCGGGCCTGCCCGACCACGGCAACTACAGCAAGCGCGCCATGGCCGCCGACGTGCACGCGCTGATGCACCGCCTGGGCCACGCGCACTACGCCGTGTGCGGCCACGACCGCGGCGCCCGCGTGGCGCACCGGCTGGCGCTGGAACAGCCGCAGGCGGTGACGAAGCTGGTGCTGATCGACATCGCGCCGACGCTGGACATGTACGCCGCCACCGACCGCCGCTTCGCCACCGCCTACTACCACTGGTTCCACCTCATCCAGCCCGCGCCCCTGCCCGAGCGGATGATCCTGGGCGCCGGGCGCGACTACCTGCTGCGCAAGCTGGGCGGCTGGGGCGGCGCCGGCACCGGCTTCATCGAGCCGCGCGCCCTGGCCGAGTACGAGCGCTGCTTCCTGCGCGAGGACGCCGTGCACGCCGTGTGCGAGGACTACCGCGCCAGCGCCGGCATCGACCTCGAGCACGACCGCGAAAGCCGCACCCGGGGTCAGAAGATCGGCTGCGAGTTGCTCCTGCTGTGGGGCGCGCGCGGCGTGGTGCAGGCCCTGTTCGACCCGCTGGCGCTGTGGCGGGCCCAGTGCAGCCGGCCCGTGGCCGGCGAGGCGATGCCCGCCGGGCACTTCATTCCCGAAGAGCTGCCGGAGGAGACGGCGGCGCGGCTGCTGGGCTTCTTCCGCGGCTAGCATCGCGCCACCGCGGACGCTGGAGAAACGCATGCACGCTTGGTTGCACCGAATCGACCAGCACTTCCCCGTGCGCTACACGGTGTGGTGGCTCAGCGGCCTCGGGCTGCTGCTCGCCGCCTTCACCTGGGTCGCCTTCGGCATGGGCGGCTGGGTGGCGCTGGTGTGCCTGTTCCTCGTGCTGCTGGGCTGGCGCGACACGCGGCAGACGCGGCACTCGGTGCTGCGCAACTACCCCGTGATCGGGCACCTGCGCTTCCTGCTGGAGTTCGTGCGCATCGAGATCCGCCAGTACTTCATCGAAAGCGACAGCGAGGCCACGCCCTTCTCGCGCACGCAGCGCAGCACCGTCTACCAGCGCGCCAAGGGTGAATCGGACAAGCGGCCCTTCGGCACGCAGCTGGACGTGCATGCCGCGGGCTACGAGTGGATCAACCACTCGGTGGCGCCCACGCAGATCGCCAGCCACGACTTCCGCGTCACCATCGGCGAGGCCGCCAACGGCTGCACGCAGCCCTACGCGGCCAGCCTCTTCAACATCTCGGCCATGAGCTTCGGCGCGCTCAGCGCCAACGCCATCCGCGCGCTCAACGCCGGGGCGAAGAAGGGCGGCTTCGCGCACGACACCGGCGAAGGCAGCATCAGCGTGCACCACCGCGCGATGGGCGGCGACCTCATCTGGGAGATCGGCAGCGGCTACTTCGGCTGCCGCAACGAGGATG
>CAZBUU010000088.1:0-14466 GCA_964495125.1 uncultured Rubrivivax sp.
TGCATGGCCGGGTAGCCCTCGAACTTGATGCGGCCGCCGGATTCCTTCTCCACCTTGTCCATCCAGGGCTTGTGCATGGTGAGCCACACGTTGCTCATGGGCTGCATGAAGGTGTGGAACTTCAGCGTCACGCTCTGCTGGGCCAGGCCGGCCAGGTGCGGTACGCCCAGCGCGGTGGCGGCGGCGCCTTGCACGAAGGAGCGGCGTTTCATCATGGGGTCTCCGGGGGCTGTCGAGGGGTTTGCAAAGCTAGCCGCAGCGGCCTGCGCGACGCGTCACGATTTACCCTGATCCCGGCGCAGCGAGAATCGCGCCGTGGCCCTGCCCCTGCTCCTTCTGGCCCTGCTCTTCGGTGGCGTCTGGGCCTGGGCGCCCGACCTCGACCGCGCCGAGCTGGAAGCGCGCCACGGCGGCCCGCCCAGCGAGTTCGTCATCGTCGACGGCCTGCGCCTGCACCTGCGCGACAGCGCCCCCGGCGGCACGCCCGACAGCCGGCCGGCGGTCGTGCTGCTGCACGGCTTCGGCAGCAGCCTGCACAGCTGGGACGGCTGGGCCGGTGCGCTGGCGCAGCAGCACCGCGTGCTGCGCATCGACCTGCCCGGCGCCGCGCTCACGGGGCCCGACCCTTCAGGCGACTACAGCGATGAGCGCGCCGTGCGCCTGCTGGTGGCGCTGCTGGACGCGCGGGGCATCGCACGCGCCCACTTCGTCGGCCATTCCATGGGCGGTCGCATCGCCTGGCGCTTCGCCGCCGCGCAGCCGGCGCGCGTGCAGCGCCTCGTGCTCATCGCGCCCGACGGCTTTCCGAGCCCGGGCTTCGAGCTCGGCAAACCGCCCGAGCTGCCGGTGGCCGCGCGGCTGCTGCCGCACGCCCTGCCGCGTGCCGCGGTGCGCGCCGCGTTGAGCGCCGCCTGGGGCGACGCCCTGCGCCTGGACGAGGAGACGGTGACGCGCTATCACGAGCTGCTGCGCGCGCCCGGCGTGCGCGACGCCATGCTGGCGCGGCTGGGCCAGATGGTGCCCGCCGATCCGGTGCCGCTGCTGCGACAGATCGCCGCGCCGATCTTGCTGCTGTGGGGCGGCGAAGACCGCCTGATCCCGCCCGCGCATGCGGTCGACTACCTGCGCGCGCTGCCCGATGCGCGCGCCGTGGTGCTGCCGGGTCTGGGCCATGTGCCGCAGGAGGAGGACGCCGCGGGCTCGCTGGGGCCGGTGCTCGATTTCCTGGCGGGGTGAAAGCACTTGCAGCTTCGACGCATCTGATGCTAAAGTGATATCACTTTGACAGGAGGCGAGTCCACGATGACCACCCTATCCAACCCCATCACCCCGCAGTCCGACGTGCACGAGATCCGCAAGGACTCGTTGCCGGGTGTGCCCATGTTCCTGCTGGGCCTGGCGCTGATGCTGCTGACCGTGTTCGCCGGCTGGCGCATGGCGGCCTTCAACGAAACGGGCTACGCCTGGCTGTTGCCGTCGGCGCTGCTCGGCAGCTTCGTCGTCGTCGGTCTGTACATGCTGCAGCCCAACGAAGCGGCCCTGCTCACCTTTTTCGGCCGCTACGTCGGCACCGACCGCAGCGCCGGGCTGCGCTGGGCCAACCCGCTGCTGCTCAAGCGCAAGCTGTCGCTGCGCGCGCGCAACCTCAACGTGCCGACGCTGAAGGTGAACGACCAGCGCGGCAACCCCATCGAGATCGGCGCGGCCGTGGTGTGGGTGGTGCAGGACAGCGCGCAGGCCAAGTACGAGGTCGACGACTTCGAGCGCTATGTCCAGGTGCAGGCCGAGACGGCGCTGCGCCACCTGGCTTCGCAGTACCCCTACGACGAAGGCGAGGACACGGGCCAGAAGGTGACCACGCTGCGCGGCGGCCTGGACGAGGTGAGCGATGCGCTGCGCCGGGAACTGCAGGCCCGCTTCGCCAAGGCCGGCGTGGCCGTGCTGGACGCCCGGCTGACGCACCTGGCCTACGCGGCCGAGATCGCGCAGGTGATGCTGCGCCGCCAGCAGGCCGAGGCCATCGTCTCGGCGCGGCACAAGATCGTGCAGGGCGCGGTGGGCATGGTGGAGGCGGCGCTGAAGGGGCTGTCCGAGCGCGCCATCGTCGATCTGGACGACGAACGCAAGGCGGCCATGGTGTCCAACCTGCTCGTGGTGCTGTGCTCCGACCGCGACACCCAGCCGGTGGTCAACGCCGGCACGCTCTACAACTGAAGCGAAGCCTCGGCGCGCATGGCCAGCCCGGGCAAGAAGGCCTTTCCGCTGCGCATCGACCCGGCCCTGTGGGCCGAGGTCGAGCGCCTGGCTGCGCAGGAGTTGCGCAGCGCGAATGCCCAGGTGGAGTTCCTGCTGCGCGAGGCGCTGGCGCGGCGCGGTGTGAAGCTGAAGGCGCCGCCGCCGCGCGGCGGGCGCGAAACCGACGAAGCCTGAGCGCCAGGACTACCGCTTCAGTCAACGCACACTCTCGATGATCACCGTCGACATTCCAGGCTTCGGCCATCTTGAACTTCGCGCCCTGGTCCTGGACTACAACGGGACTCTCGCGCTCGACGGCAACCTGCTTCCTGGAGTGGCAGAGAGTCTGATCGAGCTGGCCGAGAGCATCGATATCCATGTCATCACGGCAGACACCTTCGGACTGGTTCGGACCAAGCTGCACGGTCTTCCAGTGGCTCTGACGATCATTCCTCTGGAGGGCCAGGCTTCCGCGAAACTCGACTTCGTGCAGGGTCTTGGTGCATCGACGACCGCTGCCGTTGGCAACGGCCGGAACGATCGGCAGATGCTCGCCGCCGCCGCTGTCGGAATCGCCTTGATCCAGGGCGAGGGTGGCGCGGCCGATTCCATCTCAGCCGCCGATCTGGTCTGCACCAGCGTCCTTGACGCGCTGGCGCTCCTGCGCAATCCGAAGCGTCTCATTGCAACGCTGCGTTCATAGCCAAGAGGCCCGGGCGCTCATCACGCCCGGTTCAGCCTTTGTCCGCCTCGAAGAGGATCACCTTGGGCCTCCTGCTCCGGTGTGCAGGGCTGCCGCCGGGAGCGCGATCCCCGGTCGGGCCGGGAGATCCGCTGTAGGCGCTAGAACTTGACCTCGAAGGTGGCGTACAGGTCGTAAGCCTTCTTCAGCGGCGCCAGCGCGGCCATCTGGCCCTGCATGTCTGACAGCTTCACGGGAGCACCGACCCAGTTGTTGCTGCCGGTGTACTGGAAGTCGTAGATCTGCACGCCCAGACGGAAGAAGGTCTTGGCCTTGGTCGTGGCCAGTGCCTGGGCGGCCACCTCCTGCATCAGGTACAGGTCGTAGACATGGCCCCGCACGCCGAGCTTGGACGTCCACATGTCGGCGGCGGCCGGCGCGAAGGTGATCCAGTTCTTCGAGCCGTGGTTGTATTCAAGGCCGAGCTTGGTGCCGCTGGGGAGGTCGTAGCGCAGGCCCAGGTAGATGGCGCTGCCGGTCTTGCTGGTGGGTGCCTCGGGCGAGAAGAAGCTGCCGGTCAGCAGCCCCTGGAAGCCGAACTGCGCCGAGACGTTGCCATTCGGCTTGGCCTTGCTGTAGCCGACGTCGGCGAACCAGGTCAGGCTGCCCGGACCGAGCTTGTCGATCTTGCCCATCGCGCCCAGACCGATCCAGTCGATGTCGCCCAGGTTGATCTTCGGGGCGGTGTCTCCGAAGTAGGTCGCGCGCATGGTGGGCGCGTCGAAGACCTTCGAGCCGCGCTGCCACTGGAGCCACACGCGCAGGGCTTCGGTGTCCTGGGGCACCACCGAGACGCCGAACATGTCGGTGTCGTCCAGCGAGTTGCCACGCGCGGTGTCGAACCCGGCTTCGAAACCGCGGCCGTAGCAGAGCTTGGCGTGACCCTCCTTGGTCAGGAAGGTGTCGGGCAGGTAGGTCCCCAATGTCATCCCGTCGAAGGCGTAGTTGACGAGCAGGGACGGCACGCCCGCGGTGCCGCTCCTTTCTTCATTGGCCTTCAGGTGCAGCGGCGAGCCGTCGGTGGAGGGGCGGCGTCCGACCGAGAACCACACTTCGCTGCCGCCGATGTTGCTCCACGTCGCGTAGGCGCGGTCCACGTTCAGCAGGCTGCTCGATGGCACCCGGCCCAGCGTGCCGTCGAACACCCCCACCCGGTCGGCGAAGAACGGCGCCGAGCCGGCGTTCGTGATGGCACCTTCCCCCTGCGAACCGAAGTTCTTGTACATGACGAATCGGGCCTTGACGGCCACGTCTTCGGCCACTTGCGCCTTCAGGTCCAGGCCGAACCGGTTGCTGAACAGGCTGCTGTTCTTGGGCTTGTAGCTGTCCACGAAGGCAGGCCCGGCAAAGGAACCCAGCCCCATCAGCATGGCCGAATTGGCACCCAGGAAGGCCTGCGCCTGACTGACGGTGCGCACGTCGCCCATGCCTTGGGCGAAGCCCATCAATCCGGTCAGCATGGCACCGTTGGCCGGTGTCGGATTGGCAAAGAAGGCGCCCTGCAGCTGGTTCTGCGCGTTGGCAAACACCGCGTTGACGTCGGTGTAGGGGCGGGTCTCCCCACGCAGGCTGTCCGCACGGAACTGGAAGTCGCCACCCACCGTGAGCCAATTGCCCAGTGACTGCGACTGCAGGGTCTGCAGCTTCTCGTCCTGCTTGGCTTGGGCGGCCGCTGCGCTCTGCGCCGCCCGCTGCTGCGCCTGGACCTGGGCCTTGAGGGCTTGCAGTTCCTTCGTCAGCGCCTCGATGCGGGCGGCCACGTCAGCCTCGGCGGCATGAGTGGTCAAGGGGAGACCCATCGTTGCGATCACGCCAGCGATCAAGGCCGGCTTGAAAATCTTGGTGGTCATGAATGTGCTCTGTTGAGGGTTGGGTTTGCTGCCTGAGCGGTTTGCGACTCACGGGTCCCATCCGCGCCGGTGTTCGCATGCTAGGTAGAAACCCGTATGCCCCCCAGGGTATACACAGCAGGATCTTGACCTTGATCAACTTGATACCCCGTGGGGTAGCAAAGCCGCAACCCTTTCAGGCCAGCAGCGGCGGGACGGCGTGGCCGGCAACCGACAGCCCGAAAGGGACCCGCAGCGGCAGATCGACCTGTCCATGCCCGTTTCCAACGCCGCAACTTCGCCGACCCGATGGGTCGCCGCTGCCTCTTGAAGACTTCAGGATGTCGACAGACGCGTGAAGCGCACCTGCATGTCAGGGCACTAGCTGATCAGCTTCACCATCCACAGGCTGATGGCCGGGAAGAACAGCAGCAGCAGCGTGCGCAGCGTGTCGCTGATGAGGAAGGGCATCACGCCGCGGTAGCTCTCGGCGATGGGCACGTCCTTGGCCATGCTGTTGACGACGTAGACGTTCAGCCCCACCGGCGGCGCCAGCATGCCGAAGCCCACCGTCATCAGCACCATGATGCCGAACCAGATGGCCACGCTTTCCCTGGGCATGCCGAAGTCCAGGCCCATGATCATCGGGAAGAAGATGGGGATGGTGAGCAGGATCATGCTCAGCTCGTCCATCACGGCGCCCAACACCACGTAGAACAGCAGCACGGCGGCCACCACCATGAGCGGCGGCAGGCCCCAGCCCTGCACCACGCCGGCCAGTTGCGCCGGCACCTGGGTCAGCGCCAGCGCGGCGTTCATCAGGTCGGCGCCCAGGAAGATGAGGAAGATCATCGCCGACGACTCGGCCGTGGCCAGGAAGCAGAGCTTGAACTTGGGCCAGGTGATCTCGCGCTTGAGCAGCGCGGCGACGAAGGTCGCGGCCGCGCCCACGGCCGCGCCTTCGGTGGGCGTGAACTTGCCGCCGTAGATGCCACCGAAGACGATGATGAACACGATGGCGATGGGCGCGATGCCCGACAGCGCCTGCAGCGTGAGCTTGGGCACCTCTTCGTGCTCGGGCGCCTGGCCCGGCACCCAGCGCACGTAGACCGAGATGGCGACCATGTAGCCCAGCATCGCGATGAGGCCCGGCACCATGGCCGCGGCGAACAGCTTGGCGATGTTCTGCTCGGTGAGGATGGCGTAGATCACCAGCGGCACCGAAGGCGGGATGAGGATGCCCAGCGTGCCGCCGGCGGCCAGCGCACCTGTGGCCAGGCGCCCGCTGTACCCATGCTTGCGCATCTCGGGCAGCGCCACCTGAGTGATCGTGGCGGCGGTGGCCACGCTGCTGCCGCAGATGGCGCCGAAGGCCGCGCAGGCCATCACCGCGGCCATCGCCAGCCCGCCCTTGAAGCGCGCCATGACGGCGGCCGCGAACTGGAACAGCGCCCGCGAGATGCCGCCCTGCGTGGCGAAGTTGCCCATCAGGATGAACAGCGGGATGACGCTCAGGTCGTAGCTGGCGAAGCGCGCGAAGGCCTGGGTGTTCAGGAAGCTGGCCAGCGGCAGCCAGCCGGCCTTCAGCACGTAGCCCGTGACGCCGGCGACGAACATGGCGATGGCGATGGGCGTGCGCAGCGCCATCAGCACCAGCATGACGGCGAAGATCAGCAGCGTGAGCTGGATCGGGCTCATGCCGCCACCCCAGGCCGCTGCAGCGCTTCGAACTCCGCGAAGCCGCGCCAGGCCTGAGCCAGCGCGATGACGGTGGTCAGCGCCAGCGGCGGCACCATGCCGACGTAGACGATCCACTCCGGAAAGCCCAGCATCATCGAGCCAGCCTGGGAGTTCCAGGCGCTGAGGCCGCCCAGCGTGGTGCGCCAGGTCATCAGCCCCATCGCCAGCGCCAGCAGAAAGGCACCCAGGCGGTCCAGCCGCGCCTGGTTGGCCTCGGAGGCCTTGGCGGTGAAGAAGTCCACCATGATGTTGCCGCGGCGGATCTGGCACCAGGGCATGAACAGCGCGATCGCCGCCCCGGCCGCCGAGCCCGAAAGCTCGAAGTCGCCGACGATGGTCCAGCCGACGGTGTTGCGCCCGATCAGGCTGATGCAGGTCATCAGCGTGATCACGGTCAGCAACACGCCGGCCAGCACGGCGCACAGGCGCGCCAGAAGATCCAGCAGTCTCACGGGGCGGCCTTCGTGCGGGGGGCTCAGTACTGGGTCGGTGCGACGCGGGCCACCAGGCCGTCCAACTCGGGCGTGAGCTGGATCTGGCACGACAGGCGGCTGCCCGGTTCGCGCGGATGCGCGGCCATGTCCAGCATGGCCTCCTCGTCGGCGCTGCGCGGCGGCAGCTTCGCCAGCCACTCGGGCGCCACCACCACGTGGCAGGTGGCGCAGGTGAGGCAACCGCCGCAGTCGGCGGAGACGCCGTCGACGCCGCCGTCGAGCGCGGCCTTCATGAGGCTGCGCCCGGTGCGGGCGCCGAAGCTGCGGGCGGTGCCGTCGTAGTCGGTCAGGTTCAGCGTGATGGTGGTCATGGAGGGGACAGGTTGGAAGGACGGGGCCTCAGTAGCGGCCAAAGTATTCACGCGCCAGCCAGGCGGCCGGGTCGGCCGCCTGCGCATGCCGGGCGATCTCCTGCCGCTTGATGGCCTGGTAGGCACTGGCCATGGACGCACCCAGGCCGGCCGACAGCAGCTCATCGCGGGCCAGCGCGTCCAGCGCTTCGCCCAGGCTGGCTGGCAGCGTGGGCGCGCTGGCATACGGATTCTCTGCGGCCGGCGGCGCGGCCAGTCGCTGCTGCACCCCGTGCAGTCCGGCGAAGACCTGTGCGGCCATCGTCAGGTAGGGGTTGGCCAGGGGTTCGCCCAGGCGGTTCTCGATGCGCGTGGCGGGGTCGCCCGGCGCGCCGATCACGCGCAGCATGGCGCCTCGGTTGTCGCGCCCCCACACCGCCGACTGCGGTGCCATCACGCTGCCCTGGTAGCGCGCATAGGCGTTCAGGCTGGGCGCGCTGATCGCCGCCAGCGCCGGCGCGTGGGCCAGCAGGCCGGCCAGCCAGTGCGCGCCGGTGTCCGACAGCAGCTGGCGTGCGTCATCCGCCGCGCCCGATGGGCTCTGGCGCACCATCGCGTTGCGCCCCTCGGCATCCACCAAGGACTGATGCAGATGCCAGCCGCTGGCGATGGCATGCGGCAGGGGCATCACGCAGGCGAAGCTGGCCAGCCAGCCTTCACGCCGAAGGGCCTGGCGCACGGCGCTGCGGAACAGCACCAGCTGGTCGGCGGCGAGCAACGCGTCGGTGGGTGCGAACACCGCCTCCACCTGGCTGGGGCCGAGCTCGATCTCCAGCGAGCGCAAGGGCATGCCCAGGGCCAGCGCCGTGCGCCGCACCGTGGCCAGCGGTGCGGCCAGCAGGTCGGCATGCTCTTCGGCCAGCAGACGGTAACCCGGATGGCCGTGCCGCACGGCCGGTGGCTCGCCAGGCCAGCCGGCCTGTGCCGGCGCCAGGGCATCGCCATCGATGCGGTGGAGGTGGAACTCGAGTTCCAGCCCGCAGCGCAGCGACAGGCCGCGCTCGGCCAGTTCGGCCAGCGCCCGCTGCAGCACGCGGCGCGGGTCGGCCGCCACGGCGCTGCCGTCGTCCCAGTAGGGCTCGGCGCGCAGCCAACCGGTGTCGGGCGCCCAGGGCAGCCGGTGGAAGGCCGCGGGGTCGGGCAGCAGCTGCACGTTGTTCGCGGAACCGAAACCCGGCAACCCCGCCAGCGCACCGGGCTCGAACACCTTGAAGGCCGTGCGGTCGGAACTGTCCTTCAGAAGCACGGTGCTGACCATGCCGATGCCGTCCTGCAGCGCGCCTTCGAGCGCCGGGCCGGGCAGCACCAGGGTCTTGCCGCGCAGCGTGCCGTGCAGGTCGGCCCAGGCGATGCGCACGAAGGCCAGGTCTTCCCGCCGCACGCGCTCCAGCAACGCAGCGCAGGCGGCTTCGCGCGCCGGGCCCTGCGCGCCGCAGCGTTCGGCCAGCGTCATGCGGCGGTGGTGCTGGCCAGCCAGGGCGCCGCAGCCCGCTTCGCAGCCACCTGCTGCTGCCAGAAGGCAGCCCAGTCGGCGGCGGGTGCGATGCAGTCGATGGTGTCCGGGCCCTGCAAGGCCTCGGCCTCGGCGGCCGTCAGCACCATGGGCGGCGTGCCGCCGGCTTCGACCGTGTCGATGGCCTTGAGGAGCGTTCGCCGGTTGGCCATGATGACCTTGTCGCTGGTGCCCAGGTGCTCGCGCGTGCGGTCCTGGATCGGCCCCATGCTCTCCACGGCCCACTGGTCGTGGCGGTTGATGTCCTGCTCGCCCATGCCCAGGTAGGTGCGCGTGCGCTGCTCGGCGGGGTCGAAGGCCCAGTCGTCGTGGCGGCCGTGCAGCGGCACGTAGTCGGGCAGCGACATGTGGGCCAGGCGCTGCGCGCGCATGGTCTCGCGATCCACCGGCTCGGCGAAGCTGGTGAAGAAGCTCCACCAGTAGGTGGTGTGATCGTCCACCGGCACGTGCATCTGCGTGATGGTCATCGTCTCCGACAGCGGGATGACGAAGGTGTGCGGGAAGGCGGCGTTGGTCACCCGCACGTGCGTGAGCCGTTCGTTGATGAGCCGCAGCGTGGTCAGCCGCGTCAGCCCGGGCGCCAGCTCGTCGTGGTGGATCTCGGGGCTGCAGAACTCGCGCAGCACGCGCGTCATCGGCCAGCGCTCGCCGTTCACGTCGCCCACGCTGGCGCCGCGGAACTGGCGGCCGTAGGTGTGGGCCAGGTCCTCGTCTTCCAGGAAGCGGTGCAGGAAGGACGCGTGCGAAGGGTCGATGCCCACCTCGAAGGCCTGCAGCCAGTTGCAGCGCCACAAGCCCTTGAAGGCGAAGACATGGCTGGCGGGCGCGCGGAAGCAGTCGAAGGCGGGGAGTTCGGGCGGTGCGAGCTCCTCCGGGCCGAGGTAGGCGAACAACACGCCAGCCACCAAGCTCAGCGGGTAGCTGCGCTGGCGCACACGCTGGCACAGCGTGCTGCCCATCGGTTCCGCCGGCGTCTCCAGGCAGCGGCCGTCGGCGGCGAACTTCCAGCCGTGGAAGGGGCAGCGGATGCCGTCGCCTTCGTGCCTGGCGAAGGCCAGATCGGCACCGCGGTGCGGGCAGTCGCGGTCGAGCAGGCCGAAGGCACCGTCGGCGTCGCGGAAGAGCACCAGGTCCTGCCCCAGCAGGCGCACCGCCTTCAGCGGGCGCCCGGCCATGCGCGGGTCGAGCTTCGGATCGAACTCGTCCAGCAGCGCCAACGGCTGCCAGTAGCGCCGCAACAGCGCGCCGCAGGGCGTGCCGGGGCCGATGCGGGTGATGCGTTCGTTCTGCGCGGCTTGCATCACCCCACTCTAGGTAGGGCGGGCAAGACCGGCAATTGCGGCAAACGCGGGGCCGGCCTCAGCGGCGGCGGCGCAGCGCGGCCAGCATCGCCAGCCCCCCCAGCAGGCCCAGGGCCGGCGAGAGCTCAGGCACGGCCGAGACGTTGAAGGCGAAGCCGTAGGCGGCCGTGCCCACGCCGGTTTCCTGCACCCAGAAGCTGTAGGTGCCGGCGGGCAGCGGCACGTCGAAGCCGCTGGAGCCCAGATTGGCGATGGACATGGCAGCCAGGAGGTCGGTGCCGACGTTGTCTTCGGTATAGATCGTCCAGCCCAGCAAGCCGGCGGCATTGACGGCCGCAGGCGACACCGTCACCTGCGGCCCGCCCTGCACGCCCAGGAAGGAGCCGCCGCCGACCACGCTGACGCCCTGCTGCAGCAGCATGGCGTCCAGCACGAAGCCGTCGGGCACGACGACGCTGAAATAGTCGCGGTCGACCGGCCCGCCTGTGACGGCGCGGCCGGTGGCGCCGAACACCGTGGTGGTGCCCACCGAGAGCGTCACCAGGCTGGGCGTCAGGCCGTCGTTGGACAGGTCACCGTTGACGCCCTCGTCCCAGCCCGCGGCCAGCGCGGGGCCGGCACCGGCCAAGGCCAGCAGGGAAGCCGCCGCCCATGTCTTCAGGATTCGCATCGACTCGTTCCTTCGCTGATGTCCCACAAAACGCCGATGCTGCACCAGAAGCCGGCCCGCGGCCAGCGCATGAACGCGGGGTGCCCGGTGGGGCCGGTCAGGGCGCGGAGTCGGCCGGCGGCGGTGGCGGCGTCTCGTGGCGCAGGTCCAGAACCGCCGTGTGCGCCGCCTTGTCCTGCAGGCCCTGTCGGTTGGGCTCCCACAGGATCTGCAGAAAGCCCAGGCCGCCCGTGGCCAGGCCGGCGGCATAACCGCCATAGCGCTTGAGGTTGCGCATCACGGTCATGGGCTGGCCGGTGAGTTCCACCACGCGCAGGCGCAAGAGCTTCTTGCCCACGGTCTGCCCGCCCCACCACGCCGGCAGCAGGGAGAAGTAGACGATGCCCCAGCCCAGCCCGGCACCGAGGTCGTCGAGGAAGCCCGAGACATGCTCGCTCAGCTTGAGCTTCTTCGGTTGCCGGGCGGCCGCCAGTTCGGCTTCCAGCCGGGCGATGCGTTCGGTATCGGTGACCACCGGCGCCGAGGCCGCGGCCGTGGCAGCGCTCGCGGGTTCATCGGCTTCATCCGCTGCCGCGGCATCGGCCGCTGCGGGCGGGTGACGCCAATCGTTCCATTGCGTGCCGGCCTCGCCGAAGGCCAGCAGCAGGAGCAAGGCCGCCAGACACCAGCCGACCACCTCGCGGCGCTGTGCCGGCGCCTTGCGCTGGCGCTGGCGCAGCTGAAGCACCACCAGCAGAAGCCCGCCGGCCAGCCACAGGCCGCTGACGCCCGACAGCAGCCCGATCACCGCCAGGTCCACGCCCATGGCCAGCGTGCGCCGCCAGGGCGTGCCCAGTGCCGCGCCCACCAGCGCGGGCGCCACGTTCAGGCGCTCGGGCTGCAGCCGGCGCAGGCCGGCAGCCAGCTCCTTCGGTTCAACCGCTCCGGGCAGGCGCATCACTCGCCGCCCCCGGCGATGCCCAGCTTGGTGTCCCGGGCAAAAAGCAGCGGCAGCACGAGGCCGGCCACGGCCAGCTGGAACCAGGGCGTCATGTCGTTGGACGGTCACCGCACATGCGCGGCTTTTACCGCACGCGCACGCCGGTGGGCCTCCGATCGGCGCTTGACGGCGGAGTAAAGACTATTTACAGTCCGCCCCGCGTTGACGCTGGCGTCGCCCGCCTCCACGCATCCAAGCCAAGAGCCTTCATCGTGAAAACACCGTCGTTCGTTCGCTCCGTCCTCGCCCTGTCAGGGTGTGTTGCGGCCGTCTGCACCGCGGTGTCGACCAGGCCCTGCCCGGCAGGCCACGGCCTTGACCGGGGCGGCCGCCCCCGGATTCCGGAAGAAGGAAGCGCCTGACGCGCCCCTTCCCCACCTGTTCACGCAGGCCCGGAATCCGCAAGGTTCCGGGCCTTCTTGTTTCTGCAACCACTTCGGGTGTGTCCTTGCACGCCGTCGCTCCATGAACCGGTGAAGGAGCGCGGCGATGTGCGCGGCTCCTGATCAGGCCCCGTGCAGCGAGGCACCGCGTCCGACGGGACGCTCGCGCTCGGACACAGCCGAAGTGGACATGACCATTGCCATCGCACCAACGGCCGCGAAAGGAGGCCACCATGCAACACCGCACTCTCAGCCATGTGCTGCAACTCGACATCCAGGGCACGCCGCAGGCGTGGATCTCGCTGGAGCAGGCGGCCACGCACGTGGCGGCGGGCTCGGTGGCGTGGACGGAGGGCCAGGGCCCGCTGGCCACGCTGCGCGGCGGCTTCAACGTGGTGCGCGGCGTGCAGTCCACGATCGAGGTCTACCCGATCGTGGCACTGCGTGGCGCGGCCCGGGTCAACCTGTTCGACGCCGTGCCGTCGTTCAGCAAGGCCAAGCTGTTCCGTCGCGACCGATTCACCTGTGCCTACTGCGGCCAGCGCTTTGCCGAGCGCGACCTGCAGTGCGAGCACATCGTGCCGGAAGCGCGCGGCGGCCGTTGGTCCTGGATGAACCTGGTCAGCGCCTGCGGTGCCTGCAACGGCCGCAAAGCCTGCCGCACGCCGGAGGAAGCGGGCATGCCGCTGCTGTACCTGCCCTACGTGCCGAGCCGCTTCGAGAGCTTTCTGCTCGAAGGCCGGCACATCCGGGCCGATGTGCATGAATGGCTGGCCGCGCGCCTGCCGAAAGGATCGCGCCTGAGCAGCTGAAAAGCTGCGAAGGCGCCCAAGAGTCTGCCGAGGCAGGCGAACGCTCACAGGCAGGGGTTCGGGTCGAGTTTTCGACAACGCCCGCCCCGCCGGTGTGCAGCACCCGGGTCCGCCCGTCGGTGCTGCACATGCCGCTTCGCCGAAGACGGTTGACAGCCCGGTCATCGATGGATCGCACCGCAAGGTGCCAGGTTCGAGTCCTGGGTGACCACCAACTGGATAGCTCAGTCGGGTAGAGCAACGACCTGAACAGTCGTCCGTCGCGGGTTCGATTCCCGCTCCATCCAAGCCGGTCGCAAGACCACGCCGGACGTGCAGCGAAGGCGCAAGCCTGAGCTGCATCAGCGGCGGCCGCCAGTGCGTCGGGCACGCGGGGTTTCGTGTCCACGGTCAGCCGAAGTTGCCTTCAGGGAGGAGGCAGCCAACGCGCACCGCGGAACCCGAACCCTGGCACCCGCCGTCCGCGGCCGCTGCTGTAACGACACCCTTTTCGACACACGCCTTTCAAGAGGAGAACACCATGACGATCAAGCGTGTCACCGTGAAGAAGAACGAGCGCGGCCTGCTGCTGCGCAATGGCGATTTCGAACGCGTGCTGCAGCCCGGCACGCACTGGCTCATCGCCGGCCTGGACAGCCTGCGCGTGGAAGTCTTCGCGCTGGAACAGCCGGCGTTCACGCACGCCCTGGCCGAGTACCTGATGGTCCGCGAGCCGGGCGTGGTGGCGGCCGAGTTCCTGCGCGTGGAGTTGAACGAACACCAGGTCGGCCTGCGCACCGAGAACGGTGCGCTGGTGGAACTGCTGGCACCGGGCACCCGGCGCCTGTACTGGAAGGGCCTGGTGGACGTGCAGGTGGAGGTGATCGACATCGCCGACACCGCCGAGCTGCCCGCGGCCACCGCATCGCGGCTGCTGCAGACGCAGCTGCGTCAGCGTCCCGTCGCGGGCCTGGCCAACGTGCTGCAGGTGCAGGTGTCCGATCACGGCGCCGGCATCCTGTGGGTGGACGGCAAGGTGCAGCGGCTGCTGGAGCCGGGTTCGTACGCGTTCTGGAAGTTCAACCGCATCGTGTCGGTGGAGGTGGTGGACCTGCGGCTGCAGGCGCTGGAAGTCACGGGCCAGGAAATCCTGACCCGCGACAAGGTGGCGCTGCGGCTGAACCTGTCGGCCACCTGGCGCTACACGGACGTGTTGAAGGCCTTCAAGCAGTTGGCCAAGCCCGCGGACCACCTGTACCGCGAGCTGCAGTTCGGCCTGCGCGCGGCCGTGGGCACGCGCACGCTGGACGAGCTGCTGGAGAACAAGTCGGTGATCGACGAGGTCGTCACCGCCCAGGCCACGGCCAAGCTGGCGGACTACGGTCTGCAGCTGGACGGCGTGGGCGTGAAGGACATCGTGCTGCCGGGCGAGATGAAGA
>CAZBUU010000089.1:0-14339 GCA_964495125.1 uncultured Rubrivivax sp.
GGTCCTTCGGCGCGTCCTTGATGTATTCGTCGATGTAGAAGAACAGCGTGCCTTCCTCGTAGGGGCCGCGCCAGGGGCCGTGGCGTTCCAGGAAAGCCATGTCCGACAGCGCCTCGTGGCCCTTCCACTGCGGGTTGCCCTTGCAGCGCTGCGCCAGGAAGCCGCGCACGCGGCCCAGCACGGGCGCCGGCCACACGAGGTGGCGGCCGACCAGCGACAGCAGGCTGTTCCAGTCGCGCCGCAGGTTGAAGCGCCCGGCCTGCCGCAGCGTGAGCGTGAGCACGAAGTGCGAGCACAACACGTCGAGCACCGGCGCTTCGGCCAGGCCCGGCGACAGCAGGCAACGCGAATCGGCAGCAGATCGGGCCATCCGGCTTTCCTGGAGGTGGCTCGTGGAAAGGCCATCTTGGCCCAGGGCGCAGCGCGAGACAAGCCCCAGCCTCCGCCCGGCCGGGCGCAGGGCGTCAGTGCAGCGCCAGGGGCTGCTGCGCCATCACGGTCCAGCCGCCGATGAACTCGTCGAGCTGTTCGACATCGACTTCGCCGCGCACCAGTTGCTGCACGCCGCGCTCGAAGGTCTCGGCCAGCAGCCCGCGCAGGTAGATCTCGCGCCCGGCACGCTTGTCCAGGATCTCGAACCCGCCACGCCCGGGAGGCGCGTCGGCCGGCGGCACGTCGAATTGCACCACCGTGTAACTGTCGGAGTTGTAGAGCAACTGCATGGGCTGAAAGCCTCCTGCCTGCTTAGATCGGCGCATGGCCGGCCTTTTCAAGGCTGGGTCAGCGCTTGCAGCGCAAACTCGGTGACCTCGCCCTCGGCGCGGTTCTGCAGGCGCAGCCGCACCGGCAGGTGATGGCGGGCCGGGTCCAGCCAGACGTCCACCCGCGTGTCGAAGGGCCCGGCCGGTTCGCGGTGCAGGCGCACGCCGGCCACGGCACCGTTGGCCAGTTCCACGCTCTCGGCGCCCTGGCTGACGAAGGTCCAGGGTCGACCGTCGCCACGCGGGCCGGCGACGAACAGCACCACCTCGCGGCCCTGCGCAGCGAGTTCAGGCGCCGCTTCCAGCACCGCCGCCAGCTGCAGCAGCCAGCTGATGCGGTCCTGCGCGCCCGGCAGCAACGGGTATTCGATCTGCGGCCCGCTGAAGGTGATGCGGCCGGCGTCGCGCTGGAAGTTGGCGGCGCGCACTTCGCGGCCGCGGCGCGTCTCCACCTGGCGCTCGGGGGCCAGGCCGTTGTCGTCCACCGCGCCCACGCTGGCCCAGCCGATGGCGGCCAGGCCCATCGTCAGCGTGTAGCGGCCATCGTCGGCCGGCCGCCAGCGCAATTCGGCCTGCAGGCCGCTGCGCAGGCCGCCTTCGCGCAGCACCGTGTACTGGAGCGTGGCTGCCGGCGGCAAGCGCGTGGCATAGACGGGCACTGGCGTGCCGCCGGGGGGCTCGGGGTCCGTCGCGGCAGCGGGCGGCAAGGGTGGCGTGCCGGCCGCGCTGACGGCGGGCGCTTCGGTGGGGGAGCTTTCTGCGGCCCGGGCGGGAGCGCGTCGTGCGGGCGGGGCCGGCGTGGCCGCCACCAGGGGCGCCGCGGCCGGCTGCACGATCTGCCGCACCTGCAGCACGCGCGGCGGCGGCGCCTTGCCGCCGGCGCCCGGCCAGGACAGGTCGCTCAGCAGCCACAGGTGCAGCAGGGCCACGCCCAGCGCCAGCCCCAGCACGGCGACGTGGCGGCGCCGCACGGCGAGGGCGGCCGGGGTCGACGGCGGGGCCAGGGTGGTGAGCACACCACAATACTGCCACCCGAAGCGACAAGGGGCTTCCCCCGGGAGGCCGAACCCCCGCATGAAACTTGCCACCCTGAAGGACGGCTCGCGCGACGGCGTGCTGGCCGTCGTCTCGCGCGATCTCGCCACCGCGCACTTCGCCGCGGGCATCGCCACGACGCTGCAGCAGGTGCTGGACGACTGGAACTTCCGCAGCCCGCCGCTGGAAGATCTGTACGCCACGCTCAACGGCGGCAAGGCGCGCCATGCCTTTCCGTTCGATCCGCGCCAATGCATGGCGCCGCTGCCGCGGGCCTTCCAGTGGGCCGACGGCTCGGCCTACCTGAACCACGTGGAGCTGGTGCGCAAGGCGCGCGGTGCCGAGGTGCCGGCCAGCTTCTACGAGGACCCGCTGATGTACCAGGGCGGCAGCGACGACTTCCTGGGCCCCTGCGATGACGCGCGATTCGCCAGCGCCGACTGGGGCATCGACTTCGAGAGCGAAGTCGCCGTCATCACCGGCGACGTGGCCATGGGCACCGACGCCACGGCCGCACTGGACAGCGTGCGCCTGCTGATGCTGGCCAACGACTGGACGCTGCGCCACCTGGTGCCGGCCGAACTGGCCAAGGGCTTCGGTTTCCTGCAGAGCAAGCCCGCCACCGCCTTCAGCCCGGTGGCGGTGACGCCCGACGAGCTGGGCGAGGCCTGGCAGGGCGGCCGCGTGCACCTGACGCTGGAAAGCCGCTGGAACGACCGGCGTGTGGGCCATTGCGACGCCGGCCCGGAGATGAGCTTCCACTTCGGCCAGCTCATCGCCCACGTGGCGAAGACGCGGCAGCTGCGCGCCGGCAGCATCGTCGGCAGCGGCACCGTGAGCAACAAGGACTGGGCGCGGGGCTACTCCTGCGTGGCCGAGAAACGGGCCATCGAGACCCTCGAGCATGGCGAGCCGAAGACGGCCTTCCTGCAGTTCGGCGACAGCATCCGCATCGAGATGGCGGGCCGCGACGGCCACAGCGTGTTCGGGGCCATCGAGCAGCGCGTGGCGTCGTCGGTGGCGCTGTCGGCGGCGGAAGCGCCGCCGGCCGGGTGAACCGCCGATGAGCGAACTGCCGCGCTGGCTGAAGCACGCCACGGTCTGGCTCGTGCTCGCCACCGGGCTCTTCCTGGCCGTGCAGGCGGGGCTGCGCCGCGCCGACCAGACGCGCGTGCTCGTCTCGGGCCGCAGCGTGGAACTGCAGCGCAAGGCCGATGGCCACTACCACTGGCCCGGCAGCGTCGGTGGCCGCGCCGTCGAGTTCCTCGTCGACACCGGGGCCACCAGCACCGCCATTCCCGCCGCCCTGGCCCGCGAACTGGGCCTGGAGGTGGTGGGCCGGGTGACGTCCAGCACGGCCGGCGGCACGGTGCTGGCCGACGTGGTGGTGGGCGACGTGGTGCTGCAAGGCGGCGTGCGCGCCGAACGGCTGCGCATGGCCGCGATGCCGGAGCTGGAGAGCCCGCTGCTGGGCATGGACGTGCTCGGCCAGCTGCGCCTGCAGCAGTCCGCAGGCGTCATGCGCGTGGACTTGGCAACACCGCGGGCGCAAACCCCGTAGCCCGGCTGCGGGCCGCTGTGGCATCGTCGTGGGCATGGAACGGGTCAGGATGACAGGTGCATGGCGTTGGCTCGGGCTGCTGCTGGCTCTCGTGCTGCACGGCATGGCGCTGGCAGCCCCGGCCTGTCCACCGCCGGTGCAGGTGGCCGTGGGCGCGGCCGCGGCCGAACGCGACCGTGGGCTGCTGTGGCGCGTCTCGCGTGACGGCCGAACGAGTTACCTGTACGGCACGCTGCATGTCGGCAAGCCGGGCTGGCGGCGTTTCGGCCCGCAGGTCAGCGCGGCGCTGAAGGCCAGCGACGTGCTGGCGCTGGAGATCGACCCCGCCGACCCGGCGCTCCTGGAAGCCCTGTCCGACATCCGCAGCCCCGAGACCCTGCCCGAGCCCGTGCGCGCGCGGCTGCTCAAGGCCTACGAACGCGCCTGCCTGGCGATGGAGGCCATGGCCGCGCTGCATCCGCTGCTGCAGGCCAGCACGCTCACCGTGCTGGAGGCGCGCTGGCTGGGCATGGACCCGGCCTACGCGTCGGAGGCGCTGCTGTCGGCGCATGTGCGGGCCAACGGGCGCAAGGTGGTGTCGCTGGAGACCGTGGCGCAGCAGAAGGCGGCGCTGGTGCCCGAGAGCACCGAGGAGGCCCTGTCCCTGCTGGAGCAGACCCTGGCCCAGCTGGAAGACCTCAGCGGCCGCCGCGTGCTGGAGCGCCTGGCGCGGGCCTGGGAGCGTGGCGACCTGCCGGCGCTGGAGGACTACGACACCTGGTGCGAGTGCGTCAGCACCGAGGCCGAGCGCGCCTTCATGCGCAAGCTCAACGACGAACGCAATCCGGGGCTGGCCGACGGCATCGAGGCCCAGCACAAGGCGGGCAAGCGTGTCTTCGCGGCCGTCGGTGCGCTGCACATGACGGGCGCCGCCGCCCTGCCCAAGCTGCTGGCGCAGCGCGGCTTCAAGGTCGAACGCGTTGCCTTCACGCGCTGAGGCGGCGCCGCCGCGAAGGGCGCAGAATCGTCCGTCAACGAGGAGGAAACATCCATGACCGGCCCCAATGACCTGGCCAAGCTCGTGCCGGGTTTCGATTTCCTGCAGAACCTCATGAAGGGCAGCGGCCTGCCCGGCGTGCAGGGCTTCGGCCAGTGGATCGCGCCGACGCTGGACCCGGAAGAACTGGACAAGCGCATCCAGGAGCTCAAGACGGTGCAGTTCTGGCTGGAGCAGAACGCGCGGCTGCTGGGCACCACGATCCAGGCGCTGGAAGTGCAGCGCATGACGCTGTCCACGCTGCAGACCATGAACTTGCCGATGACGGAACTGCGCGACGCGCTGAAGGCGCGGCCGCCGGCCCCGCCGCCGGCGCCCGAACCCGAGCCGCAACCCGAGGCCGCGGCCGAAGCGCCACCGCCGAAGCCGGCTGCGCCGCGCAAGTCCAAGGCTGCCGACAAGCCGGCGGCCCCGGCGATCGACCCCATGCAGTGGTGGGGCGCGCTGACGCAACAGTTCACCGAGATCGCCGGCAAGGCGCTCAAGGAAGGGGCTGGCGGCACGCTCCGGGCCGCGGCCACCGCCCCGGTGAAGGCCGCGAAAGCGGCCAGAGCGGCCAAGGCGGCCGTCAAGCCGGTGCGGCGGGCGGCGCGCAAGTCCGGGGCCTGAGCCCACGATGACGGCCTTCCTCGTCGGCCATGCCACGCACCCCGACTGGCAGGGCGCGCTCGCGCTGGCCGCCGCGCAGGTCGAGGCCCGGCGGGCCGCCCACGAGGCCAGCGACGCGGGCCCGCTGACCCTGGGCTTCGTCTACTTCACCGACCACTACGCGCCGCACGCCCAGGCCCTGGTGGCCGAACTTCGGCAGCGCTGGCCCGGTGTCGCCTGGGTCGGTTCGGTGGGCGTGGGCGTGGCCGCCGGCGGCGTGGAGTACATCGACGAACCCGCGCTGGCCCTCATGCTGGCGGCCGTGCCCCCCGGCCGGTTCGAGGTCTTCTCGGGCGCGAAGATGCTGCACCGCATCGAGGCCCACAGCGCGCTGGTTCACGCCGACCCGGCCACGCCCGACCTGTCGGAGCTCATCGAGGAACTCGCCGACCGCACCGAGACCGGCTACCTGTTCGGCGGCCTGGCCAGCTCACGGGCCGCGTGCCACCACGTGGCCGACGGCGTCTGGCAAGGCGGCCTGTCGGGCGTGGCCTTCACGCGCGACGTGGCCCTGATCTCGCGCGTCACGCAGGGCTGCCAGCCCATCGGCCCGGTGCGCACGGTGACCGCCTGCGAGCGCCACGTCATCACCGAACTCGACGGCCTGCCGGCCTTGCCGCAACTCCTGCAGGACCTGGGCCTGGACACCCTGGCCGACCCGCGCACCGCGCTGCCGCGGCTGCGCGCCACGCTGGCCGGGCTCACGTCGCCCGGCGACGATGCGCTGGCACGCCCTGGCCAGTTCGGCGCCGACACGCGCGTGCGCCACCTCGTCGGCCTGGACCCGGGGCGCGATGCCGTGGCCGTGGCCGAAGTCGTCGAGCCGGGCGTGCGCCTGGCTTTCTGCCAGCGCGATGTGCAGGCCGCGCGGCGCGACCTGGTGCGCGTCTGCAGCGAGATCCGCGACGAGGTGGAATCGCAGGTCGAGGCGGCCTTGCCGCAGGGCCTGCCGGCCTCGGGCGAAGCAGGCACTCGCATCTGCGGTGCCCTGTACGTCAGCTGCACCGGGCGCGGCGGGCCGCACTTCGGCGGGCCGTCGGCGGAACTGAAGATCATCCAGCATGCGCTCGGCGACGTGCCGCTGGTGGGCTTCTTCGCCGCTGGCGAGATCGCGCGCCACCATGTCTACGGCTATACCGGCGTGCTGACGGTGTTCACCGGCTCCTGAAGCGCGACGGCCACGCGGGGGTTGGATTTGTTCCCTCGAATCGGGGGGTAGGGGGTGCGGCTGGCGGCGTGGGGAAACCGGGCGTCGGACGGGGTACTGCGGCGCGCGCGTACAGTCTGGCGGCGACAGCCGGTCACCGCAGCCGCTGCCGCCCCAGGAGCCTGCGCCCGATGAACGCCCCCGAGATCCCTTCCGCCGTTGCGGCCACCGAGCGGGCCACCCGCCAGCAGCAGGTGGTCTCGGCGCTCGCGCCGCTGCTGCCGCGGCACGGCCTGCTGTGGCATGGCGAGGACACCGTGCCCTACGAGTGCGACGGTCTCACCGCCTACCGCCAGGCGCCGCTGGTGGTGGCGCTGCCGGAAACCGAAGCCCAGGTCGCCGCCGTGCTGGCGGCCTGCCACCGCCTGGGCGTGCCCGTGGTGGCGCGCGGTGCCGGCACGGGGCTGTCGGGCGGCGCCATGCCGCACGCGCTGGGTGTGACGCTGTCGCTGGCCCGGTTCAACAAGATCGTCCAGGTCGACCGCCTGGCCCGCACGGCCACCGTGCAGTGCGGCGTGCGCAACCTGGCCATCAGCGAGGCGGCGGCGCCCTTCGGCCTGTACTACGCGCCGGACCCTTCCAGCCAGATCGCCTGCACCATCGGCGGCAACGTGGCCGAGAACGCCGGCGGCGTGCACTGCCTGAAGTACGGCCTCACGCTGCACAACGTGCTGCGCGTGCGCGGCTTCACCGTCGAGGGCGAGGCCGTGGAGTTCGGCAGCGAGGCGCTGGACACGCCGGGCCTGGACCTGCTGCCGCTCATCGTCGGCAGCGAAGGCATGCTGGCCGTGACGACCGAAGTGACGGTGAAGCTGGTGCCCAAGCCGCAGCTGGCACGCTGCATCATGGCCAGCTTCGACGACATCCGGAAGGCCGGCGACGCCGTGGCGGCGGTGATCGCCGCCGGCATCATCCCCGCCGGCCTGGAGATGATGGACAAGCCGATGACGGCGGCCGTGGAGGCCTACGTGCACGCCGGCTACGACCTCGACGCCCAGGCCATCCTGCTGTGCGAGAGCGACGGCACGCCGGAAGAGGTGGCCGAGGAGATCGACCGCATGCTCGACGTGCTGAGCGGCTGCGGCGCCACGCGCATGGAGGTCAGCAAGGACGAAGCGCAGCGCCTCAAGTTCTGGAGCGGGCGCAAGAACGCCTTCCCCGCCAGCGGCCGCATCAGCCCCGACTACATGTGCATGGACAGCACCATCCCGCGCAAGCGGCTGGCCGACATCCTGCTGGCCATCGAGGCCATGCAAGGCAAGTACGGACTGAAGTGCTGCAACGTCTTCCACGCCGGTGACGGCAACCTGCACCCGCTGATCCTGTTCGATTCGAACGACCCCGACCAGATGCACCGCTGCGAACTCTTCGGCGCCGACATCCTGGAGACCAGCGTGGCCATGGGCGGCACCGTGACGGGCGAGCATGGCGTGGGCATCGAGAAGCTGTCGAGCATGTGCGTGCAGTTCAGCCCCGAAGAGCGCGAGCAGATGTTCGCGCTGAAGCGGGCCTTCGACCCCGCGTCCAGCCTGAACCCCGGCAAGGTGATCCCCACGCTGCAGCGCTGCGCCGAGTACGGGAAGATGCACGTGAAAAAGGGCCTGCTGCCCTTCCCCGAGCTGGAACGCTTCTGATGGCGGACGCGCTGCAGGAACTGGTCGAGCAGGTGCGCGCCGCGCGCGCCGACCGCACGCCGCTGGCCATCCGTGCCGGCAGCACGAAGGACTTCTACGGCGGCCCCATCGTCGGCCGCCCGCTGGACGTGCGCGGCCTGGCCGGCATCAGCAGCTACGAGCCCAGCGAGCTGGTGGTCACCGTGCGCGCCGGCACGCCGCTGGCCGACCTGGAGGCCGCGCTGGCCGAGAAGGGCCAGTGCCTGCCCTTCGAGCCGCCGCGCTTCGCGCCCGGCGGCACGGTGGGCGGCATGGTGGCCGCGGGCCTGGCCGGGCCGGCGCGGGCCACGGTGGGCACGGTGCGCGACTACGTGCTGGGTGCCACGCTGCTGAGCGGCCGCGCCGAGGTGCTCAGCTTCGGCGGCCAGGTGATGAAGAACGTGGCCGGCTACGACGTGTCGCGCGCGCTGGCCGGCTCTCTGGGCTGCCTGGGCGTGGTCTGCGAGGTCTCGCTGAAGGTGCTGCCGAAGCCGCCGGCCACGCTGACACTGCGCGTGGAACTGGACCAGGCCGCGGCCATCCGCCGCGTCAATGAATGGGGCGGCCAGCCGCTGCCGCTGAACGCCAGCGCCTGGTGGGACGGCATGCTCGTCGTGCGCCTGTCCGGCGCCGAGGCCGCCGTGAAGTCGGCTTTCGCGAAGCTGGGCGGCGAGCTCATCGCGCCCGAGACGGCCACGCCCTTCTGGACCGGCCTGCGCGACCACGGCGACGAGTTCTTCGTCGGCGCCGCCAAGGCCGTGGAGGCGGGTGCGGCGCTGTGGCGGCTGTCGGTGCCGGCCAGCACGCCACCGCTGAAGCTGTCGGGCGAGCAGCTGCTGGAGTGGGGCGGCGCGCAGCGCTGGATCTGCACCAGTGCGCCGGCGAGCCTGCTGCGCGACGTGGCGGCGGCCGTGGGCGGCCATGCCGTGCTGTTCCGCGGCCAGGACAAGAGCGCCGGCAGCTTCGCGCCGCTGAAGCCCGCGCTGGAGCGCATCCAGCGCGGCTTGATGCGCGCCTTCGACCCCGACGCGCTGTTCAACCGCGGCCGCTTGCTGGCGGAGGACCCTTCGTGAGCGATGTGGTCGAAAACATGGCGGCCTACTACGCGCAGCGGGCGGCCTACTACGAGCGCGTGTACTTCAAGCCCGAGCGCCAGACCGACCTGCGCGCGATGGAGGCCTCGTTGCCGGCCTTGTTCGCCGGCCGCCGCGTGCTGGAGATCGCCTGCGGCACGGGCTGGTGGACGCCGCACGGCGCACGCGACGCCACATCCTGGCTGGCCACGGACCTGAACCCCGAGACGATGGCGGTGGCGAAGTCCAAGCCGCTGCCGGCCAGCGTTCGCTTCGCCACCGTCGACGCGTACACGATGGCCGAAGTCGACGGTCAGACCTTCGACGCCGCCTTCGCCGGCTGCTGGTGGAGCCACGTGCCGCTGCAGCGCCTGCCGGCCTGGCTGGCCACGCTGCACGCGCGGCTGGAGCCGGGTGCGCGCGTGGTGATGCTGGACAACAGCTTCGTGCAGACCAGCAGCACGCCGCTGACGCGCCGCGACGAACACGGCAACACCTACCAGGACCGCCCGCTGGACGACGGCAGCGTGCACGAGGTGCTGAAGAACTTCCCCACGCCCGAAGAAGCCTTCGCCGTGCTGGGGCCACGCGCCGTGAATCCGCGCTGGACGGCCTATGGGCACTATTGGGTGCTGACCTACGAATTGAGCTGAATGCAAACCAACCTGGCTCCCGAGTTCAAGGGCACGCGCGACGGCGAGGCCGCCGAGGCCATCCTGCGCAAGTGCGTGCATTGCGGTTTCTGCACCGCCACCTGTCCCACCTACCAGTTGCTGGGCGACGAGCTGGACGGCCCGCGCGGCCGCATCTACCTCATCAAGCAGATGTTCGAGGGCGAGCCGGTGACGCGCAAGACGCAGCTGCACCTGGACCGTTGCCTCACCTGCCGCAGCTGCGAGACCACCTGCCCCAGCGGCGTGCAGTACGGCCACCTGGTGGACATCGCCCGCCCCATCGTCGACCAGCGCGTGGAGCGCCCGCCCGCCGAGAAGGCCATGCGCATGGCGCTGAAGACCGGGCTCACCTCGCCGCTGTTCGCGCCGGCCATGAAGCTGGGCCAGCTGGCGCGCGCCTTCCTGCCGGCGTCGCTGAAGGACAAGGTGCCGGCCGCGGCCGGTGCGCGCGCGCAGCGCTGGCCGACGCGCGAGCACAAGCGCAAGGTGCTGATGCTGCTGGGCTGCGTGCAGCCGGCCATGATGCCCAACATCAACAGCGCCACCGCGCGCGTGCTGGACGCCGCCGGCATCCAGACGCTGGTGGCCGACGGCGCCGGCTGCTGCGGCGCCATCCGCACGCACCTGGGCGACGCGCAGGGCGGCCTGGCCGACATGCGCCGCAACATCGACGCCTGGTGGCCGCTGGTGGAAGGACTCACCTCCTCGGGCCGCGTGGAAGCCATCGTCATGAACGCCAGCGGCTGCGGCGCCAGCGTCAAGGACTACGGCCACGCGCTGCAGCATGACCCGGACTACGCCGCCAAGGCCAGGCGCGTGAGCGAGCTGACGCGCGACGTGAGCGAGCTGCTGCCCGACATCGCCACCGCGCTGCAGGGCAAGGTGCGCGCCAGCAAGGCGCAGAAGCTGGCCTGGCACCCGCCTTGCACGCTGCAGCACGGCCAGCAGTTGCGCGGCGGCGTGGAGACCCACCTCACGGCGCTGGGCTTCGAGGTCCACCTGGCGCCGCGCGAGGCCCACATGTGCTGTGGCTCGGCCGGCACCTACAGCGTGCTGCAGCCCGAGCTGGCGCAGCTGCTGCGCGACCGCAAGCTGCAGCAGCTGGAGCCGCTGCAGGCGCAGACCATCGTCAGCGCCAACATCGGCTGCATCCAGCACCTTCAAGGCGGCACCCGGACCCCCGTGCGCCACTGGATCGAAGTCCTCGACGAATCACTGACATGACACATTGGGCCCGTTTCGCGCACGAAGGCCGCGAGGTCTTCGGCACGGTGGAAGGCGACGCCGTCCACCTGCACGAAGGCGACCTCTTCGCCGCACCGCAAGCCACCGGCACGGTGCTGCCGCTGGCCGGGTTGACCTGGCTGCCGCCGGTGAAGCCGGGGCAGATCGTCGGCCTGTGGAACAACTTCCGCGCCGCGGCGCAGAAGAACGGCTGGGCCGAGCCGGCCGAGCCGCTGTGGTTCCTGAAGTCGCCGCATGCGGCCTGCGGGCACGAGGCGGCTATCCCCGCCGCGCCGGCCGAGGCCGGGCGCATCGCCTACGAAGGCGAGCTGGCCGTGGTCATCGGCCGGCCCGCGCACCGCATCGCGCGCGAGGAGGCGGCTGCCTGCATCTTCGGCTACGCCTGTGCCAATGACGTCACGGCGATGGAACTGCTGCAGCGCGACCCGGCCTTCCCGCAGTGGTCGCGCGCCAAGAGCTTCGCTGGCTTCGCCGCTTTCGGGCCCTGGGTGGACACCGCCTTCCGCCCCGCCGGCGCCACGCTGCGCACGCTGCTGGGCGGCCGCGAGCGCCAGAACTACCCGCTCGACGACATGTTCTTCGCGCCCGAGGAACTGGTCTTCCGCATCGCGCAGGACCTGCCGCTCAGGCCCGGCGACGTGATCCTCTGCGGCACTTCGCTGGGCGTGCTGCCCATGAAGCCCGGCACCACCGTGGAAGTGACGATCGACGGCCTGGGGACCTTGCGCAATGTCTATGGCTGATCGCTGGCGGCCGCGTGCCGCCGCAGCGGCGCTGCTGCTGGCGGCCGCTGCGTTCACGGGCTGCGACACGCTGCCCTTCTGGATGGTGCTGCAGACGCGCGCCGCCATCACCGACCACCAGCATTTCGACAACCAGCCGCTGGCCCGCGCCGCCGTGCCCAGGCCTCTGCCGGCGCCGGCGCAGCCGGTGGAGCTGGCCTGGCCGCGTGGCATGACGCGGGCCGACATGGAAACGGACATCACCGCCCGCGGCACCGTGGCCCTGGTGGTGCTGCGCCGCGGCGAGCTGGTCTACGAGGGCTACTTCAACGGCTTCACGCGCGAGACCCTGGGCACCTCGTTCTCGGTCGCCAAGTCCGTGGTCTCGGCGCTGCTGGGCATCGCCATCGCCGAAGGCAAGGTCAAGTCGGTGGACGAGCCCCTCACCAGCTACCTGCCCGAGCTGCTGAAGAACGACCCGCGCTTCGGCAAGATCACGCTGCGCCACCTGCTGCAGATGCGCAGCGGCATCGCCTTCGACGAGGGCTACCGCTCGCCCTTCAGCGACGCCTCGCACTTCTACCTGACGCGCGACCTGGCGGGCCAGGTGGCCGGCCTGCGCATCGGCGGCGAGCCCGGCCAGGCCTACGCCTACAAGAGCGGCGACACGCAGTTGCTGGGCCTGGCGCTGCAGCGTGCCGTGGGCATGCCGATGTCGGCCTATGCCGCGAGTCGCCTGTGGCAGCCCATGGGCGCGGAGTTCGACGCCAGCTGGAGCGTGGACAGCGCCGGGCACGGCCTGCCCAAGGCCTTCTGCTGCCTCAATGCCCGCGCACGGGACTACGCGCGCTTCGGCCAGCTGTTCCTGGACGGCGGCCGCGTGAACGGCCAGGCCGTGGTGCCGGCCGACTGGGTGCGCCTGTCCACCGAAGCGCAACTGGGCCTGCCGGGCCAGAGCGACCTGGCGCGCCGCAACATCGAGACCTCCGGCGGCCGCCCCCTGGCCTTCTACGCCTGGCAATGGCGCCGCACGGTGCTGCCGGGCAACCCGGTGCAGCCGGGGCCCGACTTCTACGCCCAGGGCCTGCTGGGCCAGTACATCTACGTGTCGCCGCCCACGCAGACCGTCATCGTGCGCCTGGGCACCGGCCGCGGCGACATGAACTGGCCGGCCTGGATGGGCGAACTGGCGCGCGCCAATCCCTGAAGGCACAGCCACTCAGTGCGGCGCCGGGTGGACGTAGATGTCGGTGTCGTGCAGCTCGCGGCGCAGCATGTCGAAGATGGCCTGCGCCAGCTCCGGGCCGCAGACCCCCGGCAGGGGCGCCAGCCGCAGCAGGGCTTCGCCATCGTCGAGCCTGAATTCGCGCAGCCAGGCATTGCGGGGCACGGTGACACCGAACTCGTTGCGCGCCAGCCCTTCCAGCCGTTCCAGCAGGGGCTTCATCCGTTGCGGGCACCCGGACAGCGCGGGCTCGGCGGTGTCGGGGCGCGGTTCGAAGAACCTCGCCGACACGATCGGAATCGTGCGGTACAGCATGGCGCGATTATGGCCGGCGCAGCGCCCAGCTCACACCGGCGATCAAGAGCACCGCACCGGCGCCCGTCAGCCAGCCCGGCAGCTGCCCGCGCAGCACGAAGGCATAGGCCAGGGCCGACAGCGTCTCGAACACGATCAGCTGCCCGGCCAGCGCCGGCGGCAGGCGCTGGCTGGCCTCGTTCCAGCACAGCGTGCCCAGCCAGGACGCCAGCAGCCCCAGTGACAGCATGAGCGCGAGGAAGAGCCCGGGCTGCGGGCCCAGCGGCATGGGGAAGGGGCTGCCGCGGGCGGCCTCGACGGCCCACAGCAGCGCATAGCCGGCTGCAGCCAGCGGCAGGGTGGCCACGCCCTGGGCCGTGGCCCACACGCGCGGGCTGCGGTCGGCGTGCGCGCGCAGCCACTCGGCATTGCGGATGGGGTACCAGGTCCAGCAGATCACGGCGCCCACGGCCAGCAGCGCGCCGGTGGCGTAGCGCGCCAGGTCCGCGTCGGGTGGCAGCAGCGCGGTCTCGGCCTGGTTCACCAGCAGCAGACCGATGCCGATGAGCGCCAGCGACGGCCCCAGGCGCGTCCAGGGCAGCTTGGCTTCACCGCCGCCGGTGCGCAGGTTGGCCGTGATGGCGATGACCACCGGCAGCGTGCCGATGAGCATGGTCGGCAGCGGGCCGCCCGAGCGCTGGATGGCGGCGGACAGGAAGCCGTAGTACGCCAGGTTGCCCACGGCGGCGAGCTTGAGGGCTTCGATCCAGTCGGCCCGCGTCAGCTCGGCGAGTGCCCGGCGGTCCCACCAGGCCAGCGGCAGCGCGATGACGCCGAAGGCCAGGTAGCGGCCTACCGTCAACAGCGCCGCCGAGTATTCGGCCAGCAGCGTGGGCGCGACGAAGACCAGACCCCACATCAGACCGGCGGCCAGGGCGAAGAGGGTGCCGGTGATGAGGGCGCGACGGTGGGCGGGCATGGGGGGCGCGAGTATCGCCTGCGCCGCAGGTTTCCCCTGGGCCGGGCGCCGCCGGCTTGGGCGTACGCTGACGGCATGAAACACGTTCTCGCCCTTGACCAGGGCACCTCCAGTTCGCGCAGCATCGTGTTCGACGGCCTGGGGCGGGTCGTGGCCCTGGCGCAGCGCGAGTTCACGCAGCACTTCCCGCAGCCCGGCTGGGTGGAGCACGACGCCGAGGAGATCTG
>CAZBUU010000090.1:0-14185 GCA_964495125.1 uncultured Rubrivivax sp.
TCGAGATCCAGGTCGGCCGCACCGGCAAGCTCACGCCGGTGGCCAAGCTGGAGCCCGTGTTCGTGGGCGGCACCACGGTGAGCAACGCCACGTTGCACAACGTGTTCGAGCTGCGGCGCAAGGGCGTGCGCGTGGGCGACCAGGTCATCGTGCGGCGCGCGGGCGACGTGATCCCGGAAGTGGTGGGCCGCATGCCCGGCGAGCGGCCGGCCTACGTGCCCAACTTCCGCATGCCGCGCGCCTGCCCGGTGTGCGGCAGCCGCGTGCTGCGCGAGAAGGGCGGCATCGACCACCGCTGCACCGGCGGCCTCTTCTGCGCCGCGCAGCGCAAGCAGGCGCTGCTGCACTTCGCCGGCCGGCGCGCGATGGACGTGGAGGGCCTGGGCGACAAGCTCGTGGACCAGCTGGTGGACGGCGGCCTCATCCGCACGCTGCCCGAGCTGTACACGCTGGGCCTGGCCAAGCTCTCGGCGCTGGACCGCATGGCCGACAAGAGTGCGGCCAACCTGCTGGCCGGCCTGGAGAAGAGCAAGGACACCACGCTCGGCCGCTTCCTGTACGCCCTGGGCATCCGCCACGTGGGCGAGACCACGGCCAAGGACCTGGCCAAGCACTTCGGCTCGCTCGATCGCCTGATGGCCGCCACGCTGGAGCAACTGCTGGAGGTCAATGACGTCGGCCCCGTGGTGGCGGCCAGCGTGCGTGCCTTCTTCGACCAGCCGCACAACGTGGAAGTGGTGGAGCAACTGCGCGCTGCCGGCATCCGCTGGCCCGAGCACGAGGGCGCGGCCGCCGACGAGGGCCCGAAACCCCTGGCCGGCAAGACGCTCGTGCTGACGGGTACGCTACCGACCCTTTCGCGCGACGACGCCAAGGCCCTGATCGAGGCCGCGGGCGGCAAGGTCTCGGGATCGGTGTCGAAGAAGACGCACTACGTGATCGCCGGTGAAGAAGCCGGCAGCAAGCTCGACAAGGCGCGCGAACTGGGCGTGCCGGTGCTCGACGAACCAGGCTTGAGGGAACTGCTGAATGCAGCGGGTTGAAGTGAAACGCATCGCGCTGCTGGGCGGCGAGTCGAGCGGCAAGACGACGCTTGCGCAGGCGCTGGCCGAGCAGCTGCACACGCGCTGGGTGCCGGAGTATGGGCGCCAGCGCTGGGAGGAGGTGCGGCACACGCTGGATCCGGACGAGCTGCTGGCAGTGGCGCAGCGCCAGGTCGAGATGGAAAACGAGGCTGCATCCCAGGCCGCGGCCGATGGCGCGCGCTGGCTGGTCTGCGACACCACGCCGCTGACCACGTTGCAGTACTGCCTGCACGACTTCGGCACCGCGCCGGCCGCGCTGCAGGCGCTGGCACGCCGCGCCTACGACCTGACGGCCGTGTGCGAGCCCGACTTCGCCTTCGTGCAGGACGGTTGCCGGCGCGACGACCACTTCCGCGCCGAGCAGCACGCCTGGACGCTGGCCCAGCTGGCCTCGCGCGGCCTGCCCTGGTTCGCAGTGACGGGCTCGGTGGCGCACCGGGTCGAGCAGGTGTTGCAGCGCATGGCGGCCCATGCCGCCGAACCCGTGTTCACGGAGGCATCGCCATGACTGTCCGTGAGATTCTCAAGATGGGCGACCCGCGGCTGCTGCGCGTGGCGCAGCCGGTGCGCGAGTTCGGCACGCCGGAGTTGCAGGCGCTGGTGGCCGATCTCTTCGACACCATGGCCGCTGCCCACGGTGCAGGGCTGGCGGCGCCGCAGATCGGTGTGGACCTGCAACTGGTCATCCTCGGCTTCGACCGCAACGAGCGCTACCCCGACGCGCCGCCCGTGCCGCGCACCGTGCTGCTGAACCCGGTGGTGACCCCTTTGTCCGGCGAGATGGAGGACGGCTGGGAGGGCTGCCTGTCCGTGCCCGGCCTGCGCGGCGTGGTGCCCCGCCACACGCACATCCGCTACGCCGGCTTCGACCCGCAGGGCCAGCCCATCGAGCGCGAAGCCGAGGGTTTCCACGCCCGCGTGGTGCAGCACGAGTGCGACCACCTCATCGGCCGCCTGTACCCGACGCGCATGCGCGACCTCACGCGGCTGGGCTTCACCAGCGTGCTCTTCCCGGAACTGGACGCCCGGAGCGAAGACTGAGCGGCGCTGGGGCTTCCGCGCGCAACAGGTCTTTACACCGGCGCCGTCCGCGCGCCGGCCCCCTGCGGCGTTGAGCAGCCATGAACAACCTCCGCTTGCCGGTCTGGGCCGCCTTCGTCTTCACCCTGCTGCTGGTGCTGGCCCGCCCCGCCGCAGCGCAGGACGAGCCGCCCGGCCGCGTCGGCCGCATCGCCGACCTGCAGGGCAGCGTCTCCTGGTTCGACCACGACGAGGGCCGCTGGACGCCGGCCGAGCGCAACCGCCCCGTCACCGGCGGCGACCGGCTCGCCACCGGGCCGGGCGCGCGTGCCGAGTTGCGCATCGGCTCCAGCGTGCTGCGGCTGGCCGAGGGCAGCGAGATCGAACTGCAGCGGCTCGACGATGAGCGCGTGGTCGTCGCGCTGCAGTCCGGCGCCTTCGCTCTGCGGCTGAAGAGCCGCGAAGCCGCGGAAGAGACGCGTGTGTTCACCGCCGAGGCGCGCCTGGCACCGCAGCGCGCCGGTCACTACCGCTTCGACCGCATCGACGACAGCACCTTCGCCACCGTCTGGCGCGGTGACCTGCGCGTCGAGGGCCCGGGCGGCTGGGGTCTCACCGACGGCCAGCGCGTGGAACTCTTCCGCGATCGCGGTGGCGAACTGCGCGGGGACTGGGGTTCGCCGCCCGACGACGCCTTCGCAGGCTGGGTCTTGCGCGACGACGCGCGCGAAGGCACCACCGTCTCCACCCGCCACGTCTCGCCCGAGATGACCGGCGTGGAAGACCTGGACCGCCATGGCCGCTGGTCCAGCCACCCCGAGCACGGGGCCATCTGGTTCCCGCTGGCCGTCGCCGCCGACTGGGCGCCCTACCGCGACGGCCGCTGGGTCTGGATGCGGCCCTGGGGCTGGACCTGGATCGACGCCGCACCCTGGGGCTTCGCGCCCTTCCACTACGGCCGCTGGACCTTGTGGAACGGCCGCTGGGGCTGGCTGCCGGGTACCTACGTGGCGCGGCCAGTCTTCGCGCCGGCCCTGGTGGCGCCGCGCGGCGGGCCAGGCGTGAGCGTGACCATCGGCATCGGGTCGCCGCCGCGGCACTGGGAACCGCTGGGGCCGCGCGAGCACTACCGCCCCTGGCACCGCCCGGCGCCGGTGGTGGGCGAGCGTCCGCGCCCGCAGCCGCCGGCCTGGCAGCCGCCGCCGGTCCAGCCCGTCGCGCAGGAGCCGCGCCAGCACATCCCGCGCCAACCCTGGCGGGGCGAGCGCACACAGGGGCCGCCGCGCCAGGAGCCGCCGCGTCTGGAGCAGCCTCGGCATGAACCGCCGCGGCAGGAGGCACCGCGCCAAGAGCCGCCGCGGCAAGAACGGCCGCGCCTGGAGCCGCGAGAACCGCCTCGCGCACCGCTGCGCGAGGCGCCCAGCGGGACCGTGCGCCCGGCTCCGGCTCCAGCGCCCCGGCCGGACGAAGCCGCGCGCCGCCCCGAGCCCAAGCCCGGCAAGCACGAGCGCAGCGAAAACGTGCGCTGAGCTTCAGCGCAGCAGCGGCCTGAGCACCGGCCACACATTGGCCAGCATCTTCGGGTGCGCCTCGGCCTTGGGGTGGATGCGGTCGGCCTGGAACAGCTCGTCGGCGTTCGGCACGTCGGCCACCCCGGCCAGCAGGAAGGGCACCAGCGCCGCGCCTTCGGCCTTGGCCACGGTGCCGAAGAGGGCCTGGAAGTCCTCGTTGTAGCGGCGGCCGTAGTTGGGCGGCACGGCCATGCCCACCAGCAGCACCCTGGCGCCGGCAGCCTTGGTGTCACGGGCCATCGCGGCCAGGTTCTCGCGCGTGGCCGTGAGCGGCAGGCCGCGCAGGGCGTCGTTGCCACCGAGCTCGATCACCACCACCTGCGGCCGGTGTTCCTTCAAGAGCGACGGCAGCCTTGACCGCCCACCCGAGGTGGTGTCGCCGCTGATGCTGGCGTTGACGACGCGGGCGGCCACGCCTTCGCGGGCCAGACGTGCCTCCAGCAGCGCCACCCAGCCGCTGCCGCGTGCCAGGCCGTACTCGGCCGACAGGCTGTCGCCCACCACCAGCAGCACGGGCCTTGGCCCCTGGGCGGCTGCGGGTGCCGCGATGCCTGCGGCGACCAGCCCCACGGCCGCGCTACAGTGGCGCAGCCAAGTCCCCAACAAGGCGCGCCGCGCCGCAGAACGAATCTGGATGTCCGATACCCTCATTGACGTACAGCGAATCAGCAAGCAAGTGGCCGATGCCACGGGGACGCTGACCATACTCCACGAGATCGAGTTCCGTCTCCGGCCACGGGAATCGGTGGCCATCGTCGGGGCTTCGGGCTCGGGCAAGAGCACGCTGCTGTCCATCCTGGCCGGGCTGGACACCCCGACGTCCGGTACCGTGGTGCTGGCCGGCCAGGACCTCTTCGCCCTGGACGAGGACGCCCGCGCCGCGCTGCGGGCGCAGCAGATGGGCTTCGTGTTCCAGAGCTTCCAGCTGCTGGGCAACCTGACGGCGCTGGAGAACGTGATGCTGCCTCTCGAACTGATGGGCCGTCGCGACGCGCGCACGGCCGCCACCGAGATGCTGCAGCGCGTGGGCCTGGGCGAGCGATTGGGGCACTACCCCAAGGTGCTCTCGGGGGGCGAGCAGCAGCGCGTTGCGCTGGCGCGCGCCTTCGTCGTGCGGCCGGCGCTGCTGCTGGCCGACGAGCCCACCGGCAGCCTGGACTTCGCCACCGGCGAGACCGTGATGGCACTGATGTTCGAGCTGAACCGCGAGGCCGGCACCACGCTCGTGCTGGTGACGCACGACCGTGGCATCGCTGCACGCTGCGACCGCCAGCTGGTCATCGAGGCCGGCCGGCTGTTGCCGCCAGCCTGAGGCGCAGCCGCTCAGCCGATGTCGGCCTGGTGGTGGATGACGCGCGAGCAGATGCCGTAGGCGATCGCCTCCTCGGCGTTCATCCAGTGGTCGCGCTCGATGTCGCCGATCACGGTCTCGAAGGTCTGGCCGGTCTGCGCGGCGATGACGCGGGCGATGCGTTCGCGCATGCGGATCATCTCGCGCGCCTGGATGGCGATGTCGCTGGCCTTGCCGCCCACGCCGCCGGCCGGCTGGTGGATCATGAAGCGCGTGTTGGGCAGGCACAGCCGACGCTCCTTGGGCGGCGCCAGGAAGATGTGCGCACCGGCACTGGCCACCCAGCCTGTGCCCACCGTGGTGACGGGCGCGGCCACGAAGTTGATGACGTCGTGGATGGCATCGCCCGACTCCACGTGGCCGCCGGGCGACGAGACGAACAGCGTGATCGGCGCCTTGGACTCGGCCGCCAGCGCCAGCAGGCGGCGGCAGGTGGCGCGCGCCATGGCGTCGTCGATCTCGCCGAAGACGAGCACGTTGCGCGACTTGAAGGACAGCTTCTCTTCCAGGTTCTCGTTGGCGGCCGGCTTTTCTTCGGCGGCGGCAAGGCGGGTGTGCATGCAGGGCTCCACGGGGAATGAACGTTCGGTGCGCCGATGATGCCCCACGGCGGGCAGTGGCCACGCGGGCTCAATCGGCCGCGGGCGTGTCCAGGCGCTTGAGCAGGTTCAGGCTGGAGACGACCAGGCCCAGTGACTCGTAGAGCGCCCGCGCGCCGGTGTTGTGGGCGAAGACGTGCAGCGCCAGGCTGGCGGCGCCCCGCTGGCGCGCCCAGGCTTCGGCCGCCTGGAGCGCGGCACGTGCGTGGCCCCGGCGGCGGTGCTCGGGCTCGACGTGGATCTGGAACACGAACACCGCCTGCTCCTGGCCGCGTGGCAGTTGCGCCAGCCAGAGGAAGCCCACCGGGGTGTCGTCGTCGCCGGCATGGAGTTCGAAGAGGTGGTGGTCGGGCGTCGCCAGGCCCTGGGCCAGCAGCCGGCGGGTTTCGTCGCGGGCCAGCGTCGGTGCGTCCATCGCGTTCCAACGGCCGCCCAGCACGTTCTCGGCCGCGTAGTTGGTCACCGCGATCTCGAAGAAGACGGGGAAGAAGCTCTCCCGCATCGGTGCCAGCCGCGTCGGGGCGCTCATCGCGTGGCGCCTTCGACGGCGCGGTCGATCATGCGCTCGCGCAGGCGGTCTTCGTCGGCCACGTCCAGCGCCTGCTTCAGGGTCTTCCGCTTGCCGGGCTGCGACGCGGCGGCAGCGGGCGCGGCCGGCAGCACCGTCACGCGGTCGGAGGCGAGGTCGCGTTCGCGGAAGCCGGGCGGGCAGGGGCGATCGGTGTAGCTGGTTTCGCCACCGCGCACGCACTTGCGCATCGTGCCGGGCGGCCGCACCAGCGGACCCGCGGCCGCACTGGCCGGCGGTGGAGGCGGCGTGCTGGCGTCGTTGTCGAAGACGATGGGCCGGGGCGGCGGTTCAGGGGCCAGCCACGCGCTGGCCTGAGCCCGGTAGCGCCAGGCCACGCTCGCGAGCAGCAGCGCGGCCACCGCGAACACCATCCAGCGCAGCGTCATGGCGCCGTGCGGGCCAGCGTGATGGCCTTCTCCGGACAGGCCTGCACGCACAGGCCGCAGGCTTCGCAGGCACCGGCGTTGACGGCCAGGGCCTGCTGCCAGCGGTGTGCCCAGCCTTTCAGCCGCCCGCGCAGCGACAGCCCCTGGCGCTGCGCCGGTGGCAGCGTTTCGACGCGGAACACGTCGACGGGGCACACGCGCACGCAGTCGGCCTTGCCTTCGCAGCGGTTGCGGTCGATGACGGGCGCAAAGGCGCCCGGGGCCTGCTTGCAGGCGGAATGAGTGGCCAAGGGGGAAGCTCCGGGAAGGCAGGGGTCTCTGTCGTCGAAGGATGCTGCCACAGTCGGCAGCGGCCGGCCGTGATGCGCTCCCTACAATGCGTCGATGCGCATCCTCATCGCCAACGACGACGGTTATCTCGCCCCCGGCATCGCCGCCCTCGTGCGCGCCTGCCAGGGCCTGGGCGAGATCACCGTCTTCGCGCCGGAACAGAACGCCAGCGGCACCTCCAACGCGCTGACGCTGGGGCGGCCGCTGAACATCTTCCAGGCGCGTGGCGAAGGCGTGCAGGGCTTCAACGTCGTCAACGGCACGCCTTCGGACTGCGTGCACGTGGCGCTGACCGGCGTGCTGGGCCACCGGCCCGATCTGGTGCTCTCGGGCATCAACAACGGCGCCAACATGGGCGACGACACGCTGTACTCGGGCACCGTGGCGGCGGCGATGGAGGGTTACCTCTTCGGTGTGCCGGCCATCGCTTTCTCCCAGGCGGTGAAGGGCTGGGGCGAGATCGATGCGGCCGCGGCCACGGCGCGTGCCATCGTCGAGCAGGTGCTGGCGGCGCATCCGCTGGACGGCACGCCCTTCCTGCTGAACGTCAACATTCCCAACCGCGCCGACGCGGCCACCTTGCCGCGCCAGGTCACCCGGCTGGGCCGCCGGCACGCCAGCGAGCCGGTGATCCGGCAGACCAACCCTCGCGGCGAGACCATCTACTGGATCGGCCCCGCCGGCGACGCGCGCGAGGCCGGCGAGGGCACCGACTTCCATGCCGTGGCCAACGGCTGCGTGTCCATCACGCCGCTGCAGGTGGACCTGACCGACCACGCCGGCCGCCCCGGCTGGGCCCAGCGCCTCGCCCGATGACTCGCCCGCCGCGCTTTCCGGTTCCGCTGGACCAGCTGCACGGCAAGGCCCCGGGGCCTTCTCGCAAGCCCGCTACCGAGCTGCTGCGTCCGCAGCGGCCGCTGCAGCACGCGGCCGAGCATGCCGCCAAGCAGGCGGCCGGGCAGGGCACACCCAGCGGCCTGGGCATGGACTCGGCCGCCGTTCGCGAGCGCATGGTGCAGCGCCTGCGCGCCGATGGCATCCGGCACGAAGGTGTGCTGCAGGCCTTCGCCACGGTGGAGCGCCATCGTTTCGTCGACACCGCGCTGGCCACGCAGGCCTACGAGGACACGAGCCTGCCCATCGGCCTGTCGCAGACCATCAGCAAGCCTTCGGTGGTGGCACGCATGCTGGCCTTGCTGTTCGAGGGCGAAAACGCCAGGGCGAATGGGCACCTGGGCCGCGTGATGGAGATCGGCACCGGCTGCGGCTACCAGGCTGCGCTGCTGGCCCTGCTGGCACGCAGCGTGGTCTCCATCGAGCGTCTCCAGGCCCTGCACGACAAGGCGCGCGCCCACCTGGGCGAGCGGCGGCAGGGCGACCTGCGCCTGGTCTACGGCGACGGCCGCCTGGGCCACGCGCCGCGGGCGCCCTACGACAGCATCGTCGCTGCGGCCGGTGGCGAAGACCTCCCGAGCGCATGGCTGGACCAGCTGGCGGTGGGCGGCCGCCTGGTGGCGCCGATGTTCGACGCAGCGCGCGGCGGCCAGGGCCTGGTGGTCGTCGACCGCACGGCCGCCGGCTACGCACGCCACTGGCAGGATGCCGTTCACTTCGTGCCTCTAAAATCGGGCGCTGCATGAAGTCGATTTCCGTTCTTCCCGGCGCACTGGCCTTGCTGGCCCTGTTCACCGGTTGCGCTTCGCCCGACCACCGGGCGCCGGTGGAGGACCGCAAGCCGCCGGCAGTGCGCCCGCCGGTGCTCACGGCGCCTTCGTCGCCCACCGCGGCAGCGGTTGTGCCCGCAACCACCACCGTAGCGCCCGAGACGCCGCCCGTGAAGGCGCCACCCGGCATCGAGAACCTGGGCAAGCCCGGCTACTACCAGGTCAAGCCTGGCGACACGCTGATCCGCATCGGGCTGGACAACGGCCAGCCCTGGCGTGACCTGGCCCGCTGGAACGGGCTGGAGAACCCCAACCTCATCGAGGCCGGCCAGGTGCTGCGCGTGGCGCCGCCGGCGGCCGACCCGACCGCGCCGGCCGCCCGCCCGGTGGCGCCGTCGGGCCGGGTCGAGACGCGGCCCCTGGAGAGCAGCAAGCCGCCGGCCAGCACCGCCGGCGCGGCTTCGGCGGCACCGCCCCCCACCGTCGTGGCGCCGCCGGCTGCGGCGACGTCTTCCGAAGACGAGCCAACCTGGGCCTGGCCCGCCGCCGGCCCTGTGGCCACGCCCTTCGACGACGTGAAGACCAAGGGTCTGGCCATCGCCGGCAAGGCCGGTGACCCGGTGCTGGCGGCCGCCGACGGGCGCGTGGTGTACGCCGGCTCCAGCCTGCGCGGCTATGGCAACCTGGTCATCATCAAGCACAACGCCACCTACCTGACAGCCTACGCGCACAACCAGAAGCTGCTGGTCAAGGAGGACCAGCCGGTGTCGCGCGGCCAGCGGATCGCCGAGATGGGCAGCACCGACGCCGAGCGCGTGCAGCTGCACTTCGAGATCCGCAAGATGGGCAAGCCGGTGGATCCCGCGCGCCTGCTGCCGCCACGCCCCTGACGCAGGCCTGAGCCTCCTGCCTCGGAACCACGACATGACCCGTCTGGACGCTGAGGCAGGTGATGCCGGTGAGCTGCGCCGGTTGGCCTTGGAGCAACTGCACGCCGACGCGCTGGCCCCCGAGCCCGACGAGACCGGGGAGACCGCCGACGCGCTGCGCAGCTACCTTCGCGACATCCGACGCGCGCCGCTCTTCAGCGCCGAGGAAGAGCACGCCACGGCGCTGCGCGCGCGCGGCGGCGACTTCGGCGCCCGACAGGCCATGGTCGAGCACAACCTTCGCCTGGTGGTGAGCATCGCCAAGCACTACATCGGCCGGGGACTGCCACTGGCCGACCTCATCGAGGAAGGCAACCTCGGGCTCCTGCACGCCATCGCCAAGTTCGAGCCCGAGCGCGGCTTCCGTTTCTCCACCTATGCCACCTGGTGGATCCGGCAGTCCGTGGAGCGCGCGTTGACGCAGCAGTCGCGGCTCGTACGCCTGCCGACGCACGTCGTGCGCGAACTCGGCCAGGTGCTGCGGGTGCGCAGGCGGCTGGAGGCTGGCGCCGGCGGGGGCGGGCGCGTGCAGGCCGAGGCCATCGCGGCCGAAATGCATCGTCCGGCGCAGGAGGTGGCCGAGTTGCTGCAGCTGGCCGAACAGCCGCAGTCGCTGGACGCGCCCGGCACCTTCCACGAGGGTGAGGCCGGCGAGCCGATGCTGGAGCAGTTGGCCGACGAGCACGCGGTCGACCCATCGGCGCTGCGGCTGGACGGGGAGAGCCATGCGTTCCTCGAAGCGGGCCTGGCCTCGCTCAGCCCTCGCGAACGCGAGGTGCTCGATGGCCGCTACGGGCTGCACGGGCGCGAAGCGCAGACGCTGGAAGACCTGGCCGGGCAGCTGCAGCTGACGCGCGAGCGGGTGCGCCAGATCCAGATCGATGCGCTGTCGAAGCTGCGGCGCGCCTTGGCGCAGCGCGGCGTGGGGCGCGAAGCGCTGTTCTGACGGGCTGCCGGCGGCCCGGATAATCCGCTGCATGAGCAGTGGCATGGAATGGCTGGACGTCGAGTCGCTTGACCTCGAGGCCCAGGGCGTGGCGCGTCGCGCCAGCGAGGACGGCACCGGCAAGGTGGTGTTCATCGAGGGCGCGCTGCCCGGCGAGCGTGTTCAGGTGCAGGTCTCGCGCAAGAAGAACAACTGGGAGCAGGGTCAGATGACGGCCCTGGCGCGCGAGAGCGCGCAGCGCGTGCGCCCCGGCTGCCCGCATTTCGGCCTGCACGCCGGTGCCTGCGGGGGCTGCAAGATGCAGCACTTGCACCCTGCCGCGCAGGTGGCGGTAAAGCAGCGCGTGCTGGAAGACAACCTCTGGCACCTGGCCAAGGTGAAGGCCGCGATGATGCTGCCGGCCATCCATGGCCCGGCCTGGGGCTACCGTGACCGCGCGCGGCTCTCCGTGCGCTACGTGGCCAAGAAGGGCACGGTGCTGATCGGCTTCCACGAACGCAAGAGCCGCTACGTGGCCGACATGCAGGTGTGCCCGGTGCTGCCGCAGAAGGTGAGTGCGCTGCTGATGCCGCTTCGCGAACTGATCGGCAGCATGGACCAGCGCGACCGCCTGCCGCAGATCGAACTGGCCGGTGGCGACGGCGTCACGGCATTGGTGCTTCGGCACCTGGAGCCCTTGTCGGCGCCCGACGTGGCGCGGCTGCGCGCCTTCGGCACCGAGCATGGCGTGCAGTGGTGGCTGCAGCCCAAGGGACCGGACACCGTGCATCTTCTGGACGAAGGCGGCCCGGTGCTGAGCTACCGTCTGCCCGAGTTCGGCATCACCATGCCGTTCAAGCCGACCGACTTCACGCAGGTCAACCCGCACATCAACCGGGTGCTGGTGGACCGCGCCATCCGACTTCTGGCGCCGCAGGCCGACGAGCGCGTGATCGACTGGTTCTGCGGCCTGGGCAACTTCACGCTGCCCATCGCCACGCGGGTGCGGCAGGTGCTGGGCGTGGAGGGCAGCGAGACGCTGGTGGCGCGTGCGCGCGAGAACGCGCATGCCAACGGGCGGGCGGACAACACGGCCTTCGAGGCGCGCAACCTGTTCGAGATCGGCCCGGACGACCTGCGCGCCGCAGGCTCGGCGCAGCGCTGGCTGGTGGACCCGCCGCGGGAAGGCGCTTTCGCTCTCGCCAAGGCCCTGGCCGACCTGCATGGCACGCCAGGCTGGCAGGCGCCGCACCGCATCGTCTACGTCAGCTGCAACCCGGCCACGCTGGCACGCGACGCCGGACTGCTGGTGCACCAGGCCGGCTACCGGCTCAGCCTGGCCGGCGTGGTGAACATGTTCCCGCACACGGCGCACGTGGAGTCGATGGCCGTGTTCGAACTCGAACCGGCATGAAAAAGGGGCCCGAAGGCCCCTGATCGCGTTGACTGGGAGGTTTACTCCCTTTCGCCGCCGAAGATTCCGAGCAGTGCCAGCAGGTTGCTGAACACGTTGTACAGGCTCAGATAGACACCCAGCGTGGCGGTGATGTAGTTCGTCTCTTCACCGTCGCGCACGCGCTTCAGGTCGACCAGGATGAAGGCCGAGAAGATGCCGATGACCAGCACCGACAGCGTGACCATGAGCGCGCTGCTCTGGATGAAGAAATTCGCCAGGCCGGCCACGAAGACCAGGATCATGCCGATGAACAGGAACTGGCCCATCTTCGACAGGTCGCGCTTGATCACGCTCGACATGATGGCCATGCCGAAGAACACCGCGCCCGTGCCGGCGAAAGCCGTCATCACCAGGCTGGTGCCGTTCTTGAAGCCCAGCACGACGCCCAGCAGGCGCGCCAGCATCAGGCCCATGAAGAAGGTGAAGCCCAGCAGCAGCGGCACGCCGACGGCCGAGTTCTTGAACTTCTCGATGGCGAACATGAGACCAAAGGCGCCCACGAGGAACACCACCAGGCCGATGCCCGGCGACATGGCGCGCATGATGCCGGTCTGAACGCCGATCCAGGCGCCCAGCACCGTGGGCACCATCGACAGGGCGAGCAGCCAGTAGGTGTTGCGCAGCACCCGGTTGCGCTGCTCGGCCACCGCTCCGGTGCCCTGCAGGCCGATCACGTTCTGCACACTCGATTCCATGACAACCTCCGATAGAGATGAAGCGCTTCGATAGCGCAGGCCGCATTGTACGGAAGCGGCCCAGGTGACGCCGATGTCCCCAGGGGTGGTGCCGACATGTGGCCTGGCGCGGTATCGTCATGCCCATGAAGACCAAGCCCATGCTCACCCTGGAAGACGCCCGCACGATGGCCCAAGCCGCCGAGGCCGAGGCGCTGAAGAACGGCTGGGCCGTGACCATCGCCATCGTCGATGACGGCGGCCACCTGCTGTGGCTGCAGCGCCTGGACGGTGCGGCGCCCATCTCGTCGCACATCGCACCGGGCAAGGCGCGCACGGCCGCGCTGGGCCGCCGCGAGAGCAAGACCTACGAGGACATGATCAACGGCGGCCGCGTGTCCTTCCTCAGCGCGCCGGTGCTGGAAGGCATGCTGGAAGGCGGCGTGCCCATCCTGGTCGACGGCCAGTGCGCCGGTGCCGTGGGTGTGAGCGGTGTGAAGAGCAACGAGGACGCGCAGATCGCTCGCGCTGGCATCGCCGCCCTCCTGGGCTGAGCCCCCTCCGCCGGCTATACTCCGGCGGTTTACCCGTCAACAGCGCAGCGCCTTCAGCGAAACTCCGTCGTCGGTTTCCCCTCGGACCCACCGCGTTCCGCCTCCAGCGGGCCACCGGTGGCGCTGAGAGCGCGCGAACCCCGGAGCTTTTCATTTGCTGCCCGTTCTGTCCCGAGCGCTGCTGGCCCTGGCCGATGGCTCCACGTTCTTCGGCATCAGCGTCGGCGCGCCCGGCCGCACCGTCGGTGAAGTGGTGTTCAACACGGCGCTCACCGGCTACCAGGAAATCCTGACCGACCCGAGCTACTGCCGCCAGATCGTCACGCTGACATATCCGCACATCGGCAACGTCGGCGTCAACGACGAGGACGTGGAAGCGTCCAAGGTCCACGCCGCCGGCCTGATCGTCAAGGACGTGTCGCTGCGCGTCTCGAACTTCCGCGCCTCGCGTTCGCTGCCGCAGTACCTGGCCGCCGAAGGCACGGTCGCCATCGCCGACATCGACACGCGCCGCCTGACCCGCCTGCTGCGCACCACGGGCGCGCAGAACGGCTGCATCGTCGGCTACCCCACGGGCGCCAGCGTCACGCCGGCCGACATCGAGGCCGCCATCACCGCGGCGCGCGGCGCGCCTTCGATGGCGGGGCAGGATCTGGCGCAGGTGGTGTCGGTGAGCGAGTCCTACGAGTGGACAGAGACCGAATGGGTGCTGGGCCGGGGCTACGGCAAGCTGGATTCGCCGCGCTTCCATGTCGTCGCGTATGACTTCGGCGTCAAGCGCAACATCCTTCGCATGCTGGCCAGCCGCGGCTGCCGCGTGACCGTGGTGCCGGCCAAGACCCCGGCCGCCGCCGTGCTGGCGCTGAAGCCCGATGGCGTGTTCCTCAGCAATGGACCCGGTGACCCGGAGCCCTGCGACTACGCCATCGCCGCCGCGCGCGAACTCATCGAGACCGGCGTGCCCACCTTCGGCATCTGCCTGGGCCACCAGATCCTGGCGCTGGCCTCGGGGGCAAAGACCTTCAAGATGAAGTTCGGCCACCACGGCGGCAACCACCCGGTGAAGGACC
>CAZBUU010000091.1:0-14174 GCA_964495125.1 uncultured Rubrivivax sp.
GGCACGCCTTCGGCCACGGCCATGGCGACGATGTCGGTGAGGTAGTACTCGCGCTGCACGTTGTCGTTCTTCAGCGCCATCACCCAGCGCTTGAGCAGCGCCGTGGGCGCGGCCATGATGCCGGTGTAGACCTCGCGGATCCCGCGCTGGGCCTCCGTGGCGTCCTTGTGTTCGACGATGGCGCGCACGGCATCGCCCTCGCGCACGATGCGGCCGTAGCCGGTGGCGTCGGCCAGCGTCACCGTCAGCAGCGCCAGCTTCGTGCCGCCGCAGGCCTGCACCAGCGCGCGCGCGGTGGCGGGGCGGATGAGTGGCACGTCGCCGTTGAGGATGAGCGTGGTGGCGTGGGCGTCGGACAGCAGCGGCACGGTCTGCTGCACGGCATGGCCCGTGCCCAGCTGTGGCTCCTGGCGCACGCAGCGCGCGGCCGGTGCGGCGGCGGCGACGGCCGCTTCCACCGCTTCGGCCCCATGGCCGGTGATGACGACGCTGGCATCGGCACCGGTTTCGGCGGCGGCGTCCAGGACGTGCTGCAATAGACTGGTCCCGGCCAGCCTGTGCAGCACCTTGGGAAGGGCCGACTTCATGCGCGTACCCTTGCCCGCGGCCATGATCACGACGTTGAGTGCCATGCGCTTGTCTCGTTTCCCGTTCTTCGGTGGAAGGGCGATTATCGGCAGCCTGCTGCTGCTGTCGGCCTTCGTTCTGGGCGGCTGCAGCAGCATCCGGCTCGCCTACGGCAATGCCTCACAGTTGGCCTGGTGGTGGATCGACGGCTACGTCGACTTCAGCCGCGAGCAGGCGCCGCAGATCAAGGACGGCCTGGACCGCTTCGCCGAATGGCACCGGCGCACGCAGTTGCCGGAGTGGCTGCCGCTGCTGGTGGCCGCCCAGGCGCAGATCACCGAGCCCCTGACGCCGGAACTGGCCTGCCGCTGGCAGGCGCAGGCGCGCGAGAAGTTCGAGCCCACGCTGCAGCGTGCGCTGTCGCTGGCCGCCGACGCGCTGCCGGGGCTGGGCGAGGAGCAATTCCGCCACCTCGAGCAGCGCTACGCCAAGCGCAACGACGAGATGAAGCGAGACTTCCTGGACGACGACCCGAAGGAGCGCCTGGACGCCGCCGTGAAGCGCACGCTGGCGCGCGTGGAGCAGGTCTACGGCCGCCTGGGCGACGATCAGAAGCGCGTGGTGCGCGAAGGCGTGGTCGCCTCACCCTTCGACCCCGCGCTGTGGCTGGCCGAACGCAAGCTGCGCCAGGCCGACGTGTTGCAGACGATGCGCCGGCTGGCGGCCGAGAAAGCCGATTCGCCGCAGCGCCTGGCCGCCTTGCGCGGCCTCGTCGAACGCAGCGAGCGTTCGCCCCAGCCCGGCTATGCCGCCTACCAGGCGCGGCTGGCGACCTACAACTGCGCCTTCGTCGCGCGCATCCACAACGCCACCACGCCGGCGCAGCGGCTGCAGGCGCGCGAGAACCTCAAGGGCTGGGAAGACGACCTGCGCTCGTTCCTGCCGCCACCCGGCTGAACTCAGCCCGGCGGCAGTTCCACCACCACGCGGCGCGGGTTCACGCCGAGCTTGGGGAAGTCCATCAGCGCGGCTTCGAACATGGCGCCCAGCATGGCGGCGTCGCTGCGCGTCGTGCCGTCGCTCATGGCGCGCGCCTCGAAGAGCGGCTTGCCGCTGGCGCGGTCGCGGATGAGCAGCGCCACCTGGCGCTCGTAGCGCGGGAAGTCGTAGCGCATCTGCACGCCCCAGCGCGGCGACATGTAGGGGCCATAGCGCCAGTAGCCGAAGCCGCCGCGCCACCACAGCGGGTCGTCCCAGGGCGAGGCGACGTAGCGCTCGTCACGCGCGCCCACCTGCACCAGCACCTCGGGTTCCTTGCCGGCTTCCACCGGCTTGAAGCCGGCCTTTTCCAGCGCGGCGCGGGCGCTGTTCTCCAGCATCTCGGTCTCGGCCGCGCGCACGGCTTGCGAGGGCAGGCGGTCGAAGGCGTAGGTGCCGGGTTTGCGCTCGGCCGGCCATTCGCCGTAGCTGGCCACCTGCGTGGACACCGTGCGCACGGTGGCGCAGCCGCCCAGCAGCGCCAGCGTGGCCACGGCAACGGGGATCAGAACGTGACGTCGGTTCATGCGTCTTCCTCCTTGGGGCCCGGGTGGGCTCGGCGTGGCGCTTGCCACTGCACCTGCCCGGACGTTGCTGGCGTTGCGCAAGGCTCGTCGTCGAAGGCGATGTCGCCGCCGGCGTCGGCCACGCCTGTGGCTCTGATCGTGCTGAAGGGGTAGAGGTTCCGGTCCATCATGTGCGAAGGCACGATGTTGCCCATGGCCGTGAACATGTTGTCCGTGCGGCCGGGGTACTGCTTCTCCCAGTCGCGGATCATCTTCTTCACCTGCACGCGCTGCAGGTTGTCCTGGCTGCCGCACAGCGTGCAGGGGATGATGGGGAACTGTCGGTGCGCCGCCCAACGTTCGAGGTCGGTTTCGGCCACGTAGGCCAGCGGGCGGATCACGACGTTCTTGCCGTCGTCGCTCACCAGCTTGGGCGGCATGCCTTTCATGCGACTGCCGAAGAACATGTTCATCAGCAGCGTCACCACCATGTCGTCGCGGTGGTGGCCCAGGGCGATCTTGGTGGCGCCCAGCTCGCCCGCCACGCGGTACAGGATGCCGCGCCGCAGCCGCGAGCACAGGCTGCACATCGTCTGGCCCTCGGGGATGAGCTTCTTGACGATGCTGTAGGTGTCCTGGTTCTCGATGTGGAACGGGACGCCGCGGCTCTCCAGGTAGCGCGGCAGCACGTCGGCCGGGAAGCCGGGCTGTTTCTGGTCGAGGTTGACGGCGACGATGTCGAAGTCGATCGGCGCGCGTTCCTTCATCGACAGCAGGATGTCCAGCAGCGCGTAGCTGTCCTTGCCGCCCGACAGGCACACCATGACCTTGTCGCAGGCTTCGATCATGTTGAAGTCGCCGATGGCCTGGCCCACCTGCCGGTGCAGCCGCTTGCTCAGCTTGTTGGCTTCGAAGGCGGCCTTGCGGACCGCTTGCGCGTCGGCGGGGGCGTTCATGGTTCAGGCTTCCTTCAGGCCGAAGACTTCGCAGCCCACGGCGTCGCAATCGGGGTAGACGTCGGGCTTCTCGGTGGCCACGCGCGCGGCACGCACCTTGGGGTGGGCCAGCATGCGCGCCAGCACGTCGTCGGCCAGCGTTTCCTGCAGGTGGATGTGGCCCTGCGCCACGCGGGCCATGATCTCGCGCCGGATGAAGTCGTAGTCCAGCACCTCGTCCAGCTTGTCCTTCTGCGGCGTGCTCATGGACAGCGGCACGTACAGGTCGACGTTGATGCGCACGCGCTGCTCGCCCTTCTTTTCGAAGTCGTGCACGCCGATGTTGATCCACACCTCGTAGTCGCGCAGGAAGAGGCGCCGGCAGTCCATCAAGCTGGGGTGGTTGATGAGGCTTTGCATCTCAGGCTTTCGGAGGGTTCTGGCGTGCGATGAACATCACATCGCGGGATTGGGCCTGGAGGTGCTGGCCACCATCCACCAGCAGCGTGCTGCCGGTGACCGCGGGGGCTTCGAGCAGGTAGCGCACGGCGGCGGCCACGTCCTCGGGGGTGGACGAGCGCTGCAGCGGCGTCATGCGGTGCGAAGCGTCGAACTCGGCATCGCTCATGGCGCCCGACAGCAGCGTGACGCCCGGCGCCACGCCGCACACGCGCACGCGCGGCGCCAGCGCCTGCGCCAGCAGCGTGTTGGCGCATTCCAGCGCCGCCTTGCTGAGCGTGTAGCTCAGGTAGTCGGGGTTGGGGTTCCAGAGCTTCTGGTCGAGCAGGTTGACCACGCAGCCGGTGCGGTCTGCGCCCAGCGCCGCGTGCAGCGCGCGCGCCAGCAGGATGGCCGGCGCGGTGTTGGCGCGGAAGTGCGCCTCCAGCCGGGCCACGGTGAAGCCGGTGACGTCGTCGTACTCGAAGAGCGAGGCGTTGTTCACCACCGCGTCGATGCGGCCGAAGGCTTCGCGCACGGCGGGCACCAGCGCGTTGCACTGCGCCTCGTCGGCCAGGTCGGCCGCGAAGGCCGAGGCCACGCCACCCGCTTCGCGCACCGCGGCCACCGTCTGCGCCGCCGAAGCGGCCGACTGCCGGTAGTGCACGGCCACGCGCCACCCGTTGGCCGCCAGGTGCAGCGCGATGGCGCGGCCGATGCGCTGGGCACCGCCGGTGACGAGCGCGACGCGGGGGGTGGGCAAGGGGCTTCCTACAATGCCGCGGATGCATTCCGCCGGGGCCGAGAGTTTATCGGCCAGCCTCCTGGTGTGCCTGCGCCGGGATATCGCGTCCAACGGTGGCTGGCTGCCCTTCGACCGCTTCATGGCCAGCGCGCTGTACGCGCCGGGCCTGGGCTACTACAGCCGTGGGCATCTGCCTTTCGGCAGCCGGCCGACATCGGGCAGCGACTTCATCACCGCGCCCGAGCTCTCGCCGCTCTTCGGCGCCGCGCTGGCGCGGCAGGTGGCGCAGATGCTGGACGCTGCCGAAGCGGATGAAGTCTTCGAGTTCGGCGCCGGCTCCGGGGCATTGGCCGAGCAACTGCTGCAAGCCCAGGGCGAACGCGTGCGGCACTACTCGATCATCGATCTCTCCGGCACCCTGCGGGTCACGCAGGCCGAGCGCCTGGCGCGCTTCGGCGCCCGCGTGCGGTGGCTGGACGCCTGGCCCGAGGCGATGCACGGCGTGGTGGTCGGCAACGAAGTGCTGGACGCCATGCCGGTGCAACTGCTGCACTTCGACGGCGAGCACTGGCACGAGCGCGGCGTGGTGGCCGAAGGCGAGGGCTTCGCCTGGGCCGACCGCCCGACCGAACTGCGACCGCCCGGTGAAGGGCCGTTCGTGCCGGGCACCGTGACCGAAATCCACCCGCAGGCCGAGGCCTTCGTCCGCACGCTGGCCGCCCGGCTGCAACGTGGCGGCGCCGTCTTCATCGACTACGGCTTCCCCGAGGCCGAGTACTACCACCCACAGCGGCACGGTGGCACGCTGATGTGCCACCGCGCGCACCGGGCGGACGCCGACCCGCTGGTGGACGTGGGCCTGAAGGACATCACCGCCCACGTGAACTTCAGCGGCATCGCGCTGGCCGGCCAGGACGCCGGCCTGGACGTGCTGGGCTACGCCACGCAGGCGCGCTTCCTCATGAACTGCGGCCTGCTCGAACTGCTGCAGGGCGCCGACGTGCGCGCCGTGGCCAATGCGCAGAAGCTGCTCACCGAGCACGAGATGGGCGAACTCTTCAAGGTCATCGCCTTCGGCCGCGGCATCGCCATCGACCCGCTCGGCTTCGTCGACGGCGACCGATCGCACACCCTGTGAAATGAAGCCCCCAAGCTCACTTCGTTCGCTGCCCCCCAAGGGGGCGCTCAGCGGCTTCGGAACGGCCGAGCGCCGCTGAGACCATGCGCTGGATCCTCATCTTCATCCTCGCCAGCCTGGTCTTCAACGTGCTGCACGGCTGGCTGGCCAAGGTCGGCCTGGGCAAGCTGCCGGGCGACTTCAGCTTCCGCGCGGGCGGACGCATGTGGTACGTGCCGCTGACGAGTTCGGTCATCCTCACCGTGCTGGGCATGCTGATCGGCTGGCTGGTGTGAGCACGCGATGACGGCGGGTGTGCTGCTGGCCTTCGTGCTGGCCTACTTCCTGGTGCTGCTGGGCGTGGCGGCGTGGACGGCGCGCCGCGCCGACAACGAGGCCTTCTTCATCGGCAACCGCAACAGCGCCTGGCCGCTGGTGGCCTTCGGGATGATCGGCACGTCGCTGTCCGGGGTCACCTTCGTCAGCGTGCCGGGCGCCGTGGGTCTCACGCAGTTCGGCTACCTGCAGGTGGTGCTGGGCCAGGTGCTGGGCTACGCCGTCATCGCCTTCGTGCTGCTGCCGCTGTACTTCCGGTTGCGGGTCACCTCCATCTACGGCGCGCTGACGCAGCGCCTGGGGCCGCGCAGCGGGCGCACCGGGGCGGCTTTCTTCATCGGCTCGCGCACGCTGGGCGCCACGGCGCGGCTGTACCTGGTGGTAAAGGTGCTGCAGGACATGATCCTCTCGGCCTTCGGCGTGCCCTTCTGGCTGACGGCGGCGGTGATCCTGTTGATGATCCTGCTCTACACGCTGGAAGGCGGTGTGCGCACCATCGTGTTCACCGACACCTTGCAGACGGCCGGCATGCTGCTGGGCCTGGTGGTGTGCGTGATGTTCCTGCTGCAGGCGCTGGGCCTGTCGCCCGGCCAGGCGCTGGCGCAGATGCAGGAGCAGGGCCTCGCGCGCGTGTGGGGCACGGACTGGATGGCGCGCGACCACTGGGCCAAGCAGCTGCTGGCCGGCGCCTTCATCGCCATCGCCATCACCGGCACCGACCAGGAGATGATGCAGAAGAGCCTGTCGGTGGCGCGCCTGGCCGACGCACAGAAGAACCTGCTCGTCATGTCGGTGGTGATGCTGGCGGTGGTGGCGCTGTTCCTCTTCCTCGGCGGCCTGCTCTACCTGTTCGCGCCCACGGTGGGCCTGGCGGTGACCGGTGACCGGCTCTTTCCTACCGTCGTGCTGAACCACCTGCCGGTGGCGGTGCAGGTGCTGTTCGTCATCGCGCTGGTGTCGGCGCTGTTCCCCAGTGCCGACGGTGCACTGACGGCGCTGACCAGCAGCACCTGCATCGACCTGCTGGGCTTCCAGCAGCGCACCGACCTGGACGAAGCCGCGCGCGCGCGACTGCGCCGCGGTGTGCACCTGGGCTTCGCGGCGCTCTTCATGGCGCTGGTGATGGCGTTCAAGGTGCTGGACGATCCCAGCATGATCGGCCTCATCCTCAAGCTGGCCGGCTTCACCTACGGCCCCTTGCTGGGCCTCTTCGCCTTCGCCGTGCTGATGCCGGGGCGCGCGAACGACCGCGCCGCGCCCTGGGTGGCGGTGGTCGCGCCGGTGCTGTGCTGGGTGCTGGACGCCAACCAGGCGCGCTGGCTGGGTGGCTTCCAGATCGGGCTGGAGATGCTGGTGATCAACGGCGCCCTGACCTTCGCCGGGTTGGTCGCGACCTCGAAGCCGCGCCGCAGCTCAGCCGCGTAGCGCCGCCGCCACCGCCAGCACACGCGCATGGCGCACGGCGTCGCCGATCTCGGGCCCGGTCTTGCCTCGCGCCGCGGCCTGCGCCGCCACGGCGGCGGTGTCCACGCTGCGCGCTGCCGCCAGCAAGGGCGGCAGGCGGTGCGCAGGCCGGTAGTCGCGCGCTTCCAGGCCCGTGCGGCCGCGCGCGTCGCACTCGCAGGCCTGCAGCACCTGCGCGAAGCGCTCGTGCCGACGCCAGGCGTCGCAACGCTCGAAGAGGCGCACCAGCGCCGCGGCGTCGAGCGTGTCGCTGGCGTGGATGTGGGTGTGTTCGCGCGCCACCACGTCGGCCAGTTCGCGGCATTCCACCGGCACACGCAGGCGTTCGGCCAGCGCGGCCGCCAGCGTCGCGCTGCGGCTTTCGTGGGCGATGTGGCGCGGCCACTCTTCGCGCGGTGTCGTGCCCTTGCCCAGGTCATGGCACAGCGCGGCCCAGCGCACGGGCAGTGGGGCTTCCACGCGCGCGCACTGGTCCAGCACCAGCCCCAGGTGCACGCCCGTGTCGATCTCGGGGTGGTGCTGCGCCGGCTGCGGCACGCCCCACAGGCGGTCCACCTCGGGCAGCAGCCGCGCCAGCGCGCCGCAGTCGCGCAGCACCTGCAGCATGCGGCCGGGCCGGGCGTTCATGAGCCCGCGCGAGAGTTCCTGCCACACGCGCTCGGGCACCAGGTGGTCGACCTCGCCGTCGGCCACCATGCGCGCCAGCAGCGCCTGTGTCTCGGGCGCGATCGTGAAGTCATGGAAGCGCGCCGCCAGCCGCGCCAGGCGCAGCAGGCGCACAGGGTCTTCGACGAAGGCTTCGGACACGTGGCGCAGCACGCGGGCCTGCAGGTCGCGCTGGCCGCCGTACGGGTCCACCAGCGTGCCGTCCTCGGCCTGTGCGATGGCGTTGATGCTGAGGTCGCGCCGCCGCAGGTCGTCTTCCAGCGTCACCTCCGGCGCGGCATGGAACGCAAAGCCGTGGTAGCCGCGGCCGGTCTTGCGCTCGGTGCGCGCCAGCGCCACTTCCTCGCCGGTCTCGGGGTGGATGAAGACGGGGAAGTCCTTGCCCACAGGGCGGAAGCCCTGGGCCAGCAGCGCTTCGGGCGACGCACCGACGACGACCCAGTCGCGGTCGCTCGAAGGCAGGCCCAGCAGCGCGTCGCGCACGGCGCCGCCGACGATGTAGAAGCGTGCCGTCATGCGGGTTCCGGCCGGTCGCGCGGCACGCGTTCGAGGTACTGCGCCAGGGTCTCGCCGGCCAGCGGCTTGAGCATCACGCGCACGCTGTGCGAGAGCGCCCCGAACACCAGACCGCCGCCGTGGCGCCGCGTGGCCACGATGAACAGGCCCAAGTGCCCGGCGCCGTTGGCCAGCGAGCAGGCAGGGGGCAGGGGCGGGCGCGTCATGCGCCGCAAGCTTAGCGTTGCTGCCGGTAGGGCTCGTCGAAGTCGAGGAAGTCCTGCTCCTTCAACGCATCGGCGATCCAGGCCGCCGGCCCGGGCGCGGCCAGCAGCCGGTCGACGTAGGCGCGCACGGTGGGCGACATCGGCAGCGCGTAGGTGCGCAGCCGCGTGGCCACGGGCGCGTACATGGCATCCACGGCGCAGAAGTCGCCGAACAGGAAGGGGCCGCCGCTGGCGTTCAGTGCGTCGACCCAGGCCACTTCGATGCGCTCGACGTTGGCGCGCACCTTCGGCTCTTCGGCCCACACGCGCTGGCCCACCTCGGGCAGCTTCGCCTCGATGTTCATCGGGCAGTGGCTGCGCAGCGCACCGAAGCCCGCGTGCATCTCGGCGGCCAGGCTGCGCGCGCGGGCACGCAGGCGGATGTCCTCGGGCCAGATGCCGCGGCCGGGAAACTTGTCGTGCAGGTACTCGATGATGGCCAGCGTCTCCCACACCGAGAAATCGTCGTCCAGCAGCACGGGCACCTGGCCGGCCGGCGTGAAGTGGGCCAGCTCTCGGTAGAAGGCCGAGTTCGGCTTCAGGTCCAGGCGCAGCTTCACTTCCTCGAAGTGCAGGCCCAGCTGCTTCATCAGCACCCAGGGCCGCATGGACCACGACGAGTAGTTCTTGTTGCCGATCACCAGGTGCATGACTGCGCTCCGTTCCATCAGGCCTTCATGCTACGGGCGCGGCGCCGGCCCGACGATGCGTTTCTCGCATCGGCTTGATGTGCGTCGGGCATGCGCGCCTTCAGCCGCGACGGGCCAGGGCGCGCAGCTGCTCCAGCCGCGCGCGGCCGGCGGTGGCGCTCAGGTAGCCCGGTGCCACGGCCTGCAGCGAAGCGGCCGTGATGCCCAGAGCGTCCAGCCCCGGCACCTGGCCGGTGGCGATGTTGGGCACCTTCATCGAGTCGACGTTGTCGCGCGACATCATCGGCGTGCCCGGCATCATCTCCATCGCCAGCGCCTGCAGCCGTCCCGCGAAGCCCGGCAGCGCGAACTGGCGCCGCGCATGGCCCGACCACTCGCCCGCCAGCTTCACCAGCTGCGACAGCGTGAACACCTCGGGCCCGGTGCACTCGTAGGTCTGGCCGATGGTGCTGCGGTCGTCCAGGCAGCGGAGGATGGCCGCGGCCACGTCGTCCACCCACACGGGCTGGAAGCGCGCGTCGCTGCCGGCCAGCGGCACGAAGGGCGCGACCGACTGCAGCGTGGCGAAGAGGTTGAGGAAGCTGTCCTCGGCGCCGAAGATGACGCTGGGCCGCAGGATGGTGAGCTCCAGCGCCGCCTGCTTCAGCACTGCCTCGCCAGCGGTCTTGCTGGCCAGGTACTTCGAAGGTGCGCCCGGCCCCACGCCCAGCGCGCTGACATGCACCAGCCGCTTCACGCCGGTCTTCACGCAGGCCTGCGCGATGCGCCGCGGCAACTGCACGTGCGCGCGGTCGAACTCGGCCGTGCTGCCATGCAGGATGGCGATGAGGTTCACCACCGCGTCGCAGCCGGCCATGGCGGCGGCCAGCGCGGCGTCGTCGTGCACGTTCACCTCCAGCACGTCCACCGTGGGAATGGCGCGCAGGGTCTGCGCATGCGGCAGCCGCCGCGTCGGCACGACGATGCGACAGGCCGGGTCGTGCGCGGCCAGCTTGCCGGCGAGCGAGCGGCCGACGAAACCGCTGCCGCCGAGGACGAGGACTCGTTGGGTCATGGGTTCACAGGCTCTCAGGGGAGGTCCCGGTCGGGGGTGGTGGCGCCCGCTTCGCGCGGCCCCACCGGCGGGCCCAGGCGGGCCTTCAGCGTGGGCGGCGGGGCGGACTGCGGCGCGGCCAGCAGCGTGCCGTAGTACAGGCTGTTGGCCAGCACCTTCTTGACGTAGTCGCGCGTCTCGTTGAACGGGATGGTCTCGGCCCAGGCCGCCGGCTCCAGCACCGGGCCTTCGCGCCACCGGCGCGGCCGGCCCGGGCCGGCGTTGTAGGCGGCGGCGGCCATGGGCAGCGAGCCGCCGAAGTCGTCGAGCACGCGCTTGAGGTAGGCCGCGCCCAGCTGCACGTTGATGTCGGGGTCGGTCACCTGGGCGGGGCGGAAGTCCAGGCCCACCTTCTTGGCCGTCCACTTCGCCGTGGCCGGCATCAGCTGCATCAGGCCGCTGGCGCCGACGGCCGAGCGCACGTCGGCGATGAAGCGCGACTCCTGCCGGATGAGCCCGAACAGCACGGCCGCGTCCAGGCCCAGCTCGCGCGCGCGGGCCGTGACGATGTCGCGGTAGGGCAGGGGGTAGCGCTGCGCGAAGTCGGCTTCGGCGCGCGTGCGTTCGCTGGTGTTGATGCAGCGGTCCCAGACCTCGCGCTCGCAGGCCAGCTGCGCGGCGGCCAGCAGTTCGCGGTCGCCCAGGCCGCGCAGCGTGAAGTTCCACTCGCGCACGCCTTCGCTGCGAAGGCCCAGGCCGACGAGCTGCAGCGCGCGGGCGAAGCCGGACTGGCTTCGCGGGGCCTCGCGCTCGGCCGGCGTCAGCGGCGCCGGTGACGGCGGCAGCGCCAAGGGCCGGCCCAGGGCCTCCTGGGCCATCAGGCCGTAGAAGCCGTGCTGGGCGGCCGCGGCTTCCAGCAGCGTGCGCGACGCGGCGCGCGCGGCGTCACCGTCGGCGCCGGCCTTGGCCGTGGCGGCCAGCGCGCGTGCCTTCCAGTAGGCCCAGGTGGCGTCCTGTTGTTCGGCGGCCGGCAGGCCCTCGATGGCCCGCTGCAGCAGCGTCCAGCGCGCGGTGTCGCCGGCCGGCGCACGCAGCGCGGCGCGCGCATGCCAGGCCACGAGGTCTTCGCTCCAGGGCGGCTGCTGGCCGGGCTTGTGCGCGGCGTCCCACAGCTTCCAGGCTTCGCGCGCCCAGCCGGCGGCCTGCGGCATCTGCTTCAGCGCCGCCTGCCTGCCCACGTGGGCCCAGGCCGTGGCGGCCAGGGCCATGGGCAGCACGTGGGTCTGGTTCGAAGACAGCACGCCGGCGGCGTACTCGGGGTCGTTGGCGGCGGCGCGCATCAGCGCCAGCAGCAGCAGTTCGTGGCCGTGGCGGCCCTCGCCGGCGCCCTTGCGGTTGAGGTAGCGCGCCGGGTTGTCGATGATCTGCGCCACGGCCTCGGCCGCGGGGGCCGACACCAGCGCCACGGCGGCCCTCACCGCGCGCGGGCGGTTGGCCTCCATCGACAGGCGGGCTTCCTGCCAGGCGTCGTCGGCCGTCAGCACCTTGGTCTCGAACAGCGTGCGCGCCATGAGGTTGCAGCCGTCATCCAGATCGCGCTGCGCCCACCAGGCGGCGCGGGCCTTGTCGCGCAGGCCGGGCACCTCGCCGCCGTCCAGGTGCTGCGCCAGCAGGGCGTAGCAAGTGACCTCGCGGTCGTCGTTCATGCGGAAGCGCGGGAACTCGGCGCGGAAGTTGGCCCAGTCGCGCCGGCGGCCCAGCTCCAGCAGCCAGTCGTTGCGCAGGCGGTCTTCCACATAGCTGCCGGGCCAGCGCGCAGCGAAGGCGTCCAGCTCGGGCTGCTGGGCTTCCCCCAGGCGGTTGTTCAGCTCCCAGTAGTCGGCCCAGGGCGCCAGCGGGTGCCGCGCCTGCAGGGCGGCGCTGCGCGCGGCGGCCAGCGCGGCGCGGTCCTTCTTGCGCCAGGCCTCGCGGGCCTGCACGAGGGTGTCGTCGCCCGGGCCCTGGGCCGCGGCGGCCGTGGCCAGCAGCAGCGAGCTCAACAGGGCCAGCCCGAGCCGGTAGGTGCGGAGCAACATGGCCGTCATTGTGCCCCCGGGGTGAAGCCTTCGTGGGCCAGGGCCTGCCGCGTGGCCGCGGCCTGTTCCAGCAGCCAGGTCTCGAAGGCGGCCAGCACCGGGCGTTCGCGCCGCGCCGGCCATCGCAACAACCAGTAGGCGTAGGGCGAATGGGCGCGCGCGGCCGGGCCGAAGGGTTCGACCAGCTCGCCGCGCTCCAGCGGTTCGCGCACCAGCGCCAGCCGCGCCAGCGCCACGCCCTGGCCGGCCAGGGCGGCCTGGATCTGCTGGTAGGTGAAGTTCAGGTAGATCCATCCGCGCGGCTCCAGGCGCGGCGCGCCGTTGAGCTTCAGCCAGTGGCGCCAGCTGACGTACTGCGCGCTGGTCTTGCGGTCGTCCTCTTCCAGCAGCGTGTGGGCGGCCAGGTCGGCGGGCTTGCGCAGCGGGTGGCGGCGCAGCAGCGCCGGGCTGGCCACGGGCGTGAGCACCTCGCCGAAGAGCTGCACGGCACCGGCAGGGGCGTCGTCGGGGTGGCAGTAGCGCAGCGCGAGGTCGATCTCGGGGTCGTCGAAGTCGGCCAGGTTGTCGTTGGCGGAGATGCGGATGTCCGAGGCCGGGTGCGCCGCCTGGAAGCCCTGCAGCCGCGGCAGCAGCCACAGCGAGGCGAAGGACGCGAAGGTGGTCACCGCCACCGGCTGCCGCCCCTGCGCGCTGCGCAGCGCGCGCACGGTGGCATCCAGCTGCGTCAGCAGCGGCAGCACGGCGCGCAGCAGTTGCGCGCCGGCGCCGGTGAGCTCCACGTGGCGCGTGCCGCGCACGAACAGCGGGGCACCGAGTTCGTCTTCCAGGCCCTTGATCTGGCGGCTGACGGCCGGCTGCGTGAGGTGCAACTCCTCGGCCGCGGCGCGGAAGCTGAGCAGCCGCGCCACCGCCTCGAAGGCGCGCAGCGGGCCGATGGCGAGCGGGCGGTGGCGCGGCGTATTCATGACGCCAGCTTATCAATCTTCGCCCGCATCGTGATTGGACCCGGCGCCCTGGAGTGACGAACATTCACTCCCACAAGCCAAGCCTGTGAAAGCCTGACCATGAACCCCAAGCACATGACCGAATCGCATCAAGCCGCCGCCCCCTGGGCCTGGGGCCTGGGCCTGCGCGAGGCGGCCACGCTGGTGCCCGCGCCGGTGCCGCGCTGGCTGCGCGTGGAAGCCGGCCGGCTGTGGGTGACGGCGCGCGACGGCGGGCCGGCGCAGCCCGACCTCTGGCTGAGCCCGGGCGACGACCTGCTGCTGCCGCCGGGCAGTGCCTGGATCGTCGAGGCCTGGCCGAGCGCTCGCGCGTCGATCCTGGAAGCGGCGCCGCGGCGCCTCAACGGCGGCGCCTGGCGGGCCGCGTGGCGCGCGCTGCCAGGGCGGCTTGCAGCGCGCCTCGTGCCCACGGCTGCATGAAGGCCGGCGACTCCATCGCGTCGGCCGGCGCCGACCAGTAGTGCGTGCTGATGGTCTCGCCGCCCTTGGTGAAGCGGAAGGGCTCGCAGCCCGCCGCGGCGAAACGCGCCGCGCCGGCCTCGTCGGACTTCAGGAACAGGCGCTCGCCGGCGACGATGGCGATGAAGAGCTCGTCGACGTAGAGCCCCCAGCCGCCGAACATGCGCGTCGTGCGCACCGCGCCCAGCGGCGCCAGCAGCTCGGCGCAGTGGGCCACGAAGTCGGGCAGGGGCGAAGCGGGGCGGGCCATGGGGCGACAATATGCCGCATGACGTTCGCCATGCCCCCGATGCAACCTTCGCAAGACAAGAAGCAACTGCGCCGGCAGCTGCAGGCCGAGCGCCAGACGCTGATAGACCGCCACCAGCGCGCCATGCACC
>CAZBUU010000092.1:0-14163 GCA_964495125.1 uncultured Rubrivivax sp.
GGGGCGGCTGCGGACGACCAGCGTGCCCGCCGCCAGCAGGCCCACATCCAGGCCCAGTTCCAGCAGCGCCGCCTGTTCGGCCTCGGCCGTGGCCACCTCGGTCGGCGTGGCCGCCAGGGTCTGCGGCACCAGCAGCGGCTGCGAAGGCAGGGCAGCGCCGGCGGATGCGGCGCGCTTGAGCTTCTCGTAGACGATGCGCTCGTGGGCGGCGTGCATGTCCACCACGACCAGGCCCTGGGCGTTCTCGGCCAGCACGTAGACGCCACCGATCTGCGCCACGGCGCGGCCCAGCGGCCAGGCGGCATCGGGCACCATCGCGGCGACGGCCGGCGGCGAAGGGCTGGCGTGCAGCGCCTGCCAGGCCGGCAGGCCGCCGCTGCCCTGCGGCGTGCGCCAGGGGCCCGGACTCTCGTGCACCGCGGGCGGCCGGTCGATGAGCGCCAGCGAAGGCTGCCACGCCGCGCGCGGCGCTTCGCCTGCAGATGCCTGCACTGCGGGCGTCAGCACGTCGGTCGGTGCGACCGCCCGCATCGGCGCCAGCGTGTCTTCCACCGCCTGGCGCAGCGCCTGGTGCACGGCGCGGCCGTCGCGGAAGCGCACCTCGATCTTCGTCGGGTGCACATTCACGTCCACCAGCTCGGGCGCGATGCTCAGGAACAGCGCATAGGCGGGCTGGCGGCTGCCGTGCAGCTGGTCTTCGTAGGCCGATCGCACGCCGTGGGCCAGCAGGCGGTCGCGCACGAAGCGGCCGTTGACGAAGAGGTACTGCTGGTCGGCCCGCGAACGCGCGGCCTCGGGCTGGCCGGCCCGGCCCACGATGGCCAGCGGGCCGCGCGCCGCCTGCACCTCGCGGCTGGCGGCCACGAAGTCCCTGCCCAGCACGTCGGCCCAGCGCTGCGCCGCCGTGGCCGCGCGCCACTGCGCCGACAGGCGCCCTTCGTGCCACACGGCGAAGCCCACGTCGGGCCGCGCCAGCGCATGGCGGCGCACGGCCTCCAGCGCGTGGGCGAACTCGGTGGCGTCGCTCTTGAGGAACTTGCGTCGCGCCGGCGTGCTGAAGAAGAGCTCCTGCACTTCCACCGTGGTGCCGGTGCCGCGCGCCGCGGGAGCCAGCTCACCGCTGCGCGCCGACAGGCGCCAGCCGTGCGCGTCGGCCGCCGTGCGCGTGACGATGGCCAGGTCGGCCACCGAGGCGATGGCCGCCAGGGCCTCGCCGCGGAAACCCATGGTGGCCACCGACTCCAGCTCGGCCAGGCTGGCGATCTTGCTGGTGGCGTGGCGCTTCAGCGCCAGCGGCAGGTCTTCGGCCGGAATGCCGCTGCCGTCGTCTTCCACCACCACGCTGCGCACACCGCCGGCCAGCAGGCGCACGGTGATCTGGGTGGCGCCGGCGTCCAGCGCGTTGTCCACCAGTTCGCGCACCACCGAGGCCGGCCGCTCCACGACCTCGCCGGCGGCGATCTGGCTCACCAGTTCGTCGGGCAGCTCGCGGATGCGGCGTGGGGCTCCGTGCCGCGGCGGCACCGGCGACAGCACGGAATTCATCGTCGGGATTGTAGAAGTCCCTGCCCGATTGCCCCATCTGGCCCGAAACTGCGCCAGACTTCAGGATGGGAGCAGCGCCCTGAGAGCGCGACACACTTCATTTGAACGTTGGGAATCTCGCATGCTCTCCTACTTTGCCGAACTGGTGACGCGCACCGACGAAGACCGCCGGGGCTTCGAGACGCACCCCGTGGTGGTGGCCGCGGTGGCCGACGGCATGCCGGTGGAGCGCTACCGCCGCCTGCTGCTGGAGCTGTACCACGTGGTGTGGCACTTCAACCCCGTGAGCGCCGCCGCCGCCAGCCGCATGGACGACCGCCTGCAGCCCATCCGCCACTTCCTGTACGACCACATGCAGGAGGAAAAGGGCCACGAGACCTGGGTGCTGAACGACCTGGAAGCCATCGGTGTGACGGCGGGTGACGCGCGCGGCCACGAACCGTCCATCAGCACGCTGTCGCTCAACGGCTACAACTACTGGGCCGCCGACCGCCGCCACCCGTGCTCGGTGCTGGGCATGCTGTATGCGCTGGAGGTCATCGCCTCGGTCTATGGCGGCCCGTTCGCCAGCGCCATCCGCGAGTCGCTGCTGCTGGACGGCGACCGTGGCGTGTCCTTCATCGCTTCGCACGCCACCATGGACGCGCAACACATGGCCGACCTGCGCCGCATCCTCAACCAACTGCCCGACGAAGCGTCGCTGCTGGCGGCGGTGGAATCGGCCCGCGTGAACTTCCACCATTTCACGCGCATCGTTGAAGCCGTCTGACTACCGGGGTGCGCCCTTGACCACCCCTGCCCCGGGGCCCGCCCCCGGCATTGCCGACCTGATGGGCCGCCCGTACAAGACCCTGCGTCTGGACTGGGACGAAGACCTGCGACTGCTGCGCGTGCGCACCTGCGTCAAGCCCATCCAGTGCTACAGCCTGGCCGCCATGGGCGAACTGCAGCGGCTGCTGGACGACATCGCGGCCCAGCCCGGCCTGCTGCGCCACTTCGTGCTGAGCTCCGACGTGCCCAAGGTCTTCAACTTCGGCGGTGACCTCGCGCTGTTCGTGCTGCTGGTGCGGGCCGGCGACGTGGAATCGCTGAAGCTCTACGGCCAGCGCTGCGTGGACCTGGTATGGTGGATGGAGCAGGCCAGCGACCTGGGCATCCACACCACGGTGCTGTGTGCCGGCGACACGCTGGGCGGCGGCCTGGAGAGCGTGCTGCCCTTCCACAAGGTGATCTTCGAGCGCAGCGCGCAGGCCGGCTTCCCCGAGGTGCTGTTCAACCTCTTCCCCGGCATGGGCGCCTGGGACTTCACCATCCGCAAGGCCGGCTTCGCGGTGGCCAACGAGATGATCCTCTCCGGGCGCCTGTACAGCGCCGAAGAACTGCACTACCGGCGGCTCGTCGACATCGTCTGCGAGGACGGCGAAGGCGAGGAAGCGGTGAACCGCGTGGTGCGTGACGTCGACCAGCGCCACCGCGGCACGCTGGCCGCGCTGCGCGCACAGCGCCTGGCCGCGCCGGTGCGGCGCGAAGCGCTGGACGCCATCGTCGACCACTGGGCCGACAGCGCGCTCACGCTCACCGACCGCGACCTGCGGCTGATGGAGCGCCTGGCGCGGGCGCAGGCGCGCAAGGCCGGCGGCGCCGACGAAGGCGCGGCCGAAGAGATCAAGCGCATGGAGTTGGAGAACGCCTGGGGCGAGCGCCGCAGCGGCATCGACCGCCGCGCCAGCGGCGGCGACCGGCGCATCAGGACCTGATGGCCGAGGCGCGGCGCCGCAGGGCGCGGGCGTCGGCGGCATGCGGCGCGGCATCGGCCGCCAGGGCCAGCAGCGCGCACGCGGTGGCCGTCTCGCCCAGGCGTTCGTGGGCGCGCGCCATCGCCGCCAGGCCATGGGCCTTCAGCGCCACCGGCAGGCCGGGCTGCAGGGCCCGCAGCAGCGCGAGCGCCTGCTGCGGCTCACCCGCTTCGGCCAGCGCGATGGCCTGGCCCAGGCGCGGCGCGGCCGAGCCGTCCAGCGCCAGCAGCGTGTCGTAGTAGCGCACGATGGCCGGCCAGTCGGTGCTGGCGTGGTCCGGCGCGCAGGCGTGTTCGGCGGCGATGCCCGCCAGCAGATGCCAGCGCGAGAGCACCGGCGCCCGCATCGCCGCCTGCAGGTGCGCCAGGCCCATGCGCACCATGCCGGCGTCCCAGCGGTCGCGCGGCTGGCCGGGCAGCAGCACGATCTCGCCGGCCTCGTCCAGCTGGCCCGACAGGCGCGCGCCGTGCAGCAGCAACAGGGCCGCCAGCGCATCGGCATCGGGGTGGGCCGCCACCGGGTGCGCAGCCAGCGCGCGTGCCAGGCGGACGGCCTCCCAGCACAGCGCCGTGGCCTCGTCGCGCAGGGCGGGCTCGCGGCTGCGGGTGCGCGCCCCGGCGTGGAAGGCCAGCGACAGCACCGTCAGCACGGCCTCGCGCCGCGGCGCCAGCTCGTGGCCGGCCGGCAAGCGCAGGGTGTCGCGGGCGACCTGCTCGCGCGCCCGTGCCAGGCGCTGCGCCAGCGCGGCCTCGGTGCTGAGCAAGACGGCGGCGAGGGTGGCGAGGTCCAGCCCGGCCAGCGCGCGCAGCGCCAGCGCCACCTGCGAGGCCACCGGCAGCGCCGGGTGGCAGGCGATGAAGAGCAGCGCCAGTTCGTCGTCGTCCAGTTCGCCGGCGAATCGGCCTTCGGGCGGTGGCAGCGCGGGCAGGCGCACGGCGGCCGCCTCGTCGTCATCGGGCCAGGCTTCGTGGCGGCCGGCCACGCGCAGCGCGTCGATGGCCTCGTGCCGCGCCACGCGGTACAGCCAGCCGGCCGGGTTGGCCGGCACGCCCTGCGCGGGCCAGAGCTCCAGCGCGCGCAGCGACGCCGTCTGCACCGCGTCTTCGGCCAGCGCCAGCTGCGGCAGCCCCAGCGAGCGCGCCAGGTGCGCCACCACGCGGCGGCGCTGCTGCGCCAGCACCGCCTGCAGCTCGGCCGCCGCGGCGTTCACGTGGGTTCGATGCGGCGGATCTCGATCCAGCTGTTGCCCTGCAGGTGCGGGCAGCTCTGCGCCAGCGCCTCGGCCTCGGCATCGCTGGCCGCCTGCACGACGAAGTAGCCGCCGATGACGTCGTGCGCCTCGGCGTAGGGGCCGTCGCTGGCCAGCGGCCGGCCGTCCTTCAGCCGCAGGTGGCGGCCGCCGTCATCGGCCAGCTTCTCGCCGCCGGCCAGCTGGCCACGCGCGGCCAGGCTGCCGGCCCAGGCCTTGTAGGCGGCCACGATCTCCTGCATCTGCGCCGGCGTCACGTCGGCGTAGCTGGCGGGGCGCTCGTGGAGGAGGAAAAGATACTGGGTCATGCGGTGCTCCTGAGGTGGGGCCGCGGGCGGAAGTGCCGGGCCTGGACCGAAGACGAAGAACGCTGCCGCCGCATGACGGCCGCGTCGTCGGGGCAAACCCGGGGGCGGATGTTCAGCCGCTCAGTCCAGCGTGTTGCCGCACTGCTGGCAGAAGCGCGCACCGGCCAGCACGGGCGTGCCGCAGGCCGCGCAGAAGCGGGCCGGCTTGCGCGGCGCACCGGACTGTTCGCGCTGTTCGGCCTCGCGGCGCTGGCGCGCCAGCGCACGCGCCGCCAGCACCGCCGGGGCCGTGGCGGCCGGGCTGGCCTGCGACTTGCGCGCGAAGTCCTGCAGCAGCGTCGTCCACACCGCGGCCCCGGGCGGATGCGCCGCCAGCGAGAGCACCGTGCGGCTGCCCAGTTCCCAGGTGCCGGCGGCGTAGAACACCGAACGCGCCTGCAGCACCGTGCTGCGCAAGGCGAGTTCGTCCACGCCCAGCGGGGCTTCGTCGCGGTGGCGCGAACCGGCCTCGGGCGTGGCGCCGGCAGGCAGGCGGAACCAGGTGCCGCGCAGGTCCAGCCAGGTGAACGTGGACTCGACTTCCGTGCGGCTCCACAGGAAGTGCGCCACGCGCATCGCCCAGCCGCCGGCGGCCATCGCCACCAGGCCCAGCGCGGCCGGCCGCCACGACGACGCGGCGTCGAACATGTGCGTCCAGGTGGCCAGCGCCAGCCCTGCCACCGCGGCCAGGCTGAGCAGCAGGCCCAGCACGTCCAGCATGAGCAGCCAGCCCGCCGCCAGAGGACGCGGCGCCGTGTTGCGCGCGGCCAGCGGCGTGGCCGGCTGCGATTCCTCGAGGATGAGCGCCGTGAAGGCGCCGCTGTCGGTGTTGCCTTCGATCTTCGGTGGCTGCCAGGCGTAGCGCCGGTTCGGCACGCCTTCGCTCCAGCGCCGGCCCAGTTCGCGGTCGATCTCGCGCAGCAGCTGCATGGGGTGGGCGTCGAAGCTGGCCGTGGCGTCGTCGTGGCCGCTGCGGCCCGCAGAAGGCGTGGTGACCTGGGCCCGCGCCGCCAGCACGCCCATGGTTTCCAGCAGAATGGCCAGGCCCATCAGGGCCACCGCGGCCAGCGGCATCTGGAAACGCACGAGCTTGTCCACCAGGGGCCAGCCACCGCTGAAGAAAAGCAGCGCCAGGGCCGGCAGCCAGGCGCCGGCCAACAGGCCGCCCACGGCCAGCGGCGTCAGCGCCGGCCGTTCCGGGTGCAGCGCATGCACCAGCAGGCCGCCAACGGCCACGGCGATCAGCCAGGCCGCTGCCAGGGGCGTGGCCGGCGCCTGCGGCCACAGCAGCAGCAGCAGAGACAGCGGCAGCAGGCCCACGGCCAGCACCAGGTGCGACAAGCGGGCGCGCAGGTAGGCGTGCAACGTGGACGGCGCCGAGGCCAGGTCCGCCCCCAGCAGCCGCAGCGCGCGCAGGTAGGGCCGCTGCAGTTCACCGGGCGAGGGCATGCCGCGCGAGAGCATCTGCATGATGGCGCCGGCCGCCGGGCTGGCACCGCTGCCTTCGCGCGAGACTTCCTGCCCCAGCGACGAAGGCTGGCCCGGCGCCAGCAGCAGCTGCCGCTGGCGCGAAACCTGCCACAGGTCCATGCCGCCCCACACGGCCAGCAGCAGCGAGATGAGCACGTGCGGCCAGCCGCTGCCGGGGACCTGGATGTTCTCGGGAGCATCTTCCAGCGCCAGGCCCGGGGCCGGCTCGGTCGTGATGGCGGACAGGGCGCCCGTCGACTCGTCCGGCGCCACGAAGGCCGTGATCCCCAGCACCAGCAGCGAGCCCAGGATCAGCACCCAGCCGCGCCAGGTGCGGAAGCGGTTCTCCGTGCCGAACGGGGTGGGGAACTCGAAGGCAGGGCCGTCCTGCCTCCACCGGTACGCCATGCCGTCTCCATGCAATGTGCTGTGGCCGATTCTGCATCACGCATGAGGCGGCCTTCAGCCAACGCCAAGCTGGCCAGCGGCGGCAGGCCTTAGGCTCGGGACCGATGCACCTTCTGATGATCGAGGACGACCTGGATCTCGGCGCCGCCTTGCAGATGGCACTGCGCGGCGCCGGCTTCACCAGCGAGTGGCTCCGGACGGCGGCCGACGCGCGCCGGTTCGCGGCCGCGGGCGGGCACGACTGCGTGCTGCTGGACCTGGGCCTTCCCGACGGCCACGGCCTGGACCTGCTGCGCGAATGGCGCCGCGATGGCTTGGCGGTGCCGCTGATCGTCGTCACCGCCAGCGACGCCCTGGACGACCGCCTGGCGGGCCTGGACGAAGGCGCCGACGACTTCCTCGTCAAGCCCTTCGCCATGGCCGAACTGGTGTCGCGCGTGCGGGCGGTGACGCGGCGTGCGGCGCAGCAGGCCGCCTCGGTGTGGACCGTGGGCACGCTGGCCATCGACACGCGCCAGCGCCTGTGCACGGTGGACGGCGAGATCGTCGGCCTGTCGCAGCGTGAGTTCGACGTGCTGGCGGTGCTGGCGCGCGCCGGCGGCACCGTGGTGCCCAAGCACCGCCTGGCGCAGGCGCTGGCGCCGCTGGGCGAGCCGCTGGACTTCAATGCCATCGAGGTGCATGTGCACAACCTGCGGCGCAAGGTGGGGGCGGCGCGCGTGAAGACGGTGCGCGGCGTGGGTTACCTGCTGGTGCGCGACGCGCCATGAGCGAAGCCACGCCACCCCCAGCAGCACGGCGGCGGCTGGCACCGTCGCTGATGCGACGCGTGCTGCTGACGGTGACGCTGGCCATCCTGGCCGTCTACGCGGTGGTGCTGGCGCTGCTGCTGTCGGAGGCGCTCAGCAGCGATTCAGGCGATCTGGACCGCATGCTGCTCCAGTCGGCCCGTTCGCTTGCGCGCACGCTGGCCCATGTCGACGCCGAAGCCGACCCCCGCGTCGCGCGCGCGCTGTTCGCGGAGGTCGAGGCCCAGCGCCGCGAGGCGCGTACCGACGACGACCCGGACGTGCACGTGAAGGTCGTGCGCCGCTCCGACGGCCTGCTGATGAACTCGTCCGGCGCGCCAGCGCTGGAGACGGGCGGGCTCGAGCCGGGCCTGCACCACCGCCTGCTGGCGGGCCGCACGCTCCGGCTGTACCACGCGCAGTCCGGCTCGTGGGGCGTCACGCTGGTCGACGACGTGGCCCTGCGGCGCGCTGCCGTGCTGCGCTCGCTGCTGCGCGACCTGGCGCTGTACCTGTCGTTCACGCTGCCGATCATCCTGCTGCCCGTGTGGCTGGCGGTGCGCGCTGTCCTGGGGCCCCTGCGCAGGCTCTCGGAGGGCGTGTCCGCGCGCGCGCCGGGCGACATGCGTCCCATCGTGCTGGACCGGACCTACCGCGAGCTGCAACCGCTGCAGGCGGCCCTGAACAGGCTCTTCGAACGCGTGCAGGCCGGCTTCGAGCGCGAGAAGGGCTTCGTCCATGACGCCGCGCACGAACTGCGCACGCCGCTGGCCGTGATCGGCACGCAGGCCCACGTGCTGCAGGCCAGCGAGGGCGCCGCGCGCGACGAGGCGGCGCAGCGACTGCAAGACGCGGTGGCCCGCGCCTCGCACCTGGCGCACCAGCTGCTGCGCCTGGCCCAGGCCGACGCCACAGCGTTGGCGCCCCGGGAGACGGTGGACGTCATGAACGTCGCCCGCGACACCCTGGCCGGCCTGGCCGAACTGGCGGCGGCGCACGGTGGTGAGCTGTCCCTGACCGGCCCCGACAGTGCCGTGCTCGACACCGATCCGCGCGCGTTGCGGTCCATGCTGGGCAATCTGGTGGACAACGCGCTGCGCTATGGCGGGCCGGGGGTGGCGGTGGACGTCAGCATCGAGGTGCTGGCCGCCTCCTGGAGTCTGCAGGTGGCGGACAACGGCCCCGGCATCCCCGGGGAGCATCGCGAGCGCGTCTTCGAGCGTTTCTGGCGTGGCCAGGCCCGCGACCAGCGGGGCGCCGGCCTCGGGCTGGCCATCGTGCGCGGTGCCGCCCGCTCCCTCGGTGGCGACGTGACGCTGCAGCCCGGGCCCGACGGTCGCGGCTGCCTCTTCTGCGTCGATCTCCCCCGGATGTAGGAGACGCGCCTTCAGGAAGCGCAAAGCTGCGGGCGGTGAACATCCGACCCGTCCCCACTGCACCGCTTCGAACATGCCTGCCCCGCACCGCGCCCTGCTCCTCGCCGCCCTCACGCCGCTCTGCTGCACCGGCGCCCGCGCCGAAGAATTAGCAGCTGAACCGCCCCGCCCGCAGACGGTGGAAATCCAGGGCCAGCGCGTGCGCAACGCCGCCGGCAAGCAGACGCTCACCCGCGAAGAACTGGCCCGCATCCCCGGCAGCAGCGGCGACCCGATGAAGGCGGTGCTGTCCCTGCCCGGGCTCACCACCACCGACGACGCCAGCAGCGCGCCGGCCGTGCGCGGCGCGCGCCCGGAGGACAACCTCTACGTCGTCGACTTCCTGCCCGTGGGCTACCTGTTCCACCTGGGCGGCTTCGCCAGCACCTTCAATCCCGAGCTGATCCGCCGCTTCGACCTCGCCAGCGCGGCCTGGAGCCCCGAGTACGGCGACGTCGTGGGCGCGGTCTTCGACATCTCGCTGCGCAACCCGCGCAGCGACCGCCTCGGCGGCAAGCTCGACTTCAGCTTCCTCGGCGCCAGCGTCTTGGCCGAAGGGCCGATCAACGAGCAGCTCTCGTTCTTTGTCGCCGGCCGCCGGAGCTGGTTCGACCTGCTCGCCAACCGCGTCGAGGACAAGGAGGAAGGCGTCACCTACACGATGCCGGTCTACAACGACTCGCAGAGTCGGTTGCTGTGGACCCTGAACGCCGACCACCGGCTGCGCCTGGACTTCAGCGCCGCGGCGGACCGCATCGACTTCACCACCAACGAAGGCTCGAAAGCGGCGCAGCGCGATCCGGCCCTGCTGGGCAACAGCAACTCGCGCCAGTCCTACCGCAACTTCGCGCTCAGCTGGGACGGCGAGTTCGGCGACCTGGCCAGCAACCAGCTGGCGCTGGGGCAGATGGTCGAGCGCCAGTTCGCCCGCATCGGCACGGCCGGATTCTTCGATGCGCGCGTCAGCACCACCTACCTGCGCGAGCAGCTGCGGCTGGCCTGGTCACCCGCGCACGCCACCACGCTGGGTGGGGAGGTGAACAGCCGCCTCGTGGACCTGGACCTGGACTTCCAGGACGCGCGCTGCACCGAGTTCGACCCCAACTGTGACATCACCACGGCCGCCCGCGTGGTGTCGTTGCAGAAGACGCGGCAGAACCAGGCCGCTGCCTACGTCCAGCACCGCTGGCGCCTGTCGCCCGCCTGGACGGCCACCGGCGGCCTGCGCGTGAGCCGCGACGCCACCCTGCGGCAGACCTTCACCGAGCCGCGTGCGGGCCTGGAGTGGAACCTCACGCCGCGCACCATGCTGTCGCTGGGCCTGGGCCGCCACAACCAGCCGCCGCCCGTGGAGCAGACCCTGCGCGACATCGGCAACCCGCGGCTGGCCCACCTGCGCAGCACGCAGCGCGTGCTGGGGCTGACGCAGACCTTGGACGGCGGCTGGTCGGTGCGTGCCGAGGTCTACGGCAAGACCTTCGACGGCTATGGCATCGACGACGCGCTGCTCAAGTACCGCAACGGCGGCAGCGGCACGGCGCGCGGCGTCGAGCTGCTGGTGAAAAAAGACGGCAAGGACAGCATCACCGGCTTCTTCTCGCTCAGCATCTCCACCGCCCGACGCACCAACGACCTGACGGGCGAGCGCTTCCGCTTCGACCACGACCAGCCCGTGATCGCGACGCTGGTGGGCCAGTACCGGCACTCCGACGCCTGGGTCTGGGGCGCGAAGTGGAGTTACCACACCGGCTCGCCCTACACCCCCGTGGTGAGCACAGGCCTGTACAGCGACGGCCGCGTGAAGCCGGTCTACGGTGCCATCAACTCGCTGCGCGTGCCGACGTACCACCGGCTGGACCTGCGCGTGGACCGCAAGGTGTCGGCCAACTTCACGCAGTACTTCGAGCTGATCAACGCCTACAACCGCAAGAACGTGGCGGGCTACAGCTACAGCCCCGACTACCAGAAGCGCGAGGAGGTCTACCAGCTGCCCGTGCTCATCTCCTTCGGGCTGCAGTACAGCTTCTAGATCCCGCCGTCATCGTCGTCCACGGGCGACGTGCTGGCCGCCACCGCGCCCCAGCTCATCGTCGTGGTGCGGGTGCGCTGGCCCAGCAGGCTGATTGGCTCGGTGGCATTGACGTGGTTGCCGGCCAGCAGGTTCCAGCGCTCGTCGAAGGCGAACTCCAGCGGCGGCACCGGCTGGGCCGGTGCGAAGAACGACAGCGGCTGGTGTTCGGTGGTGTCGCTGACGGTGACCTGCACGCCGTCGGCGTCGGTGCGCTTGACGACGCGGCGCTCGGCGTAGCTGGCTTCGCCGCCCACCGACAGCTGCGGCTTCCAGCGCCGGGCCGACCAGTCCAGCATGCCGTTGGCCTGCACCTGCATGTTGCGTGGCGAGGGATTGGTCACGCCGCCGGCGCCCGACCAGCTGACGGTGGTGGTCTCGCGGCCCTCGGTCCTGGAGATCTCGCCGCTGGCCGTGAAGCTGGCGCGACTCTCGGCGCTGGTGCCCAGGATGCGCAGCGCCGCGCCGGCCCAGCGGTCGCCGTCGGGGCTGAGTCGGTAGCCGCGCACGTCGGCGCGCAGCGTCAGCGTGATCGTCAGCTGCAGCGTCAGCCCACCGGTGATGGTGGAGGTCACCGTGATGGGGATCTCCCAGAAGGTGATCTGCAGGAGGTTGGACCAGCGGTCGCCGTTGACCACCTGGACATAGCCACCGCGCGAGAGGTCCGAGGGTTCCAGCCGGGCCTGGATCAGATCACCGCGCCAGGTCAGCGTGAAGGCGCTTCGGCCCCCGCTCATCAGCGCATCGGCGTTCTGCAGCAAAGCCGCCGTCGCTTCCGGCAGCATCGGGTCGGGCCGGCCCGGTGAACCGCCCACGCGGACCCCGGCCGCCTTGAAGAGCCCCTGTTCGCGCCCGAACTGACCCACCAGTTCGATGTAGAGGTCGCTTTCATCGATGGTGGCGTAGTCGATGGTGGGCACCAGCACGCTGGCGTAGCCCGTCGGTGAGGGCTCGGGCAGGTACACGGCCTGTGCGCCACCGGCGGCGTCGTCGGCCAGGCCGCGCTTGACCAGGTACTCGGTGGTGGCGCCCACACCATAGGCGCGCAGGCGAGGTTCCGGCTCCTGTCGCACGGCCCGGCCGTTGAAGGTGTTGATGCCCAGCTCGATCTGCAGCAGGTCATCGGCGAAGGCCAGCATGCGCTGCCAGGACACCGGCTTGTCCCAGGTGAAGAGGTTGTGCAGCCCGGCACCGCGCAGCGCGTTGCTCCACTCGGCAAGCACCGACCCGCCCGTGAGGTTGAGGATGCCGATGCACTCGGTGGGGAAGCGCCAGCGCGAGAGCGTCGGGAAGAGCGGGGTGATGGCCAGGCAGCTGAACGGCTCCCAGCCGCTGCCGTTGCCGCGCCAGCTGACGGCGTAGACCAGGGCGTTGCTCGCCAGATCGGCCGCGTACTTCTGCTCGTTGGCCTCGGTGGCCGGCGTGGCGGTGCAGATGACGCTGGTGGGCGCTTCGCTGGCCCCCACCTCGGCGCCGCAGGCGGTGATGAAGAACACCCCGTCGCCCGAGACGTTGCGCAGGCCGTCCACGCCGTTGTCGAAGCCGTTGTCGGGCGGCAGTCCGTCGGCCTGGGTCGGCGGCAGCGTGAGACCGCGTCCGAGGGCCATGAGTCGCAGCGAAGGCAGGGTCCTGGCGTCCACCCAGTCAAGGCACAGATGCGCGGCCTCGACCGCGTTGCTCGTCGGGACCTGGCCGAGCATGTCGAGCTGCCGGTACTGCGTCTGCACCAGCAGGGCCGGCAGGTCCAGCTCACTGGCCTGTCGCCGGGGGCGCGTGGACATCGCGCGTGCGCGGCCCGCGGCCGGCGTGGCCACCGCGCCGCCGGTGGCACCGGCCGGCGGCTGCAGGTTGTTGACGATGACCAGGCTGCGGCCATCGGTGAAGCGGGCCCAGACGTTGCCCATGCGCGTGGAGACGCCCACGCGGTGGAAGGCGGGCAGGGCCTGCAGCTGGCGGGCCAGCGCCACGGCGTCCAGCCTCGGGCCACCCGAGGCCGTGGACACGCCGGCCGCCATGGCGGCCGAGACGGCATCCAGCGCCGCCACGCGCTGTGCGGCGCTGACGGCCGTGCCGGCGGTGCCGGCGCCTGCCGCACCGTTGCCTTCGAAACTGCTGCTGCCGGTCGCCGGCGCTGGTGCGGGCGCGGCGCCCGGGGCCGCCGCCTCCTCGCCACCCCCGCAGGCGCCGAGCGACACCGAGACCATGCCGCCGGCCGACCAGGCCAGCAGCCGGCGGCGATTGAGTTGCATCGAATCCATGACCGGCCCCGCGGTGCTGACGACACGGGGAGTCTGGCCAGCCGGCCGTTATGGCGGCGTTATGCGGGCCCGACCGGCGGCGCGCCCTGCAGCCGCTGCAGCAGCTCGCCCATCTTCTGGTGCAGCGCATTGATGGCCTTCAGCGGCCGCACCATGACCTTGAAGTCGTCGATCTGCCCGGCCTCGTTCCAGTGGAGGAGGTCGATGCCGTTGACGTGCAGGCCGTCGATCTCGGTCACGAACTCCAGCACCGCATCACGCGGGCCCGCCACTTCGCGCACGTAACGGAACTGCGCGGTGTTGAGCACGTGCATGGCGCCCTGCAGGTACAGCAGCGTGATGGCCTTGCCGCGCTGCGGCGTGTGCACCACCGGCGAGTGGAAGACCACGTCGTCGGCCAGCAGCGTGGCGAGCAGCGCCATGTCGCGACTGGCCACCACCTCGTGCCAGGTGGCCAGGGTGTTGACCGGGCTCATGGCGCGAGCCCCGCGCCGGCAGTGGGGAAGTGGCACTTCATCTACATGCTGCGCCGGTACTGGCCGCCCACCTCGAACAGCGCGTTGGTGATCTGCCCCAGCGAGCAGCAGCGCACGGCGTCCATCAGCACGGCAAAGACGTTGCCGTTGTCGATCACAGCCTGCTGCAGCCGCCTCAGCTGCGCCGGCGCTTCGGTGGCATGGCGGGCATGGAAGTCCTGCAGGCGCTGGAGCTGGCTGCGCTTCTCTTCATCGGTGCTGCGCGCCAGTTCGATGTGTTCCGGCACGGGGTCGCCGCACCCATACGGGCCCAGCGCAACATCGCAAGGGCCGGCAGCACACT
>CAZBUU010000093.1:0-14151 GCA_964495125.1 uncultured Rubrivivax sp.
CCAGCAGCAGGGTGTCGGCGCGCTCGGCCATCAGCTCGCTGTCGGTGACGGTGCCCGGCGTGACGACGCGCGTGACCTTGCGCTCCACCGGCCCCTTCGCCGTGGCCACGTCGCCCACCTGCTCGGCCACGGCCACGGCCTCGCCGAGCTTGATCAGCCGCGACAGGTAGCTCTCCACTGAATGCACCGGCACGCCGGCCATCACCACGGGTTCGCCATTGCTCTGGCCGCGCGTGGTGAGCGTGATGTCCAGCAGCCGGTTGGCCTTGCGCGCGTCGTCGAAGAAGAGCTCGTAGAAATCGCCCATCCGGTAGAAGACGAGCGTGTCGGGGTGCTCGGCCTTGATGCGCAGGTACTGCTGCATCATGGGCGTGTGGCCGGAGAGATCGCGGGGGGTGTCGGTGGCTGCCGTCACGCTGGGATCCGATGCAAGTCGCTGAGTCCTCGAAGCGGCGCATTCTCCCGGACTTCGCCGCCGCCTCCTCGCTTGGCAGAATCAGCGCGACCATGTGGACCCGTAGCGTGACTCCCCGTGCCCGCGCCTGGCTGATCGCCGGCGTCGGCCTGGCATCTTGGGGGGCTTTCGCCGCCGACACCGGCACGGAGGCCGTGCGCGCCATCGTCGACGAGGCGGTCCGGCCGCTGATGGCGCGCCACGCCATCCCGGGCATGGCCGTGGCCGTCTCGGTGGAGGGACGGGACCACGTCTTCACCTACGGCCTGGCCGTGCGGGAAGGCGCAGTGCCCGTCACCGCGGACACGCTGTTCGAGGTGGGCTCCGTCACCAAGGTCTTCACGGCGACGCTGGCCGCCTGGGCGGCCGAGAGCGGGCGCCTGTCCCTGGCCGACCACCCTTCGCGCCAGGTGCCGGCGCTCAAGGGCCGGCCGATCGACCGCGCCACGCTGCTGCATCTGGCCACCTACACGGCCGGCGGCCTGCCGCAGCAGTTTCCGGACGGCATCGAAGGCGACGCGGCGGCGCTGGCTTGGTTGGCCGCCTGGAAACCCGTGGCTGCGCCCGGCACGGTGCGCGAGTACTCCAATCCGAGCATCGCGCTGCTGGGTCTGGTGGCTGCGCAGGCGCTGCAGCGCGGCTTTGCCGAGGCGGTGGAAGCCGAGGTCTTCCCGCGCTTCGGCATGCGCGACAGCCACGTGAAGCTGCCCGCCACGGCGCTGGCCAGCCATGCCTGGGGCTATGCCGAGGACCGGCCGACTCGCCTTCGGCCAGGCCCGATGGCCGACCCGGCCTATGGCGTGCGCACCACGGCCGGTGACCTGCTGCGCTTCCTGCGGGGCCAGATGGACCCGGCCGCACTCGACCCCGCCATGCGCCGCGCCGTGCAGGCCACGCAGCAGGGCCGCTTCGTCGCCGGCAACCTGGTGCAGGGCCTCGTCTGGGAGCAGTACCCGTGGCCCCTCTCGCGCGCCTGGCTGCTGGGCGGCAACGCGCCCGAGATGTACTGGGAACCCGTCCCGGCCTGGCCAACCCGGTCTCCCCCCGCCGTGGCCGGGGCGCGGCTCTTCAACAAGACGGGTTCGACGGCCGGCTTCGGCGCCTATGTGGCCTTCGTGCCCGAAAAGCGCGTGGCGGTGGTCTTGCTGGCCAACCGCAACTACCCCATTGCCGACCGCGTGGAAGCGGGCTGGACGATCCTGCGGAAGTTGGCGCCAGAGCCCCGCTGAGCGGGCGGGCCCAGCGGCGCCAGCTTCGGTATGCCCGGCCGGCCTTCGTACACTGCGGCGTCGTCCTCTCCAAGAACTGCCTGAGCATGAGTCAGACCTGTCAAGCCGCCATCGGCATCGAAGGCGCACCCAGCGCCATGTCGCTGGAGTGGGACCTTCGCGGCGGGGCTGCCGCGCTGTGGACCCAGCTGCCCAGCCTGGTGGCCGAGGGTGTCGTCGTGGGCCTGGGCGCGCCCCTGCTCGACGCCGCCGGCGCCACGGTGCCCGGTTTCCGGTCTTTCGAACGCCTGCAGCACGGCCGCCACGCGATGCCGGCCACACCGCACGCGCTGTGGACGCTGGTGCTGGGCGCAAGCCCGGGCGAAGTGTTCCAGCGCGCCGAGACGCTCAAGCAGCAACTCGCCGCGCACCTGCGCGTGGCCGAGGCCCGGACGATGTTCTCCTACCGCCAGGGCCGTGACCTCACCGGCTACCAGGACGGCACGGCCAACCCGCACGGCGACGAAGCCTGGGCCGCCGCGCTCATCGATGGCGGCCCGTTCGACCGCGGCAGCTTCGCGCTGGTGCAGCGCTGGCTGCACTTCCGCGAGCGCTTCGCCGCGCTGCCGCAGGCCGAGCGCGACCTCACCATCGGCCGCACCCTCGAAGGCGATGTGGAGATGGACGACGCGCCGCCCACGGCGCACATCAAGCGCACCGAGCAGGAAGACTACGAACCGCCGGCCTTCATGCTGCGCCGCTCCATGCCCTGGGGCGACCTGCGTCGCCACGGCCTGGTGTTCATCGCCTTCGCCAGCGACCTCACCAAGCCCGAGCGCATGCTGAGGCGCATGGTGGGCCTGGAAGACGGCCTGCAGGACGCGCTGCTGGGCCACAGCCAGGCCGAGACCGGCGCCTACTACTTCGTGCCACCGGTGGCCGACGGCCGGCTGGTGCTGCCCGCCGCGCAGCCGATGCCCGCTGCGGCCGTGCCCGCCAGTGCGACGGCCACGCGAAACACCATCACGCTGCGCGAGCACGGCCCTTTGCTGCTGTCAGGTGACTTCGTCGTCGATGGCAAGCCCGTGGCGCGCGGGGCGTTGTGCCGTTGCGGGCGTTCGGCCAACAAGCCCTTCTGCGATGGCAGCCACGGCGCCGCGGGCTTCGCTGCGGCCGGCGACTGCGCGCCGCTGGCGGGCCCGGCGCGCGTCGCCAGCCGGCCGGTCATCGTGCAGGCGGTGGCCGACGGGCCGCTGGTGGTGCATGGCGCCGTGGAACTCTGCGCAGCCGGCGGGGCGTCGCTGGGCAGCGTGGACGGCCCCACGCTGTGCCGCTGCGGCCACTCGGCCAACAAGCCCTTCTGCGACGGTGCGCATGCCCGCGTGGGCTTCTGCGCGCCGGAGTGAGCCGCCTTACATCGGGGCGTCGTCGCCGGGCACGGGCTTGCGGATGCGCGTCGGGGCCTTCTTCGCGGGCGCCGGCGCGACCTGGGCGATGAAGGCCTCGGTGGCCTCGGCGGCCGCCACGGGCGCGGCCGCCGGCTCGTCCTTGATGACGCGCGTGTAGGGCGCCAGGATCTGCACCAGCTGGCCGTAGACCTTGGGGTTGCCGGCCACCACTTCGCGCTGGAAGAGGTAGTCGCTCTCGCCGGTGAAGTTGCCGATCAGGCCACCCGCTTCCGTGATCATCAGGGAGCCGGCCGCGGCGTCCCAGGGCTGCAGGCCGGTCTCGAAGAAGCCGTCGTAGTGGCCGGCGGCCACGTAGCAGAGGTCCAGCGCGGCGGCGCCGGGCCGGCGCAGGCCGGCGCAGCTCTGCATCACCTCCTCGAACATCTTGACGTAACGCTTGAAGTTGTCGCCCTTGCGGAAAGGGAAACCGGTGCCGATGAGCGAGTCCGCCAGGCGCGTGCGCTTGGAAACGCGCAGCCGGCGGTCGTTGAGGAAGGCGCCGCGGCCCTTGCTGGCGAAGAAGAGGTCGTTGCGCGTGGGGTCGTAGACCACGGCCTGCTGCACCTGGCCGCGCACGGCGAGCGCGATGCTGACCGCGTAGACCGGGAAGCCGTGCAGGAAGTTGGTGGTGCCGTCCAGCGGGTCGATGATCCAGACGAATTCGCTGTCGCGCGCGCCATGCTCGCGGCCGGACTCTTCGGCCAGGATGCCGTGGCCGGGGTAGGCGTCCAGCAGGGTCTCGATGATCGAGGCCTCGGCGGCGCGGTCGACCTCGCTGACGTAGTCGTTGGGCCCCTTGCTGCCCACCTTCAGCACTTCCAGGTCCAGCGCGGCGCGGTTGATGATGGCGCCGGCGCCGCGTGCCGCCTTGATGGCGATGTTGAGCATGGGATGGAGGGCTTGCGACATGGCGGCATTCGGCGGCACCCAAGGGCCGCGGGTGGAAGTGCTTCGGAGGTGGAAAAGAGCGTCGCGGCGAGAATGTCCGCGAAAACCCTTGATTCTATCGACGATGACCGCCCCCGCCACCGCTGACCGCACGCGCTTCGTGCTGGTGAACACGAGCCACGCCGGCAACGTGGGCGCCGCGGCGCGCGCCATGAAGGTCATGGGTTTCTCCGACCTCGTGCTGGTGGCCCCCCGCTTCCCCGACGTGCTGGCCATGCCCGACGCCGCCGCCTTCGCCAGCGGCGCCACCGACGTGCTGGCCGCCGCGCGCGTGGTGCCCACGCTGGCCGAAGCGCTGGACGGCATCACCTGGGCCTGCGCCACGGCCATGACGCCGCGCGACTTCGGCCCGCCCACCTTCGCGCCGCGGGAGCACTTCGCCAGCCTGGCGGCCACCGAGCACCGCGTGGCCTTCGTGTTCGGCGCTGAACGCACGGGCATGAGCAACGACGACGTCTACCGCTGCCACGCCTGCCTCTCGATCCCGGCCCTCCCGGCCTACGGCTCGCTGAACCTGGCCCAGGCCGTGCAACTGCTGGCCTACGACTGGCGCCAGGCGCTGGGCGGTTTCAGCGTCGAAGCCCGCACGGCCCCGCGCGAACTGGCCGACGGCGCCGCCGTGGAAGGCCTGGTGGCGCACTGGGAGCAGATGCTGGTGGAGATCGGCTTCCTGGACCCCGAAGCGCCCAAGAAGCTGCTGCCGCGCCTGCGCCAGCTGTTCAACCGCGCGCAGCTGGGCGTCGAGGAGGTGCACATCCTGCGTGGCATCGCGCGCGCCGCGGTTTCTCCCCGGCCCCGGCGCGATTAGTCCGGCCGCACTAAACTGGCGTCATCATGTTCAGCCGCCTCCGCGAAGACATTGCCTGCATCCGCGAGCGCGACCCTGCCGCGCGTTCGACGTGGGAGGTGCTGACCTGTTATCCGGGCCTGCACGCGCTGGTGCTGCACCGTCGCGCCCACTGGGCCTGGCGCCACGGCTTCCGCTGGCTGGGCCGCTTCATCTCGCACGTGGCGCGGTTCCTCACCGGCATCGAGATCCACCCGGGCGCCACCGTCGGCCGCCGCGTCTTCATCGACCACGGCATGGGCGTGGTGGTGGGCGAAACCGCCGAGATCGGCGACGAATGCACCATCTACCAGGGCGTCACGCTGGGGGGCACCTCGCTCACGCGCGGCGCCAAGCGCCACCCGACGCTGGGCAGGGGTGTGATCGTCGGCGCCAACTCGCAGGTGCTGGGCGGTTTCACGGTGGGTGATGGCGCACGCATCGGCTCCAGCGCCGTGGTCGTGAAGCCCGTGCCGCCAGGCGCCACCGCCGTGGGCAACCCGGCGCGCGTGATCCTGCGCGACGTGGAAGCGGCGCGCGAGGCCGCCGCCGCCAAGATGGGCTTCTCGGCCTACGGCGTGACGCAGGGCGACGACCCGGTGTCGCAAGCCATGAAGGGCCTGATCGACAACGCCTCGGGCCACGAGCACCAGATCGCGCTGCTGTGGCAGGCCATCGAGAAGCTCTCGGCCCGCGCGCGCGAACTGCCCGGCGAAGACTGCGTGCCGCAGGACGCGGCGACGCGGGAAACCTTCGACGCCGAGCGCCTGAACCGGCTGGTGAAGTAACGCGCGGGCGGCCTCAGGCCGCCTTCTTCTCGCCGCCGAACTGCTCGTAGGCGTCCAGCGCGGCGGCCGCGTACATCAGCGACGGCCCGCCGCCCATGTAGACGCACATGCCCAGCATGTCCTCGAACTCGGCGCGTGTGCAGCCCAGCTTGACCAGGGCCTCGGCATGGAAGCCCAGGCAGGGGTCGCAACGCGCGGCCACCGACAGCGCCATGGCGATCAGTTCCTTGGTCTTCTTGTCGAGCGCGCCCTCGCGGGTGGCGGCCTGGGCCAGCGACGAGAAGCCGCGGGTGGTGTCCGGGATGTCGGCGCGCAGCTTGGCCAGCGTCGCCGAGACCTCGCGGGTGATGTCGGGGTAGTGCTTGCTCATGGCCTCTTTATATCAGCATTGACTGATTTATGGGGCCCGGCGCGTCGCGGCGCTTGATCTGCCGCAAGCCGAGGCGGCGCTCAGGACGTCGGCACCAGGATCACGTCCTTGGCCAGCGCGGCGCGGTCGGAGAGCTCGGCCGCGCGCACCGGGCGGCCGAACAGGTAGCCTTGTGCGAAGGTGCAGCCCAGGCGCTGCAGCGCGCGCGCCTGCTCTTCGGTCTCCACGCCTTCGGCGACCGTGTGCACGCCCAGGCTGCGGCTCAGCCCCACGATGGCGTCGACGATCTTGGCGCTCTCGGGCCGGTCGTGCAGCGTGCGCACGAAACTGCGGTCGATCTTGATCTTGTCGAAGGTCATCTCGGCCAGGTAGCTGAGGCTGGAGTAGCCGGTGCCGAAGTCGTCCAGCGTCACCGTCATGCCGGCGCGCTTGAGCGCCAGGATCACGCTGCGTGCGCGCGCCGTGTCGTTGACCAGCGCGGTTTCCGTCAGCTCCACGTCGATGCGCGAAGGCGGCACCGAGTTCGCCGCCAGGATCTTCAGCAGCTGCGGCACCAGGGTCTCGTCCTGGATCTGCCGCGGCGCGACGTTGAAGGACATGCGCCAGGGCCCGGGGAACTTCGCGATGTCCTTGCAGGCCTGGTCCAGCAGGCTCATGGTCAGCGGGCCGATGAGGCCGCTGTCCTCGGCCACGGCGATGAACTTCTCCGGCGCCAGCAGCCCGCGCACCGGGTGGCGCCAGCGGCACAGCAGTTCCAGCGAACGCACGCTGCGCTGCGAGAGGTCGACGATGGGCTGGTAGAAGGGCACCAGCTGGCCACCCGCGATGGCCTCGCGCAGCTCCTGCTCCAGCGCGTGGCGCTCCGACAGGCGCTCGTCCAGGCGCGGTTCGTACAGGCAGACGCCGCCGCGGCCGGCCTGCTTGGCCCGGTACAGCGCCGAGTCGGCCTTGCGCAGCAGTTCGTCGTCGGTGAAGGCGTCGGCGGGAAAGCGCGCGATGCCGACGCTGGCCCCCACGCTCACCACCAGGTCGCCGAACTGGATGGGCTGCGACATGCGGTCGATGATGGTCTCGGCCGTGCCCATGGCGCTGCCCACGCCGCCCGTCTCGTCGACCACCACCACGAACTCGTCGCCGCCGTAGCGGGCCAGCAGGTCGCCCTGACGCACGCAGCGCGTCAGGCGGCGCGCCACTTCCTTGAGCACCATGTCGCCCACCATGTGGCCGTGGCGGTCGTTCACCGGCTTGAAGCGGTCCAGATCGACCATCAGGACGGCCAGCGAGTGCTCGGTTCGGCGGGCCCGGCTCATGAGCTGCTGCATGGCGTCGTGCAGCGCGGCGCGGTTGTCCAGTCCTGTCAGCAGGTCGCTGGCGGCCAGGCGCTGGATGCGTTCCTCGGCGTCCATCAGCGAGCCGCGCGAATTCGTCAGGTTGCTGCTGAGCCGGCGCCACAGCGTGAAGCCCAGCGCCACCGTCGTCAGCAGCATGGCGGCCGCGACGAGGTAGCTGCGTTCGCGCAGTTCGTCCACCCGTGCTGCCGTCGCCGCCAGCGACGCCGTGGTCAAGGCTTCGGTGGCCTGCTGCACTTCGGCGCTGAGCTTGCGGTAGCGATCGCTCTCCAGCAGGCCGCGCGCGGCGGCCGCGCCGCCGCTGCCCATGGCCTCCAGCGCGGACAGGTGCATGCGCGACAGCGTGGCCGAGGCCTCGCGGGTCTGGTCCTCGAAGCGCTGCGCGGCTTCGGGGGGCGCCAGCAGGGCGGCGTGCTCCGTGGTGCGGGCCAGCTCCGGCACCAGGCGGTCGAAGCGGTCGATCCAGGCCGAGTCGCCGGTCACGGCGGCCATCTGCGCCGCGCTGGTGAGTTGGTGCTGGGTGGACCGCAGGTCGGCGGCCAGTCGGTAGGCTTGGGCGTGGCGGTCGGCCGCGGCCTTCAGCGCCTCGCCGGACCACATCCGCTCGCCCAGCAGCACCAGCGTGATGGATATCGCACCCGCCAGCGCCAGCATGACGGCACGCCGCGACTGCCGCATCGTCTCTTCGACGATGGAAACAGTGGGCAGCAGCTGGGCGCGCTGGGGCGTGGAATCGAGCACGGCGGCGGGGGGCGGGCGAAAGGGCTCCGCCCCGGATATCGGCCCCCGGACGCTCCGACTTGAGGCGGGCGCTCAAGCGCCAGGTCGCACCGCCGTCTTGGGCCGCCAGGCCTTGCACACGGCCTCGTCGGTGTCGAGCCAGGGGCCGCCGATCAGGTCGATGCAGTAGGGCACGGCCGAGAAGATGCCGTGCACCGGCGGGTTGCGCTCCGGCAGGCCGGTGAGCGTTTCGGCGATCGACTTCGGCTGCCCCGGCAGGTTGATGATCAGCGCATGGCCGCGGATCACCGCCACCTGCCGCGACAGGATGGCCGTGGGCACGAAGGCCAGGCTCACCTGGCGCATCTGCTCGCCGAAGCCGGGCATCACCTTGTCGGCCACGGCCAGCGTGGCCTCGGGCGTGACGTCGCGCGGGGCCGGGCCGGTGCCGCCGGTGGTGAGCACCAGCGCGCACTGCACCTCGTCCACCAGTTCGCGCAGGGCCGCGCTGATGCCTTCCTGCTCGTCGGGAATCAGGCGCTCGTGCCACTCGATGGGGTTCTTCAGGGCGCGCGACAACCACTCCTTCAGCGCCGGGATGCCCTTGTCCTGGTAGACGCCGGTGGAGGCGCGGTCGCTGATGGAAACCGCACCGATGCGGACGGGGTCGAGTGGGGGGCTCATGGCGGGTTCAGAGGAAGGGTTTGAGGAACTGGAACAGCTCGCGGAAGCTCTTGGGCTGGCGTGCCTCGGGGGCCAGGCCGGCGGCGTCGCGCCGCGCGGCCCGCACCAGGCTGCGCAGCTGCTGGGTGTCGGTCTCGGGGTGCTCGGCCATCCAGCGGGTCATGGCCTCTTCGTCGGCGATGAGCTCGGCGCGCCAGCGCTCCACCACGTGCAGCGCCAGCGCGTTCTGCGCGCTGCCCAGCGTGGCGGTGGCCACGGCCTCGCGCAGCGCGTCGGCATCGGCGCCGCGCATCAGCTTGCCCACGTACTGCAGCTGCCGGCGGCGGCCTTCGTGGCTCTTGGTGCGGCGGTACTCGACGAGCGCGTCGCGCAGGGATTCGGGCATCTCGATGGCCTCGAGCGCGCCGTCGGACAGCGCGGCGAGCTCGAGGCCGAGCTTCTGCAGGTCGTGCGACTCCTGCTTGAGCCGGGTCTTGCTGGGGCGGTCATCGGCGTCGCTGTCGGACGAGTCGGAGGCGTCGCCGTAGTGAACGTCGATGCCACGGTGCGGGGCAGCGCGTCGGGCCATGGAATGCGTGAAGGGATGGCGAAAGGGTGGCGGCTATCATAGTTGCGAGCCCCTGTGGGCGAACTGCCAGCGAGCCCCGATGACCTCTTCCCAAGCCGCGTCCGGCTTCGCCTACCGGCGCGACCAGTTCCAGCAGATCGTCGAAGACACGCTCGCCCTGGCGCGCCAGCTGGGGGCCAGCGACGCCGGCGCCGAGGTGTCCGAAGGCGTGGGCCTGAGCGTCTCCGTGCGCAAGGGCGCGCTGGAGAACGTCGAGCGCAACCGCGACAAGTCACTGGGCGTCAGCGTCTACATCGGCCAGCGCCGCGGCAACGCCAGCACGTCCGACTTCACCACCGACGCCCTGCGCCGGACCGTGCAGGCGGCCTATGACATCGCGCGTTTCACCGCCGAAGACCCGGCCGCCGGTCTGCCCGAGGCGGGTGACCTGGCCACGGCCGAAGAGGCCGCGCGTGACCTCGACCTCTTCCACCCCTGGGACATCGACGCTGCCGCCGCCGCCGAACTGGCGCGCCGCTGCGAGGCCGCGGCCTTGTCGGTGGACAAGCGCATCACCAACTCCGAGGGCGCCGGAGTGTCGGCGCAGCAGGCGCACTTCTGGGCCGGCAACACGCGCGGCTTCCGCGGCGGCTACGCCAGCTCGCGCCACTACCTCTCGGTGAGCGCCATCGCGGGCAAGGGCAAGGGCATGCAGCGCGACGGCTGGTACACCAGCATGCGCGACGCCGCCGAACTGGCGGCGCCCGAGGTCGTGGGCCGCTACGCCGCCGAACGCACGTTGGCTCGGCTGAAGTCGCGCGGCGTGGCCACGGCGCAGGTGCCGGTGCTGTTCGAGAGCACCGTCGCCGCGGGCCTGCTGGGCGCCTACGTGCAGGCCACGTCGGGAGGCTCGCTGTACCGCAAGACCAGCTTCCTCGTCGACAGCCTGGGCAAGCCCGTGCTCGCCCGCCACATCGACATCGACGAGCAGCCTCACCTGGCCAAGGGCAAGGGCAGTGCCCCCTTCGACGACGAAGGCGTGCGCACGCGCGCGCGCCGCGTCGTCGAGGGCGGCGTGGTGCAGGGCTATTTCCTGTCCAGCTACTCGGCGCGCAAGCTGGGCATGAAGACCACCGGCCACGCCGGCGGTTCGCAGAACCTGGCCATGACCAGCCGGCGCACGAAGCGCGGCGACACGCTGGACGCGATGTTGAAGAAGCTGGGCCGCGGGCTCTTCGTCACCGAGCTGATGGGCCAGGGCATCAACATGGTCACCGGCGACTACTCCCGGGGTGCGGCCGGCTTCTGGGTGGAGGGCGGGCAGATCGTGCACCCGGTGCACGAGGTGACGATCGCCGGCAACCTGCGCCAGATGTTCAAGGACATCGCTGCCATCGGTGCCGACGTCTACACGCAGGGCAGCAAGTCGGTGGGTTCGGTGCTGGTGTCACGGATGAAGCTGGCCGGCCCGCAGGACTGAACCCTTCCCGGCGACCGCCATGAAGATCGCCGTGCTCACCGACCTGCACGCCAACCGCGAAGCGGTGCAGGCCGTGATGGAGCACGCAGAAGCGCGCGGTGCCGAGCAGTGGGCCTTCGTCGGCGACTTCGTCGGCTACGGCGCCGACCCGGCCTGGGTGGTGGAGATGGCGCGCGAGAAGGTGTCGCGCGGGGCCTTCGCCGTGCAGGGCAATCACGACCTGGCCGTGGCGCAGGGGCCGTCGTCGACGATGCGGCTGGACGCACGCCGCGTCGTCGAGTGGACGCGCGCGCAGCTGGACGCTTCGCAGATCGAATTCCTGGCGCAGCTGCCGCTGATGCGGCCCCACGGCGAACTGCTGTTCGTGCACGCCAATGCCTACAACCCGGCAGGCTGGGATTACCTGCACGGCCGCATGGAGGCTGCGCGCAGCCTGATGGCCACGCGGCAGCGCATCACCTTCTGCGGCCACATGCACGAGCCGCGGCTGTACCACATGTCGGCCGTGGGCAAGACTTCCGATTTCACGCCCGTCTCCGGCGAACCCATCCCGCTGCTGGGCACGCGCCGCTGGCTGGTGATTCCCGGCTCGGCGGGTCAGCCGCGCGACGGCGACCCCGCCGCCTGCTACGCCCTGTACGACGACGACCGCGCCGAGCTGACCTACCACCGAGTGCCCTACGACGTCGTGACCGCGGGCGCCAAGATCCGCGCCGCAGACCTGCCTCCAGCCTTGGCCGAACGCCTCGTCGATGGACACTGAGGGCGCCACCGAAATCCCTGGCCTGTACCCACTGAAGGTGGGCGACGTGGTCGAGGGCTGGCTGCTGCAGGAGAAGCTGCACACCGGCGGCATGGCCCACCTGTGGAGCGTGGTGCCGGTGGAAGGTGCCGGCGCACCCCACCTGCCTGCAGGGAGCGAAGGCCTGCGCTGGTTGATGAAGGTGCCGCGCATCAAGGGCGGCGAGGACCCGGCCACCATCGTCGGCTTCGAGGTCGAGCAGATGATCCTGCCGGCGCTGAAGGGGCCGCACGTGCCGCTGTACGCCGGCCGCGGCGACTTCACGCGCCAGCCCTACCTGGTGATGGAGCGCATCGAAGGCCCGACGCTGCGCCCGCGCCTGGACGAGGCGCCGCTGTCGCTGGATGAAGTCAGCGAGATCGGTGCGCGGGTGGCCACGGCACTGCACGAGTTGCACCGCCAGCACCTGGTTCACCTGGACGTGAAGCCCAGCAACATCATGCTGCGGCCCGACGGCACGGCGGTGCTGGTGGACTTCGGCCTGTCGCACCACGACCGCCTGCCCGACCTGCTGGAAGAGGAGTTCACGCTGCCCATGGGCACGGGCCCCTACATGTCGCCCGAGCAGGTGCAGCACGTGCGCAACGACCCGCGCAGCGACCTCTTCGCGCTGGGCGTCATGCTCTACCACTTCACCACCGGCGAGCGGCCCTTCGGCGCGCCCGAATCGGTGCGCGGCCTGCGCCGGCGGCTGTACGTGGACCCGGTGCCGCCGCGCAGCATCCGCAAGGATTGCCCGCCCTGGTTGCAGGAGGTCATCCTCAAGTGCCTGGAAGTCCGTCCCGAACGCCGATGGCAGAGCGCGGCCCAGCTGGCGCTGGCGCTGCAAGACCCCTCGCAGGTGCCGCTGACCGCGCGCGCCGAGCGCCTGCAGACCAGCGGGCTGCTGCGCCGCGCCCGGCGCTGGTTCTTCGCCGCCGGGGCCGACCCCGAGGCGGGGCCGCGGCTGGGCGTCAGCAGCCAGGTCGCCAGGAGCCCCATCGTGGTGGCGGCGGTGGACGTGGAGAACGCCGCGCCCGAACTGCTGGAACGCCTGCGCGAGACGGTGCGCCGCATCGTCCTCACCGAGCCGGGCGCGCGGCTGGCCTGTGTGAGCGTGATGAAGACGGCGCGCATCGGCATGGACGAGCGCGTGGACGAAGCCGGCCAGAGCGTGCACGTGAAGCAACTCGTCGGCCTGCGCCACTGGGCGCGGCCGATCAGTCGCCAGCTCGACCTGGGCGAAGGCCGGCTCACCTTCCACGTGCTGGAGGCCCCCGACGCGGCGGCCGCGCTGGTGGACTTCGCCGAGCGCAACCAGGTGGACCACATCGTGATGGGCGCCCGCGGCAACTCCGCGCTGCGGCGCTACCTGGGCAGCGTCAGCTCCCAGGTGGTGGCCCAGTCCGACTGCACAGTGACCGTGGTGCGTGTCTGAGACGCGTCATCCTGGGGCATGCCCCGCTCCGTGCTTACCCTGATTTCAGATTGCTTTCAGCCAGCCTTGACGACACTGCCGGCGGTGCGCCTTTCGAGCGGGTAAACCCGCCCGGGCTTCCAGGGGCCCCCTCCTAGAATTTCGGCGCCTGTTGTTCGTCATATCCACCTTCAAGCAATTCCCAAGGAGACCCTGCATGGAACGTCGTTCCTTCGTCCGTGGTGCCGGCCTGGCCGGCGTGATCGCCGCGGGCACCGCGCCAGCCATCGTCCACGCGCAGACGGCGCTGCGCTGGCGCCTGACCTCGGCCTTCCCCAAGTCGCTGGACACCATCTACGGTGCTGCCGAGACCTTTGCCAAGAAGGTCAAGGAGATGTCGGGCGGCAAGTTCGAGATTTCGGTGCATGCCGCCGGTGAACTGGTGCCCACGCCGGGCCTGGTGGACGCGGTGCAGAACGGCACCGTCGAGATGGGCCACACGGCGCCTTATTACTACTTCGGCAAGAACGACTGCTTCGCGCTGGGCTGCGCCATCCCCTTCGGCCTCAACAGCCGCCAGATGACGGCCTGGATGTACGACGGCAACGGCCTGAAGCTGATGCGCGAGTTCTATTCGGGCTACGGCTTCATCAACTTCCCCATGGGCAACACCGGCGCGCAGATGGGCGGCTGGTACCGCAAGCAGATCAAGACGCTGGCCGACTTCAAGGGGCTGAAGTTCCGCGTCGGCGGTTTCGCCGGCAAGGTGTGCACGCGCCTGGGCGCCGTGCCGCAGAACATCCCCGGCGGCGAGATCTACCAGGCGCTGGAAAAGGGCACCATCGACGCCGCCGAGTGGGTGGGCCCGTACGACGACGAGAAGCTGGGCTTCTTCAAGGTCGCCCCGTTCTACCACTACCCCGGCTGGTGGGAAGGCGGCCCGCAGCTGGACCTCTTCGTGAACCAGAAGGCCTACGACGGCCTGTCGGCCGAGTACAAGGCCATCATCGAAAGCGCTTCGGCCTACGCCCACACCGAGATGCAGGCCAAGTACGACGCCCGCAACCCCTCCGCGTTGAAGCGCCTGGTGGCCGGCAAGGCCAAGCTGGTGTCCTTCGACAAGACGGTGCT
>CAZBUU010000094.1:0-14031 GCA_964495125.1 uncultured Rubrivivax sp.
CGGCCAGCTTCTGCAGGCCGCTGTTGCAGGGGGTGATGGTGCTGTGGCCGTTGGCCACGCCGATCATGGGCTTGCCGAAGTCGCCTTCGGTGTAGCCCATGGCGTAGTACATGCTGCGGTTGGGCGCGCGCGCCACGCCTTCGGTGATGTTCTTGCTGCGGCGGTTGGAGCTCATCGTTCGGGTCCGGAATTTGGGGCGGGCCGATTATCGACCCGTGCCGCGTGGACAATCGCGCGTCTTTCCCGAGGTGATCGATGCTCGTGCATCCCCAGTTCGACCCCGTGGCCGTGCACATCGGCCCCATCGCCATCCACTGGTACGGCCTCACTTACCTGGCGGCCTTCCTGCTGTTCCTGTTCCTGGCGGGCCGGCGCGTGCGGCTGCCGCAGTTCGCCAGCGCCGGCTGGACGAAGCGCGATGTCGAGGACCTGCTCTTCTTCGGCGTCCTGGGCGTGGTGCTGGGCGGGCGCATCGGCTATGCGCTCTTCTACAAGCCGGGGCAGTACCTGGCGAACCCGCTGGAGATCCTGCAGGTGTGGAAGGGCGGCATGGCCTTCCATGGCGGGCTGCTGGGCGTCATCGTCGCCATGTGGGTCTTCGGCCGGCGCCGCCAGCGGCACTTCCTGAACGTGATGGACGTGGTGGCACCCTGCGTGCCCACGGGCCTGGCGGCCGGACGGATCGGCAACTTCATCAACGGCGAACTGTGGGGCCGCGCCGCCGATCCGAGCCTGCCCTGGGCGATGGTGTTCCCGCAGAGCGGCAAGGATTTCCCGCGCCACCCTTCGCAGCTCTACCAGTTCCTGCTGGAAGGGCTGCTGCTCTTTGCGCTGCTGTGGTGGTACGGCCAGAAGGAGCGGGCGCGCGGGCAGGTGGCGGCAGCCTTCGTCTTCGGCTACGGCGTGCTGCGTTTCGTGGCCGAGTTCTTCCGCGAGCCCGACGCCTTCCTGGGCATCCTGGCCCTGGGCATGAGCATGGGCCAGTGGCTGTGCGTGCCGATGATCGTCGGTGGCGCGCTGCTGTGGGCCTGGTGCGGGCGTGTCGCAGAATCAAGGCCATGAGACAGATCTTCCTCGACACCGAGACCACCGGCCTGTCGGCCGCAGATGGCGACCGCATCGTCGAGATCGGCTGCATCGAACTGGACAACCGGCGCCTCACCGGTCGCACGCTGCACCACTACGTCAACCCGCAGCGCAGCAGCCACCCGGACGCCGTGCGCGTGCACGGCATCACCGACGAGTTCCTGGCCGACAAGCCGCCCTTCGCCGCCATCGCCGACGAGTTCCTGGCCTTCGTCGAAGGCGCCGAGATCATCGCCCACAACGCCGGCTTCGACTGCGGCTTCCTCGATGCCGAACTCAAGCGACTGAACCGCGGCGTCATCACCGACCACGTCGCCCTGGTCACCGACAGCCTGCTGCTGGCGCGCGAGATGTTCCCTGGCAAGGGCAACTCGCTGGACGCGCTGTGCAAGCGTCTGGAGGTGGACAACAGCCATCGCGAGCACCACGGCGCGCTGCTGGACGCCGGCTTGCTGGCCGAGGTCTACCTGCGCATGACGCGCGGCCAGGGCTCCCTCGTGGTGGACGAAGACGGCGGCAGCGCGCGTGCCCAGGACGACGACGACACCGACCTGTCGCACTTCAACCTGACGCTGTCGGAACCCAGCGCCGAGGAACTCGCGGCCCACGAATCCATGCTGGCCGACCTGGACAAGGCCAGCGGCGGCAAGACCGTCTGGCGGAAGCTGCTGGAAACCGTGGCATAATCTGAGGCTCACCGACCGCTGCACCTGCTGCAGCCGTCGGGCGGTTAGCTCAGCGGTAGAGCACTGCCTTCACACGGCAGGGGTCGCAGGTTCGAACCCTGCACCGCCCACCAGGACTTGCCAACGCCACCTCCGGGTGGCGTTGGTCTTTGTGGGCCGGTCCGTGTCGCCGCTGGCCGGCGAACTCGTCTTCTCCATCACCACGCTCGATGGAGGACCGTCACCATGTTCGACCTCACGCTCCGCGCGGCCCTGCTGGGCTCCGCCATCGCCGCGACGGCTGCGCCAGCCGCAGCCGGCCTCGTCACCGTGCAGTTCGGCGGCGAGGTGCTGCAGTCGCTGGTGGACGGCGTTTCGCGCGGCGACCGCATCGTCGGTTACTACACCTTCGACAGCGACTCTCCCGACACGGTGGCCGACCCCAAGGTCGGCATCTACGCCCAGAGCACGGCCGCCGCGTTCCGCGTCGGCAGCTTCGTCTTCGAGAGCCGCTTTCCCACCGTGGCCGACGGGGTCAGCGGTGGCATCCTGGTGTTCGACGACCAGGGTGGCTGGGACAGCTTCGGCGTCAACACGCTGGACTTCAGCCTGTCGCTGATGAACCCGAGCGGCTCGGCGCTCGCGTCCGACGACCTGCCACTGACGCCCCTGAACCCCGCGAATTTCTCCAATACGCAGTTCTACTTCGGCAATGGCGGCCGGATCATCGGCACGGTGGACACACTGGTGATCGGCCCGCCGACACTGGGGGTGCCGCTGCCGTCCAGCCTGTCGCTGGCCCTCGCCGGACTGATCGCGCTGGGCGCGCTGCGTCGCCGCTGAAGGGCGCCGGCCGCGGCTTGCGGCACACTGCGGCGCCATGACTGGACAAGGTCCCCTGGAAGGATTGCGTGTCGTCGAACTGGCCGCCATCGGCCCCGTGCCCCTGGCCGGCATGCTGCTGGCCGACCTGGGCGCCGACGTGGTGCGCATCGACCGCCTGGAGCCCAGCGGCCTGGGCCTGGCGATGGAGCCCAGGCACGACGTCAATGCGCGTGGCCGGCGCTCTGTGGCGCTGGACCTGAAGGCGCCGGCCGGCGTGCGGGCCGCATTGCGGCTGATCGACCGCGCCGACGTGCTGCTGGAAGGCCTGCGCCCCGGCGTGACCGAGAAGCTGGGCCTCGGTCCGGACGACTGCCAGGCGCGCAACCCCGGGCTCGTCTACGGCCGCATGACGGGCTTCGGCCAGACCGGCCCGCTGGCGGCTGCGGCGGGCCACGACTTGAACTACGTCGCGCTCACCGGTGCGCTGCACGCCATCGGCGGCGCCGGTGGGAAGCCCGTGCCGCCGCTGAACTTGGTGGGCGACTATGGCGGCGGCGCGCTCTACCTGGCCTTCGGCGTGATGGCGGCTCTTTACGAGCGGCAGCGCTCCGGGCGCGGCCAGGTGGTGGACGCGGCGATGGTGGACGGCGCCGCGTCTTTGGCCTCCATCTTCTTCGGCCTGCGGGCCGCCGGCCAGTGGGCCGGCGAGCGCGGCGGCAACCTGCTGGACGGTGGCGCACCCTTCTACGACACCTACGAGACGGCCGACGGCCGCCACGTCAGCCTGGCGCCGCTGGAGCCCAAGTTCTTCGCCACGCTGGCGGCGGCCCTGGGCCTGGAGCCGCGCTTCGTCCAGCGCCAGTACGACCGCCGCCTGTGGCCCGAGATGCGCGAGGCCATCGCCGCCGCAGTGAAGCAGCGCACCCGCGACGACTGGTGCGCGCGGCTGGAGGGTACCGACGCCTGCTTCGCGCCCGTGCTGTCGTTCGAAGAGGCGCCGGCCCATCGCCATGCCCGGGAGCGCGAGGCTTTCGTGACGGTGGACGGCATTGCGCAACCGGCGCCTGCACCGCGCTTCGACCGCACGCCGGCCGGCGTGCCGCGAGGCGCGCCGCTGATCGGGCAGCACACCGACGAGGTGCTGGCCGAGGCCGGTTTCGACGCCGCCGCCATCGCCGCGCTGCGCGCCGCCGGGGTGGCACGATGACCGGTGGCTACCAGCACCCGGCCGACGCGCGCCTGGCCGCCTCGCTGTTGCTGCTGCGCGATGGTGCGCCGGGCCTGGAACTGCTGATGCTGCGGCGCGCCGAGCGCCATGGCGACCGCCGCAGCGGCGCCGCGGTCTTTCCCGGTGGCGTGCTCGACGCGCGCGACCGCGCCGCCCATGCGCACACGCTCGGGCCTGGCGATGCCGAGGCCAGCCGACAGCTCGGCGTGGCCGCAGGCGGGCTGGATTTCGGCATCGCGGCGCTGCGCGAGACCTTCGAGGAAGTCGGCCTGCTGCTGGCCGAAGGCAGCGCCCCGCACGAACTGCTGCACGACTGGCGAGGCCGGCTGCAGCGCGGCGAAGCCGGTGCCGCCGAGTTCTGTGCCGCCACCGGGCTGATGCTGGACCTGCGCGAACTCGTCTACTTCGCGCACTGGCTCACGCCGCCGGGGCCGGGCAAGCGCTTCGACACGCGCTTCTTCGCCGTGGCCGCACCGGCCGGGCAGGCGGCCGAGGTGGATGGCACGGAGTCGCTGGAACTGATGTGGCTCACGCCCGCGGCCGCGCTGGCGCCGACGCTCGGGCTCAAGCTGCTGCCGGTGACGCGCGTGCTGCTGAAGCAGATGGCCGGTTTCTCCAGCGTGGCCGAGGCGCTGGCGGCGCTGCGCTCGGCGGGCCCGGTGCCCCAGGTGATGCCGCGCCGCGCCATCGGCCCCCAGGGCGAAACGGTGGTGCTGCCGCATGAGTTCGCCTATGCCGAAGTCGGCCGGCTCGACCCCGAAGGCCGGGGCGACGTGCACGCCACGCTCGTGGCGGGCCGCGCCGTGCGCCTGTCCCCCCGGGTGGTTCGCATCACGGCACCCAACCCCGGCCCGATGACGGGCCCCGGCACCAACAGCTACCTCGTGGGCGACGGCACACGCTGCACCGTCATCGACCCCGGCCCGGTGAGCGCCGAACACCTGGCGGCTCTGCTGGCGGCGGCGCCAGGGCGCATTGAGCGCATCCTGGTCACCCACACCCACCGCGACCATTCGCCCGGCGCGGCCGCGCTGTCACAGGCCACGGGCGCGCCGGTGTGGGGCCGCGGGGCCGCGCACGCGGCCTGGCAGGACGAGAGCTTTGCCGCCGCCCACGAGCCGCGGCACGGTGACCGCGTCGACGCCGGCGCGGGCGCCACGCTGCGCGTGCTGCACACGCCCGGCCACGCCAGCAACCACCTGTGTTACCTGCTGGAGGAAGAGAAGCTGCTCTTCACGGGCGACCATGTCATGCAGGGCTCCACCGTCGTCATCAACCCGCCCGACGGCGACATGGCGGTGTATCTGCGCTCGCTGAACGCGCTGCTCGAGGAAGACCTGGAGTGGCTGGCTCCGGGCCACGGCTTCCTGGTGGCCGACCCTCATGGCGTGGTGCGTGCGCTGGTGGCGCACCGGTTGCGCCGCGAGGCCAAGGTGCTGGCCGCGCTGCGGGCCGCGGGGCCGGCGCCGCTGGAGAGCCTGGTGCCCCAGGCCTACGACGACGTGGCGGCCGCGCTGCACGGCGTGGCGCAGCGCTCGCTGCTGGCGCACCTGCTGAAGCTGAAGGCCGACGGCGCCGCGGAACACGACACCGCCAGCGATGCCTGGTCAGCCCTCTGAGGCGGCTGCCGGCGCCGCCAGTTGCCAGCGCCCGTCCACCAGCACCTGGTGCGGGCGGAACTGGGCCTTGTAGGCCATCTTCGGGCTTTCCTCGATCCAGTAGCCCAGGTACACGTGGGGCAGCTTGAGCAGCTTCGTCTGCTCGATCTGCCACATCACGCTGTAGGTGCCGTAGCTGGTGTTGGGTTCGGGCTCGTAGAAGGTGTAGACGGCGGAGATGCCGTCGGAGAGCACGTCCAGGATGGACACCATCTTCAGCGCGCCGGCGCCGCCGTCGGCAGCCGGCTCGCGGAACTCCACCAGGCGGGAATTGACGCGGCTCTGCAGCAGGAACTGCGTGTACTGGTCGACGCTGTCGTGGTCCATGCCGCCGCCGCTGTGGCGGCCACTCTGGTAGCGCAGGTAGAGCTGGTAGTGCTCGGGCACGAAGCCCAGGCGCAGCACGCGCGCCTTGAGGTGGGCGTGCGCCTTGTGCGCGCGGCGCTGGCTGCGCGTGGGCTTGAAGTCGGCCACCGGCACGCGCAGCGGCACGCAGGCGCGGCAGCCGTCGCAGTAGGGGCGGTAGGTGAACATGCCGCTGCGGCGGAAGCCGGCGGCCACCAGGCCGGAGTAGGTGTCGGCGTGGATCAGGTGGCTGGGCGTGGCCACCTGCGAGCGCGCCTGCCGGTTGGGCAGGTAGCTGCACGGGTAGGGCGCCGTTGCGTAGAACTGCAACGAACGCAGCGGCAATTCCTTCGGGTGCGTCACGGCAGGGTGGTGGGCAGGGCAACAGCGGGCGGCATCACCAGCGCCCAGGCCGAATCATCATAGGACCATTCGGCCGGCGGCGGACTCCCCAGGTCGGCGGTGGCGCTGGCCACGTGGGCGAGGAAATCCCGCCGCGGGATTTCCCGCGCGCCGAAGCTGGCCAGGTGTCCGGTGTTCTGCTGGCAGTCGATCATGGCCACGCCGCGCGCGCGGCAGGCGGCGACGAAGGCGGCCAGGGCGATTTTCGAGGCGTCGGTGCGGTGCGCGAACATCGATTCACCGAAGCACATGCGTCCGAGCGCGACGAAGTAGAGGCCGCCCACCAGCCGGCCGTCGACCCAGGTCTCCACGCTGTGCACGAAGCCTTCGCGGTGGGCGGCGGCGTAGGCGCGCTGGATCTCGGGCACGATCCAGGTGCCGTCCTGCCCGTCGCGCGGCGTGCCGGCGCAGGCCGCGATCACCTGCTCGAAGGCGCTGTCGAAGCGGATCTCGGAGCCCGGCGTGCGCAGGAAGCGGCGGATCGCCTTCCTCAGGTTGTGCGAGAGGTGGAACTCCGCCGTGTGCAACACCATGCGCGGGTCCGGGCTCCACCAGAGCACCGGTTGCCCTTCGCTGTACCAGGGGAAGATGCCCTGCGGGTAGGCCTCGCGCAGCCGCGCCGGCGTGACGCGCCCGCCGGCGGCCAGCAGGCCGGGGACTTCGGTGTCGGCCCCCATCGCCGCCTCGGGCGGCGGCAAGGGCATGCGGTCGTCGATCCAGCGCAGCATGGCTGCCGCGGCCGGCTCAGCGGCCCGCGAGCTGCTGCCAGAGGAAGCTGTACTCCAGCGACATCATCTCGGCTTTCTGCCCGTTGTCGGCCGCGCCGCCGTGGCCGCCTTCGATGTTCTCCCAGTAGCGCACCACGTGGCCCTGCTCGAGCATGCGGGCGGCCATCTTGCGCGCATGGCCCGGGTGCACGCGGTCGTCGCGCGTGCTGGTGGTGAAGATCACCGGCGGCATCTTCACGCCCTTCTTCACGTTCTGGTAAGGGCTGTAGCGGCTGATGTAGGCCCACTCCTCGGCCTTGTCCGGGTCGCCGAACTCGGCCATCCAGGAGGCGCCGGCCAGCAGCTTGTGGTAGCGCTGCATGTCCAGCAGCGGCACCTGGCAGACCACGGCGTTGAAGAGGTCCGGGCGCTGCACCATCACCGCGCCCACCAGCAGCCCGCCGTTGCTGCCGCCCTGGATGCCCAGGTGGCGCGGGCTCGTCACCTTGCTGGCGACGAGGTCCTCGGCAATGGCGATGAAGTCGTCGTAGCTCTTCTGCTTGTTCGCCTTGATGGCGGCCTGGTGCCAGGCCGGGCCGAACTCACCGCCGCCGCGGATGTTGGAGTAGACGAAAACGCCGCCGCGCGAGGTCCAGGCGCGGCCGATGCCGCCGGAGTAGAAGGGCGTCTCCGCGACCTCGAAGCCGCCATAGCCGTACAGCAGCGTGGGGTTCCTGCCGTCGGGCTTGGCGCCCTTCGGCCAGATCACGAAGTAGGGCACCTTGGTGCCGTCCTTGCTGGTGGCGAAGCGCTGCTCCACGCGCATGCCGCTGGCGTCGTAAAAGGTGGGGCGGGACTTGATGACCTGCAGATCGTCGCGGCCGGCGTCGCCGATCTGCAGCGTGTCGGGCTGCAGGAAGTCGCTGGCGTTGAGGAAGTAGGCCTCGGCCAGCGCGTCGTCCTTCAGCAGCGGGTCATGCAGTGCGCCCACGCTCAGGGTGCCGGGGAAGGGCGCCTTCACCTCGCGGCGCGTCCAGCCCGCGGGGCTCTCGCTCCAGGCTTCGATGCGGCTGGCCACGTTGTCCAGCACGTTCACCAGCACGCGGGTCCTGGTGGCGGTGAAGCCGGCCAGCGATCGCGTCGCCGTGGGCGTGAAGAGCGCCGTGAACTTGCGTTCGCCCTTCAAGTACGCAGCGGCCTCGGTCACCAGCAGCGAGCCGCGCGGGAAGGTCTTGCCGCCCACGGCCCAGTCGCTGCGCAGCTCGACGTAGAGCCGGCGTCCCGAGAAGCTGAACTGCGCGTCGATCGGCTTGTCGACGGGCACCAGCTTGTCGCCTTGCAGCAGCGACATCTCGCTGGTGTAAAAGTCGGGCGAACGGCCGACCAGGGTGCGTTCGTGGCCCGGCGTCCGATCCACCTGCACCCAGGCGTACATGTCGGTCTTGCGGCCTTCGAACACCGTGCGCGCGGCAGACAACGGCGTGCCGCGCTTCCAGGCCTTGACGATGCGCGGATAGCCCGAGTCGGTGAGCGAGCCAGCGCCGAAGTCGGTGGCGATGTAGATGTGGTCGTCGTCGATCCACTCCGTGCCCATGGTCTTGGCCTCGGGCACCTGGAAGCCGCCTTCGACGAAGCGCTTGGTGACGGTGTCGAACTCGCGCACGACGTTGGCGTCGGCGCCGCCGCGCGACAGCGACACCAGGCAGCGTCGGTAGGTCGGCCCCTGGCAGGTGGCGCCGGCCCAGACCCAGTTCTCGCCTTCGGCCTTGCCCAGGGCGTCGACGTCGATCACCGTTTCCCAGGCGGGCTGCGGCTTGCGGAACTCGGCCAGCGTGGTGCGGCGCCACAGGCCACGCGGGTTGTCGGCGTCGCGCCAGAGGTTGTAGAACCAGTCGCCGCGGCGCGAGACATAGGGAATCTGGTCCTTGCTGTCCAGCACCTCGCGCAGGCTCTTCTTCAGCGCGTCGTAGCCGGGGGTGGCGTGCAGCAGGGCCTCGGTCTCGGCGTTGCGGGCGCGCACCCAGGCGAGCGACTTCTCGCCCTGCACGTCTTCGAGCCAGAGATAGGGGTCGGCGGCGATGGCGGCCGTGGCGGGCGGGGTCTGAGACATGGCGTTCCAGGGGTTCAGCAGGCCGGCGAGCAGGGCCGCGGTGGCGGCCTTCGCGGCAAGGCGGGTCGACTTCATCGGTCGGAAGGGGTGGCAGCGGCTCGTGGCCGGGGCCCGCATGATGGCGCAAGCCGCGCGCGGCCGCGAATCAGCCCCTGCCGGCCTTGAGCACGACGGGGTGGATCTCCACGCTCTCGCTGCCGTCACCCACCCAGACCTGGCCTTCCTGCACCGTCACCTGCAGGTTCATGTTGCGGGCGGCGAGCGCGGCCAGGGCCTGGCTCTGCGCGGCGGGCAACTGCCACACCGTCAGCGCTTCCAGCCGCGCCAGCTTGCCGGCGATGCCGTTCCACCAGATCGACGAGGCGTTGCTGTAGCAGTACACGGTGACGCGGCGGGCGCGGCCGCAGGCGCGCACTAGGCGGCGGTCGTCGGGCTGGCCGACGTCGATCCAGTGGCGGATCTCGCCGGCCAGGCTGGTGTGCCAGAGGTCGGGGTCCTCGGTGTCGGAAATGCCGCGACCGAAGGCCAGCGGGCCGTCCATGTCGTCCGCGGGGACGTGCAAGGCGAAGGCCAGCAGCCGCACCATCAGCCGCTCGTCGGTCTCCGACGGGTGCCGCGCCAGCGTCAGCGTGTGCGTGGCGTAGAGCGAGCGGTCCATGTCGGCGATGGCGACCGTCGCCTTGTAGACCGTGGATTTGAGGGCCATCGAAAGGGCCCGGGGACGGGCGTGCGGGCGTGGAACGGGCCCGCACTGTGCCATACCGGCGCCAGACGGCCGCGCGTCTCGGTGCAAGTCCGCAGTGCCGGCGGCACGGAGGCTGCAGGCAAGGGTGGCATCATTGCCCCCCTCCACGCCGGTGCGTCCGGCCCCGACTCTCCGAGGAAGACGATGAAGCTTGCCCACCTGCTGGCCGCCAGCCTGTGCCTGTCCCTGACTGCGTTTCCTGCCCTGGCGCAGACTGCCGCACCGGCCAAGCCTGCACCTGCCAAGCCCGCCCCCAAGCCGCCCGCCAAGCCCGCGCCGGCAGCGCCCGAGGGCCGCACTGCCACCTTGACGGGCAATGCCGCAGGCGGCCCGATCATGACGCGCGACGAACTGCGCGTGTGCCTCAGCCGCGAGGAGCAGTTGCGCAGCCGCCTGGCCGAAAACGACCAGCGCCGCGCGACGCTGGACCAGGAGAAGCAGCAGATCACGGCCGACCAGGAGAAGCTGAAGGCCGAGCGTGCCGGGTTGCAGAGCAACGCCCGCGCCGAAGAGATGAACGCCCGCACCCGCGCCTACGCGGCCCGCGTCGAGGCCTGGAACAAGAAGGCCGCGGAGTTCCAGGCCAGCACGCGCAAGGACGCCACCTCGGAGCGCATCCGCACGCAAATCAACGAGGAGCGCGTGGCGCTGGAAGTGGAGCAGAAGCAGCTGGAAGCCGAACGCGCCAAGGTGGAGGCGGAGATGAAGGCGGCCATCGACGCCTACAACGCCAAGGCCGGCGCGCTGGACGCCCGCGTGCAGGACTGGAACGGCCGCAACGCACCGGCCAACGAGGCCGGCAAGGCACTGGAGGCCGACCGCTCGGCCTGGGTCAGCGAGTGTGGTGGCCGCCGCTACCGCGAAGACGACGAGATCGCCATCCGCCGCGGCAAGTGACCGTCGCGAACCCGCTGCTGGCGCCCTGGGACACCCCCCACGGCCTGCCACCGTTCGGCGCGCTGCTGCCGGAACACTTCGAGCCTGCGCTGCGCCAGGCCATGGCGCAGCACCGCGAGGAACTTGCCGCCATCGCCGCCGGGCCGGCAGCGCCCGACTTCGACAACACCGTGGCCGCGTTCGACCGCGCCGGCCGCCTGCTGTCGCGCGTGGCGGCGACCTTCTACAACCTCACCTCGTCGGCCACCAGCCCTGAACTGCAGGCCGTGCAGCGCGCCATGGCCGCGCCCATGGCAGCCCACGCCAGCGCCATCCTCACCGACCCCGCTCTCTTTGCACGCCTGGACTCGCTGCACGGAAAGCGCGACACGCTGGGCTTGACCCCCGAACAGCGGCGACTGCTGGAACGCCTGCACCTGGACTTCGTGCGCGCCGGCGCGCGCCTGGCGCCGGCCGCGCGCGAGCGCCATTCACAGCTGATGCAGGAACTGGCGCGCCTGCAGACGCAGTTCGGCCAGAACCTGCTGCACGACGAAGGCGCTTTCGTGCTGCCGCTCAAGGACGAGGCCGACCTCGCCGGCCTGCCCGCCTCGCTGCGCGACGTGGCGCGGCAGGCGGCGGCCGAGCGCGGACTGGCCGGGCACGTGGTGTCACTGACGCGCTCGCAGGTGATGCCCTTCCTCACCTTCTCGACGCGGCGCGACCTCCGCCAGCAGGTCTGGGACGCCTGGACGCGCCGCGGCGAACACGCCGGCGAGCACGACAACCGGCCCGTGGCGCGCCAGATCCTGCGCCTGCGCCGCGAACTGGCGGGCCTGCACGGCCACCGCTGCTTCGCCGACCACGCCCTGGCCGACACCATGGCCGGCCAGCGCGCGGCCGTGCAGGGCCTGCTGGACGCCGTGTGGCCGCGCGCCCTTGCGGCCCTGGCGCAGGAACGCGAACTCCTTCTGGAAGAGATGCGCGCCGCCGGCGAGACGGCCCCGCTGCAGGGCTGGGATTGGCGCTTCTGGGCCGAGAAGGTGCGGCAGCGGCGCTTCCAGGTGGACGACGCCGAGGTCAAGCCGTATTTCGAACTGGGCCGCGTCGTGGAGGCCGCCTTCGACTGCGCAGGTCGGCTCTTCGGGCTGCGCTTCCAGCCGCGCACCGACCTGCCGGTCTACCACCCGGACGTGAAGGGCTACGAAGTCTTCGACGCCACGGGGCGCCTGATGGGGATCTTCCTGCAGGACAACTTCGCCCGCCCCGGCAAGCGCAGCGGCGCCTGGATGAGCAACCTGCGCTGGCAGCACCGCAACGGCAGCGTGCCGCAGCTGCCGGTGATCCTGAACAACAACAACTTCGCCAAGGGCGCGCAGGGCGCGCCCACGCTGTTGTCGCTGGACGACGCACGCACGCTCTTCCACGAGTTCGGCCATGGCCTGCACGGGCTGCTGTCGGACGTCACCTACGAGCGCCTGTCGGGCACGCAGGTGCTGCGCGACTTCGTCGAACTGCCGTCGCAGATCTTCGAGCACTGGATCGCCGAGCCCGAGGTGCTGCAGCGCCATGCGCGCCACGTGCACACCGGCGAGCCCATTCCCGAGGCGCTGGTGCAGCGGCTGCAGGCCGCGCAACGCTTCGGCCAGGGCTACGAGACCGTGCGCTACACCGCCAGCGCCATCATCGACCTCGCCGTGCACGCGCTGGAAGAAGCCGAGCCGCCGGCCGACCTGGGGGCCTTCGAGGCCGAGGTCCTGGCGCGCCATGGCCATCCGCCGGAGGCGGGTCTGAACCACCGTTTCCCGCACTTCCAGCACCTGTTTGCCGGCAGCGCCTACGCCTCGGGCTACTACGTGTACCTGTGGGCCGAGGTGCTGGACGCCGACGGCTTCGACGCCTTCGTGGAGGCCGGCAGCGCCTTCGACACCGCCACCGCCAAGCGCCTGCTGCGCCACGTGTACGCGGCAGGCAACAGCGTGGAGCCGCGCGCCACCTACGCCGCCTTCCGCGGCCGCGACGCCACGGTGGAGCCGCTGCTGCGCAAACGCGGCCTGCTGGAGACGGCCTGAGGCGCGCTCAGGGCGCGGCGGGCTTGTAGACGCCCACCCACTCCAGCACGTCGCCGCGGTTCAGCTTGCCGGCGCCCTGCTGCACCACGGCCTTGGCCGAGTCCTCGCCCACCTCCACCACGCGCAACAGGCCCTCTTGCGCCGTGCCGGCGTTGACCAGGCGGCCGCTCGCGCCGTCCACGGCATTGAGGTCGATGCGGCGCACGGCGAAGCTGTCGCCGACCTCCAGGCCCAGGTTGCGGCCACCGGCGATCTGCACCGAGGCGCGGTCCACGCGGGCGATGCGCGTGCGCAGCGGCACCGGGCCGGCGCCCGTGGCCAGGCGCTCGGCGGCCTGGGCCACGGCCTGCTCGAGCAGCTTTTCCACCGTGCTGCGGGCGCGTGCGCTGGCCGCGGGGTTGAGCCCGTTGCCGTAGGCGCTGCCGACGCGGCGCTGGTCGCTGCCGTCGTCGCTCAGGCGCAGGGCATCGGCGGCCACCGGCTCGCCGGTCAGCGTGTCCACCAGCTTCCAGCTCAGCCCCACGCTGGCGGCGGTGCGCGTGGTCTCCACGAGGTCGGTCAGCATGGCGCGCGCCGCCTGGTCCTTCAGGATGCGCGACTGCTGGAACTTGCGCTCGGCCTCGGCGCGGCTGTTGCGCGCAGCCTGCGCGGCCCGCTGCGCGTCCTGGGTGCTGGAGGCTTCGCCGTAGGTGCTGAGCATGCTGGACAGCAGACCCAGGTTGAGCGCGCCGCGGCTTTGCTGCTGCTGGCGCATCTGGGCCTGCGTCTGTTCGGTCTGGCGCCGCATCTGTTCGGCGCGGCGCAGGGCTTCCTGGGCTTCCTCGTCGCGCTGAACGGCCGATTCCTGGGCCTGCATGGCCTCGGCTTCCAGCCGCTCGGCGCGCTGCAGTGCGGCGTTGGCCTCGCCGCTGGGCTGGGTGGACGACTGCTGCTGAAGTTCGACGCGGTCGATGGCGATCTGCAGCACCAGTTCACCCGGGACCTGGCGCGCCCGCGCCGGCTCCAGCAGCGCGGTGTAGTCGGCGTTCGGCGCCGCCGCTGCCACGGCCGAGGGCGGCAGCAGGGCCAGGCCGTTGCGCGCCGCCAGCGCGGCCTGCAGGCGGGCCGCGGCGGCCTGACCCAGAGCCTCGGGCGCCAGGCCCGCTTCGGGCGCCACCGGCCCCACGCGCGGTGGCAGCACGGCCAGGCGGCGCGCGGCGCGGCTGCTGCAGTCGGCGCACTTTTCGACGCGGACGGTGGCGATGGCGGGTTCGCCGGATGAACCGTCCGGCACCGCCAGCGGGGCCACGGTGGCGGGCCCCGGGCGCGCGGC
>CAZBUU010000095.1:0-13962 GCA_964495125.1 uncultured Rubrivivax sp.
TTCACGCTGAACCGCCCCGAGAAGCGCAACGCCATCAGCCTGCGCATGGTGGCCACGCTGGCCGGGGCGATCGAGCAACTGGCCGACGACGTGAAGGTCATCGTGCTGGCCGGGCGCGGCGAACACTTCAGCGCCGGGCTGGACCTCTCGGAACTGGAGGAGATGTCCGCCGCCGAAGGCGTGCACCACTCGCACGCCTGGTACGAGGTCTTCCGCCAGCTGCAGTTCGGCAAGCGGCCCGTGGTGGCGGTGATGCAGGGCGCCGTGGTGGGCGGCGGGCTGGAGCTGGCGTCCTGCGCCCATGTGCGCGTGGCCGACGACACGGCCTACTTCGGCCTGCCCGAGGGCACCCGCGGCATCTTCCTGGGCGGCGGCGGCTCGGTGCGCGTGAGCAAGCTGATCGGCTTTTCGCGCGTCACCGAGATGATGCTCACGGGCCGCGTGTACGACGCGCAGCAGGCCTTCCAGATCGGTCTCGTGCACCACCACGTGCCGACCGGCCAGGGCCTGGCCAAGGCGCGCGAACTGGCACTGCGCATCGCGAAGAACGCGCCGATGTCCAACTACGCCATCCTGCGTGCGCTGCCGCTGATTGCCGAGCAGCCGATGGAGCACGGGCTGATGACGGAGTCGCTGATGGCCGCCATCACGCAGAGCGAACCCGAGGCCAAGGCGCGCGTGCAGGCCTTCCTGGCCAAGCGGGCGCCGAAGGTCGAGCGCGGTTGATTCTCGGATTCCTACAATGGCCTCCATGGCCACCAAGAAGAAGACCGTCGAAGCCGACCCGTTCGACTTCCAGACCGACTCCCTGGGCTACGCCCTGCGCCGCGCCCAGGTGCGCGCCTTCGACCTCTTCTTCGAGATGCTGGGCACGCTGGACCTGTCGCCCGCGCGCCTGACGGCACTGTCCATCGTGGCCATGGAACCCGAGATCAACCAGTCGGCGCTGGCGCGGCGCCTGGGCATCGCCGGGCCCAGCGTGCTGAAGCTGGTGGACGCGCTGGAAGGCGCCGGCTTCATCGCCCGGCGCGAGGTGGAAGGCGACCGGCGACGCTATTCGCTGGTGCTCACCACCGCCGGCCGCGGCATGCTGGAACGCGTACGCAGCGAACTGGCCGCTTACGAGACGCGGCTGGCACGCAAGCTCAAGGGCGACGAGCGCGAGCAGCTGATGGCGCTGCTCGCGAAAGTGGCCACCTGATTCAGCCCAGGCGCAGCACGCGCGGGCCCGGCGGCTCGGCGTAGAGCTCTTCCACCCACGTGGCGCGGTGCTGCAGCACGGCGCGCTGGTTGATCGAGCCCTTGTCGGTGACTTCGCCGCGCTCCAGGGACGCCGGCTCGTCCAGCAGCAGCGCGCGCGTGAAGCGCGCCGAACTGCCCTTGGCCTGCGCGGCCAGGCGCTCCATCAGGGCCTGCATCCAGGCGCGGACCAGCGGGTCGGCGGCGATCTGCGCCAGGCTGGCCCGCGGCGGCAGCGCCGGCGACAGCTCGGCGGCGCGCGGCCAGAGGAACACCAGCAGGCCCAGGTCGTCACGGCCATGGCCGGTGATGACGGCGTCCTGCACGTAGGGCGCGCCGGCCTCCACCACGCCGTGGCGCAGTGCGCCCACGTGCACCCAGGTGCCGCTGTTCAGCTTGAAGTCCTCGCTCGTGCGGCCGTCGAAGCGCAGGCCGCGCGCGGGATCGGCCGGGTCGACGAAACGCGCCGCGTCGCCGCTGCAGAAGAAACCTTCGTCGTCGAAGGAGGCGCGTGTCTTCTCGCCGTCGCGCCAGTAGCCGGGCGTGATGCTGGGGCCGCGGTAGCGCACCTCCAGGCGGTCGCTCACGGGCACGAGCTTCACCTCCAGCCCCGGCGCGGGGATGCCGATCATGCCGGCCTGCCAGTCGGGCACGTGGGCCGTCAGCGCGAAGGGCGCGGTCTCGGTCATGCCCAGGCCCGTGGTCATGGCGATGGTCTGGCCGACGGTCTGCAGCGCCAGGGCTTCCACGGCGTCCTGCACCGGGCGCGGCAGCGCGGCACCGGCGGGGAAGATGAGCTTCAGGCGGCGGAAGAAGGACTCGCGCAACTGCGCGTCTTCGTGCATGGCATCGGCCAGCGCCTCCAGGCCCTTGGGCACGGTGAAGTACATCGTGGGCGAAACCTCGCGCAGGTTGGCCACGGTCTGCGCGATGCCGGCGTCGGTGGGCTTGCCGTGGTCGATGTACAGCGTGCCGCCGTTCGTCAGCGCCAGGCCGAAGACCACGTTGCCGCCGGCCGTGTGGTGCCAGGGCAGCCAGTCCACCAGCACCAGCGGTTCGTCCTCGGCGAACGGGTAGCACTGGTTGTGCATGCGCATGTTGGTGCACATCATCCGGTGCGTGTTGGCCACCGCCTTGGGCAGGTTGGTGGAGCCCGAGGTGAAGATGAACTTGGCGATGGTGTCGGGGGTGATGGCCGCATGCGCGGCGGCCACGGCCGGGCCGGGTTCGGTGGCCAGCAGGTCGACGTAGCGGGTGTGCGGCCGGGTACAGGCGCCGGGCTTGAGCAGCAGCACTTCGGTGTCGGCAGGCACGGCGCGTTCGATGGCAGGGCCGAAGGCGTCGCCGTCGTCGGCGAACACCAGGCCGGGCGTCAGCAGGTCCACCACGTGGCGCAGGCGCGCGCCGGAGGTGTCCAGCAGCGAATAGGCCGGCGACACCGGCGCCACCGCGGCGCCCACATGCATGGCGGCCAGCGCCAGCAGCGCGTGTTCGATGCCGTTGCCCGACAGGATGGCCAGCGGCCGTTCGGCCGACAGCCCGCGGTCCACCAGGCCCTGCGACAGGCGCAGCACCTGGGCGTGCGCGTCGGCGAAGCTCACCGTGCGCCAGGCACCGGTGCCGGTGCGTTCGGCCAGGAAGGGCTGGTCGGGCCGCTCGCGCGCCCAGCGCGTCAACGCCTCGGTGTAACGGGCAGCGTGGGCGCCCAGGGGCTGGCGGTTGCGCAGCAGCCAGCCACCGCCGGCCTGCGGCAGCACATCGCAGTCGTAGGGACCGAGGGCGAGGGGGCGTTGGCGCTGAGCGCCCGGCGTCGGGGTGGGCATGGGCGATCGATAGTCTGGCTAACTATGGCAGTGTAGACTGCCGAGCCGGACGCTGTCATCCCGTGCTGACCCGCAGCCTGCGGCCTGCGAAGATAGCGACCGCAAGCCCCCTGGAGCCCGCCTTGAACATCGCCGACCTGCGCGCCATCGACATCCACACGCACGCCGAAGTGTCCTGCTGGAACCCCTTCGACAACTACGGCGAGGAGTACGACCGCGCCGCCGACAAGTACTTCGGCAACAGCCGCCGGCCGACCATCGCCGAGACGGTGGCCTACTACCGCGAGCAGAAGATCGGCCTCGTGATGTTCACGGTGGACAGCGAGGCGCAACTCGGCCGCCGCCGCATCCCGAACGAGGAGATCTGCGAAGCGGCCAAGGCCAACAGCGACATGATGATCGCCTTCGCCAGCATCGACCCGCACAAGGGCAAGATGGGCGCGCGGGAAGCCCGCCGGCTGATCGAGGAACAGGGCGTCAGGGGCTTCAAGTTCCACCCCACGGTGCAGGGCTTCCACCCGTATGACCGCATGGCCTGGCCGCTGTACGAGGTGATCGCCGAATACAAGCTCCCGGCCATCTTCCACAGCGGGCACAGCGGCATCGGCAGCGGCATGCGCTGCGGCGGCGGCCTGCGGCTGCAACTCTCGAACCCCATGCTGCTGGAGGACGTGGCGATCGACTTCCCCGACATCCAGATCGTCATCGCCCACCCCAGCTGGCCCTGGCAGGACGAGGCGCTGAGCCTGGCGCTGCACAAGCCCAACGTCTGGATCGACCTCTCGGGCTGGAGCCCCAAGTACTTCCCGCCCCAGCTCGTGCAATACGCCAACACGCTGCTGAGAGACCGCATGCTCTTCGGCAGCGACTACCCGCTGATCACGCCCGAGCGCTGGATGAAGGACTTCGACGAAGCCGGCTTCAAGGACAAGGTCAAGCCGCTGATCCTGAAGGACAACGCGGTGCGCTTGCTGGGCCTGTGCGCGCCGGCGGCCTGATCAGCCGCCCAGCGCCATCGGCGGCAGGCCGAACAGCTGCCCGTAGCGGAAGCCCACCCAGGCGTGCTCGCGCATCAGCATCTCCACGCGCGCTGACTCGCGGCGCTCCAGCGCGTCGAACACCAGCCGGTGCTGCAGCTGTGCGATGCGCAGCTTCTCGAACTCGGCCGGCAGCGAGCCGCGGTCCAGCGCGATGGAATCGGCCGACGCGAAAGGCAGGTGGTTGTTGCGCGCGATGGCGTCGCCGATGACGTGGCTCTCGTGCGCGCCGACGATGGCCTGGTGGAAACGCTTGTTCAGAGCACTCCAGCGCGCGATGTCGTCGTCCACCAGATGGCCCTTGGCCAGCACCGCCGCGCCGTCGGCCACGGCCTGGGCCAGCGCGGCCTGCACTTCCGACGTGAGGCCACGTTCGGCGAGATGGCGCGCCGCCATGCCTTCGAGCATGCCGCGCACCTCGATGGCGGTGCGCACGTCGGCCTCCGAAAAGCGCCGCACCACGTAGCCGCGCTTGCCGGCCTTCTCCAGCAGGCCTTCCTGCTCCAGCGAACGGAAGGCCAGCCGCACTGGCGTGCGCGAGACACCGAGCGACTCCGCCACCGGGATCTCGGCCACGCGCTCACCGGCCGGCAGGCGGCCGCTGACGATCATCTGCCGGAGCATGGCCACCACGCTGGTGGAGTCGGCTGAAACCTCAATTGGATCCATTGACTGCATTGTCGTTGACTTTTTTGGGGCAATATAGCCACAATTGGATCCAATCGCTCACCCGACCAGGAGCTTCCGCGATGTTTCCGAAGAACGCATGGTATGTGGCCTGCTCGCAGGCCGAGATCACCGACAAACCCCTGGGCCGCACGATCTGCGGCGAGCGCCTGGTGTTTTTCCGTGGCCCGGACCGCCAGGTGGCAGCCCTGGAAGACTGGTGCCCGCACCGTGGCGCGCCGCTGTCGCTGGGCCAGGTGATCGACGGCAAGCTGGTGTGCGGCTACCACGGCCTGGAGATGGGCTGCGACGGCAAGACGATCGCCATGCCCGGCCAGCGCGTGCGCGGCTTCGCGCCCATCCGCAGCATCCCTGTGGCCGAGGTCGCCGGCTTCGTGTGGGTGTGGCCCGGTGACCCGGCACTGGCCCGCCGCGACCTGCTGCCTGAGCTGCCCTGGGCCGACAACCCCGACTGGGCCTACGGCGGCGGGCTGTACCACATCCAGGCGAACTACCAGCTCATGATCGACAACCTGATGGACCTGACGCACGAGACCTACGTGCACAGCACCAGCATCGGCCAGAAGGAGATCGACCAGACGCCCTGCACCACGCGCACCGAGGGCGACCATGTCTACACCAGCCGCTTCATGAACGGCATCGAGCCGCCGCCCTTCTGGAAGATGGCGCTGAAGATGAACGACCTGCCCACCGACCAACTGGTGGACCGCTGGCAGATCTGCCACTTCGCGCCGCCCAGCCACGTGTTCATCGAAGTGGGCGTGGCCTTGCTGGGCCAGGGCGGCAAGGACGCGCCGGCCGACAAGAAGGCCGCGACGACGGTGGTGGACTTCATCACCCCCGAGACCGAGACCACCATGTGGTACTTCTGGGGCATGGCGCGCCGCTTCAAGCCGCGCGACGAGGGCCTGACAGCGCAGATCCGCGAAGGCCAGGGCCGCATCTTCGCCGAAGACCAGGAGATGCTGGAACTGCAGCAACGCAACCTGTCCACCTACCCCGGGCGCAAGCTGCTGGCGCTGAACATCGACGCCGGCGGCGTGGCCGCGCGGCGCGTCATCGAGCGCATGGTGGCCGAGGAAGCCGCCGCCGCCCAGGCCGCGCAACCGGCGGCCGCCTGATGGGCGGCTTGCTGTCGGTGCGCGTGGCGCGCAAGCAGGCCGAGGCCGAGGGCATCTGCAGCTTCGAGCTGGTGGCGGCCGATGGCGGCGCGCTGCCCGCGTTCACCGCGGGCTCGCACATCGACGTGCACCTGCCCGGTGGCGCCACACGGCCCTACTCGCTGTGCAACGCGCCCGGCCCGACGTCCGATGAAGTGCAGCGCTACCTCATCGCGGTGCTGCGTGAAGCCGCATCCCGCGGCGGCTCGGCCGGCATGCACGAGCGCGTGAACGAAGGCGACGTGCTGCAGATCGGCGCACCGCGCAACCTGTTCCCGCTGGCCTCCGCCGCACGGCACCACGTGCTGATGGCCGGCGGCATCGGCATCACGCCCATGCTGGCGATGGCCGAAGCGCTGACGGCGCGTGGCGAGTCCTTCGAACTGCACTACTGCACCCGCAGTGCCGCGCGCACGGCCTTCGCGCAGCGCCTGCGCGAAGCGGCGTTTGCCGGCCGGGTGCAGGTCCACCACGACGACGGCCCGCCAGCGCAGAAGTTCGACATCGCGGCGCGCCTGGCCGTGCCGCGCGACGGCGAGCACCTCTACGCCTGCGGCCCCCAGGGCTTCATGGACGCCGTGCTCGGCATCGCGCGCGGGCGCGGCTGGCCCGAAGCGCAGATCCACTCCGAGAGCTTCGGCGCCGCGCCCGTGGTGCACGACAGCGACGGCCCCTTCGAGGTGATGTTGCAGAGCAGCCAGCGCGTGCTGATGGTGGCCAAGGGCCAGAGCATCGTGCAGGCCCTGGCCGCCGCCGGCGTGGAGGTGATGACCTCCTGCGAGCAAGGCGTGTGCGGCACCTGCCTGACGGGCGTGGTGGACGGCACGCCCGACCACCGCGACCAGTACCTCACGCCCGAGGAACAGGCCGAGGGCAGGCAGATGCTGCCCTGCTGCTCGCGCGCGAAGAGCGCCCGGCTGGTGCTGGCGCTCTAGCCCGCTTCAACCGAGGTGCTGCTTGAAGAAGGCGATGGTTCGCCCCCAGGCCAGCTTGGCGGCTTCGGTGTTGAAGCGCGGCGTGGTGTCGTTGTTGAAGCCGTGCTCCGTGCCGGGGTAGACAAACGCCTCGTAGCGCTTGCCGGCCGCCTTCAGCGCTGCCTCGTAGGCCGGCCCGCCGGCATTGATGCGCTCGTCGTTGCTGGCGTAGTGGATGAGCAGCGGCGCCTTGATCTTCGCCACGTCGGCGGCCGGCGGCTGGCCGCCGTAGAAGGGCACGCCGGCCGCCAGTTCGGGCAGCTGCGTGGCCAGCCAGTTGACCATGCCGCCGCCGTAGCAGAAGCCCACGGCGCCGAGCTTGCCGTTGCTCTCGGGCAGCTTCAGCAGCGCCTGCGCGGCGGCCAGGAAGTCGGCACGCGCCTTGGCCTGGTCGAGCTTGGCGAAGGCGGCGCGCGCCTTGTCTTCGTCGCCCGGGTAGCCGCCGCTCATGGCCAGCGCATCGGGCGCGTAGGCGAGGAAGCCGTCCACGGCCAGTCGGCGCGTGATGTCCTCGATGTGCGGATTCAGGCCGCGGTTCTCGTGCACCACCAGCACGGTGGGCAGGCGGCCCTTGGGCTTGGCCGGCAGCGCCAGCAGACCCAGCACATGGCCGTTGCCCTGCGGCGAGTCGAAGGCCTGGCGCTGCGTCAGGATGCGCGGGTCGTCGGGCTTGACCACCTGCGCCTCGGCGAAGCGCGGGCTCAGCGCGGCCAGCATGGCGGCTGCGGCAGCCGGGGTGCCGGCCACACGGGTGGCCTGCTCGATGAAGCCGCGCCGGCTGAGGCCGCCGTGCACGTACTGGTCGAAGAGGCGCAAGGCCTCGGGCGGGAAATCCTGGGCGGTGAGTCGCATGCGTTCTCCTGGCTGGCGGCTCGGTGGGCGCCAGCCGGCAAGCTAGCGCGTCCTCGTCACCTTGTTCAAGTGCCTCGGCGCGTCCGGGTCCAGGCCGCGGGCCCGCGCGAGGGCCTCGACCATGCCATAGAAACTGCCCACCATGCTGATGGGGTCGAGATCGACATGGCCACTGGCGGCCAGCGGCAGTTCGGCACCCGGCGTGCCGGCCGGCGCCGCCACCAGCACGCGAGCGCCACGCTCGCGCATCTGCGCTGCCAATGCCAGCAGCCCCGCCTGCGCCGGGCCGGCAGGTGCCATCACCAACAGCGGAAAGCCCGGCTCCACCAGCGCCATGGGGCCGTGCTGCACCTCGGCGCCCGAGTAGGCCTCGGCGTGCAGGCCGCAGACCTCCTTGAACTTCAGCGCCGCTTCCATGGCCACTGCGAGGCCCGTGCCGCGGCCGATCACGTAGAGCTGCTGCGCGCCCTGCAGCGCACCGATGGCGGGCGTCCAGTCCTGCCGGCCGGCCTGCGCCAGCACCGCGGGCAAGGCCTGCAGCGCCGTTGCAAAGCTTGCGTCGCGTTGCCAGGCGGCCACCAGCGCGGCACCGGCCACGAGCTGTGCGACGAAGCTCTTGGTGGCGGCCACGCTGCGTTCGGCCCCCGCATGCAGCGGCACGCACCGGCCGGCCGCCCGCGCCAGCGGTGAGGCAGGTTCGTTGACGAAGGCCACGGTGCGCGCACCCCGCTCGCCGAAGCCGCGCAGCGGCTCCACCAGGTCGGGACTCTGGCCGCTCTGCGAGAAGGCCACTGCGACCAGGCCTGCGCATTCGATCTGCGATCGGTACAAGGTGACCAGCGACATGGGCAGCGAGGTGACCAGCCGCCCGAGCCGCGCCATCACCAGGTAGGCCATGTAGTGCGCGGCGTGGTCGCTGCTGCCGCGTGCCACGGTGAGCAGTGAACGCGGCGGATCGGCGCGCAGGTCCTCGCCGATGGCGGCGAGGGCGGCGGCCTCGCGCTCCAGCAGGCGGGCGGCGACCTCGGGCGCTTCCGCGGCTTCGGCCGCCATGCGCGACATCCCCGTCATGCGGCCATCACCTCGCCTTCGACGACCACCTGCCGCAGCGTCAGCGTCGCGCCATCCAGCACCAGCACATCCGCCCAGGCGCCGACGGCCAGCCGCCCGCGCTCGGCCAGCCCCAGGTAGTCGGCCGCATGCCGGCTGCAGCGCGCCGAAGCCTCCGCCAGCGGCAGGCCGATGCCGACCAGGTTGCGCAGCGCCACGTCCATGGTCAGCGTGCTGCCGGCCAGGGTGCCGTCGGGCAGGCGGACGCCGCCCAGGCACTTGCTCACCGTCTGGCGCCCGAGGCGGTAGTCGCCATCGGGCATGCCGGCTGCGGCGGTGGCGTCGGTGACGCAGAAGAGCCCGGGGATGGCACGCAGCGCGGCGCGGATGGCCCCCGGGTGCACGTGCAGCAGGTCGGGAACCAGCTCGGCGTGCCGCCCATGGGCCAGCGCCGCGCCCACGGCACCCGGCGCGCGGTGGTGCAGCGCGCTCATGGCGTTGAAGAGGTGGGTGAAGCCGCTGGCGCCCAGCGACATCGCCTCCGTGGCCTGCTCGTAGGTGGCGGCGGTGTGGCCGATCTGCACGCGGATGCCCGCTTCCACCAGCGCCGGGATCATCGCCAGCATGCCACTCACTTCCGGAGCCAGCGTGACGAGGCGGATGGGGGCGATGGCGTTCAGCGCCAGCAGCTCGTCGCCCGATGGCGCGCGCGCGAAGGCCGGCTGCGCGCCCAGGCGTTCGGGGCTGATGTAAGGGCCCTCGAGGTGCACGCCCAGCACGCGCGCGCTGCCGGCCGGGCGCCGCGCGACCTGCGGCGCCACGGCGCGCAGCGCGGCCTCGATGTCGGCCATTGGCGCCGTCATCGTGGTGGCCAGCAGCGCCGTGGTGCCGTGGCGGACGTGCAGCCGCGCCAGGGTCAACGCGGCGTCGCCGGCGTCCATGGTGTCGGCGCCGCCGCCGCCATGGACGTGGGTGTCGACGAAGCCGGGCAGCAGCACGGGCATGGCCGCGTCGGCACGCACCGTGGCTTCGTCCACCGGTTCCCCGTCCAGCGCCGAAATGTGCCCGTCTTCGATGCGCATCGCGCCGCGCAGCCATCCGCCGGGCGTGAGGAGGTGGCCGCGCAGTTCGTTCATCGCTTCGCCAGGGCTTCGCGCAGAAGTTGCAGCGCGCCGTCGGCGCTGTCGCCGGCCGCGGGCACCAGCTGCGCGCGCAGCGATGCCGGCCAGCGTGGGAGCAGGCGCTCGCCGATGCTGCCGCGCATCACCACGGGCAGCGGCCCGGCGCGGGTCTGCAGCGCCTGCGCCAGCCGCGCCAGGTGGTCGGCGGCCGCCTGCAGCAGCGACTCGGCCTGCGCGTCGCCGGCTTCGGCAGCCTGGAAGACCCGCGGCGCCAAGGTGGCATAGGCCGCCTGCCGGGCCTGGGCGCACCAGGCCAGCAGCGCCTGGGCATCGCCGCCGGCCTGCGCGAACACGGCCTGCGACAGGGGGCCGGCCTCGGCACGCCCGTCCAGCACCGCATGCGCGTGGGCCATGGCGTGCAGGCCCAGCCAGGCGCCGCCACCTTCATCGCCCACCGGGAAGCCCCAGCCGCCGGCCTGGCGGTGCGTGCCGTCGGGGTAACGCGCCAGCGCCACCGTGCCGGTGCCGGCAGCCACCACGATGCCGGGGCCGCCGCGGTGGGCGCCGATCAGCTGCGTGCGCGCATCGTTGTCCAGGACGATGAAGGCGAAGCCGGGATCGGCGGCCAGAAAGGCCTGACGCTGCGCCAGCACGCCGGCGCCGGCCAGACCGAGCCCCAGTGCGATGCTGGCGGGCGGGGCCCCCGGGTCACCCGCTGCGGCGCAGGCGGCGCCGAGCGCCCGCTGAACCTCGCGCCAGGCCGCTTCGACGCCCTGGCTCAGCGACGATGCTCCTGCCTGCCCTTGGCCGCACACGCGCCCCTCGACGTCGGCGAGCTTCAGGCGCGTGCCGGTGCCGCCGCCGTCGATGCCGGCGAACCATCGCAACGTGTCAGGGAGGGCGGGTCGGGCGGATGGGGTCAACGGGCGTGCCTGAGCTGCCGTGGAGTTCGTCGATGTTAGGCCCAAGGCGGAACGGCCTTGCCCGGCGCAGGCCTCAACTTCGGCCACCAACGTCCGATGAGCCCGTCTGGCCCTGAAGCCATGCCAGGGGGCGTGGCCGGGCCCGAGATCCCCGAAGGCACCCCATGAAACTGTTCGAATCCTTCAGGCACAAGATCGCGTTGCTCATCGGCACGACGGTCCTGGGCATGGCCGTGCTGGCCGCCATTTCGTTCTGGCAGCTGAGCGAGCAGATGCTGGAGGCCCGCCAGCGCGAGGTCACGGTGGCGGTGCAGCTCGGCCACGCCATCGTCGACGCCTTCCAGAAGAAGGCCGCCAGCGGCGCCATGACGGTGGCCGAGGCGCAGAAGGCCGCCGTCGAAGCCCTGCGCGTGGCGCGCTATGGCGACACGGGCGCCGACTACTACTACATCTACACGCTGGACGGCGTGAACGTGCTGCTGCCTTCCAAGCCCGAGTGGGCCGGCCAGAACATGATCGGCAAGGTCAAGGACGCCAACGGCGCCGACGTGATCCAGAGCCTGGTCAGCGCCGCTGCCCGCAGCCCGGACGGCTGGGCTTTCGTCGAGAGCAGCTTCCCGCGCCCCGGCAGCACGGTGGCGGTGCCCAAGCTGCAGCGCCTGTCGGTCGTCAAGGAATGGAACTGGATGATCGGTTCCGGCCTGTACATGGACGACGTGCAGGCCCAGATCCGCGCCACGCTGGTGAAGACGATGGGCGTGGCGCTGGCGATCATCACGGCGCTCGGCGTCTTGGGCGCCATCATCGCCCGCGCCGTGCTGCGCCAGATCGGTGGCGAACCCGAACAGGCCATGCAGGTGATGCAGCAGGTGGCGCAAGGCAACCTCAGCGTCTCGGTGCCGCACTCCGACGCGCGCAGCCTGCTGGGCGCGCTGGACGCCACGGTGGTGTCGTTGCGCCGCATCGTCGGCGAGGTCCGCCAGTCCACCGACAGCATCGCCACCGCCTCTTCGCAGATCGCCTCCGGCAGCCTGGACCTGTCGGCGCGCACCGAACAGGCAGCCTCCAGCCTGCAGCAGACCGCGGCGGCAATGGAGCAGCTCACCGGCACGGTGGCCAGCACTTCCACGTCGGCACGTCAGGCCAACGAGCTGGCGGGCCAGGCCAGCACCACCGCCCAGCAGGGCAGCACCGTGGTGGGCGAGGTGGTGGCCACCATGGGCACCATCAACGACAGCTCCCGGAAGATCGCCGACATCATCGGCGTCATCGACGGCATCGCCTTCCAGACCAACATCCTGGCGCTGAACGCCGCGGTGGAGGCGGCGCGCGCCGGAGAACAGGGCCGCGGCTTCGCCGTGGTGGCCGCCGAGGTGCGCACGCTGGCGCAGCGTTCCGCGCAGGCCGCCAAGGAGATCAAGGCGCTGATCACCGAGTCGGTGGACCGCGTGCAGCGCGGCTCGGACCTGGTGGGCCAGGCCGGTGCCTCGATGAGCGAGCTCGTGGAGCGCGTTCAGCGCGTCGGCCGCATCGTCGACGAGATCACGAGCGCCGCGGGCGAGCAGTCCAGCGGCATCGCGCAGGTCAACCTGGCGGTGAGCGATCTCGACCGGGCGACGCAGCAGAACGCGGCACTGGTGGAGGAGTCCAACGCCGCCGCCGAAAGCCTGAAGTTCCAGGCCCGCTCGCTAAGCCAGACGATGGCGGTGTTCCGCCTCTAGTGCAGGCCCCCGTCAAAACGGGATGTCGTCATCCATGTCGTCGAAGCCGGTGGCCGACTTCGAGGCCGGCTTGGGCGCCGGGGCGCTGCGGGCCGGTGGCGTGCTGCGCTGAGCGGGGGCGCTGCGCGGCTCGCCCATGTCGTCGCCGCCACCACCGCCCATGCCGCCTTCACGGCCGCCGAGCATGGTCATCTCTTGCGCGATGATCTCGGTGGTGAATTTTTCGACGCCGTCCTTGTCGGTCCACTTGCGCGTCTTGAGACGGCCCTCCACGTAGACCGACTTGCCCTTCTTCAGGTACTCGCCGGCGATCTCGGCCAGTCGGTCGTAGAAGACGACACGGTGCCATTCGGTCTCTTCCTGGCGCTCGCCGCTGTCCTTGTTCTTCCAGCTGCGGCTGGTGGCGATGGTGACGTTGGCGATGGCCGAGCCGCTGGGCGCATAGCGCACCTCGGGATCGCGGCCGAGGTTGCCGATCAGGATGACTTTGTTGACTGAGGCCATGGCGGGCTCCGGCGGGCTGTGTGGGGTGAGATGCGGCCATTATCGCCGCCGAGCCTGCGCAGCGAGCCGCTCTTCGGAGTCACCCCAGCGGGCCACCCGCTCGGACGCCCCCATCCAGCGGGGTGGGAAACGGGACCCGTCGCGTACCATCGCGCCCCAGCCATGTCCGCCGTGTTGTCGCCCCCCTCAACGAACCCGCAGCAGGTGCTGCACGAGGTCTTCGGCTACGGCGATTTCCGCGGCGAGCAGCGCGAGATCATCGAGCACGTGGCCGCCGGCGGTGATGCGCTGGTGCTCATGCCCACCGGCGGCGGCAAGAGCCTGTGCTACCAGGTGCCGGCCATCGTGCGCCACCGCGCCGGACAGGGCGTGGCGGTGGTGGTGAGCCCGCTGATCGCGCTGATGCACGACCAGGTGGGGGCGCTGGACGAACTGGGCGTGGCCGCGGCCTTCCTGAACAGCTCGCTCGACGGCGACGAGGCGCGCCGCGTCGAGCGCGACCTGATGTCGGGCAAGCTGACGCTGCTGTACGCCGCGCCCGAGCGCATCCTCACGCCGCGTTTCCTGGCCATGATGCAGTCGTTGTCCGAACGCGGGCTGCTGAGCCTGTTCGCCATCGACGAAGCGCACTGCGTCAGCCAGTGGGGCCACGATTTCCGCGAGGAATACCTCGGCCTGAGCGCGCTGCACGAACAGTTCCCGGGCGTGCCGCGCCTGGCGCTCACCGCCACGGCCGACGAGCACACGCGCGCCGACATCATCGAACGGCTGAAGCTGGAGGACGCGCGCCTCTTCGTCGCCAGCTTCGACCGGCCGAACATCCGCTACACCATCGTCGAGAAGGACGACCCGCGCAAGCAGCTGCTGCGCT